>JAIFNL010000256.1 GCA_020047755.1 Bacteroidota bacterium
TATACTGTTTAAGGAAATAATTTGCGTTTTTATTCAAATTTAACTCATTGAAAATTAATTAGAAATAGCACATCATTTCATTAATTAACCAACTAATTAATAAGAGTATAATGAGTAATTAATACTTTTTGCATTTCTTGCCCTGTTTTGCAAAATAGTAGTGACTTCAATTTTTCATTTCTCATTTAAAATAAAATGTATAATTTTGCTCGAAAATAGCATGTAAAATAATTACTTGCAGCAATAGATTAAAATTTACTTAATCACAAAAACGATTACACTATACAAAATCGCATAGTGCTTAATTTAAAATTTGAACACAAGTTTGACATTGAACAAATTTAATACAGATTATAAAAAAAAATGCTGTTTCTTGGTTATTTTTCAATTTTAAATCCTCATTTGAACTAGAAAATAGAGGCTTAAAGTTTTATTTGTAACAGAGAAAAATATTTTTCAGAAATCGGCAAACACAAATTTTCAACGTATAACAATAAAATGAACTCGGCAAAACATAAATTAAAATACATCGTTTTCGATACACTTACTACCATGCTTGCTTGGACTTTATTTGTTATTTTCAGGCAAATACACATAATAGGAAATGCCGAAGTTTATTTTACTCATCAATATTTTTTAGCATTATTGGTTTTGCCTTTTTTTTGGCTTACGCTGTATTATTTTAGTGGATATTATAAAGATATTTATCGAAAATCGAGGCAATTAGAATTTTGGAATACTTTTTTTGTGGTAATTATTGGCTCTATTATTCTGTTTTTTGCAATTATTCTCGACGATTATATTCTTCAATATAAATTTTATTATCTTTCGTTTTTCGCGCTTTTTAGCTTTCAGTTTGTGCTCACTTACATTCCTCGCCTTATTTTAACTTCGCACACTCACAAGCAAATACAGAAAGGAGTTATAGGTTTTAATACCTTAATGATAGGTAGTTGGAAGAATGCCTATAAATATTATACCTTGCTCAATCGCAAACCCAAATTGAGTGGAAATAATTTCCTTGGTTTTATAAATGTTCAAAAGCAGATTTATAGCAAATTGCATCACGAAATTCCTCATTTGGGAGGATTGAAAGAGTTGATTGATTTAATCGAACTGCATAAAATAGAGGAAGTTATTATAGCCATAGAATCGGAAGAAAAGGAGCTGATGAAAAAAATTTTAACCAAGCTCACGTTTCAAAATCTTAGCATAAAAGCTACGCCCAATGTTTATGATGTAATAACGGGTTTAGTCAAAATTTCGTCTATTTATGGCATTCCGCTCATGGAATTGCGCAAAAGCCTGATGCCCACATGGGAAGAAACGCTCAAACGAGCAATGGATTTAGTGATTTCTATTCTTGGGCTGGTTTTACTTTTTCCACTTTTTTTGTTTGTGGGTTTTGGTGTGGCGTTTACGTCCAAAGGGGCTATTTTTTATTCGCACGAGCGCATTGGATTGCACGGAAAGCCTTTTACTATCTACAAATTTCGTTCTATGGTAAAAGATGCCGAAGCCAACGGACCGCGCTTGTCGTCAGACAACGACCCGCGAATTACAAAGTTTGGCAAATTCTTACGCAAAACTCGCCTCGATGAGTTGCCACAGTTTTACAACGTGCTTATTGGCGATATGTCGCTGGTAGGTCCGCGCCCCGAAAGGCTTTTTTACATCAAGCAAATTGCTCTTAGAAACCCTTTGTATTATCGAATTTTTAAAGTTCGTCCGGGAATAACCTCCTGGAGTTCGATAAAAGTGGGCTACACCGAAACCATCGAACAAATGAACAAACGACTTCACTACGACCTTATTTACATCGAAAATATGTCAATTGTTTTGGATATTAAAATACTGTTGCACACAGTGATAACTGTTCTAAAGGGCGAAGGAAAATAACTTGGTGCAGGTACAAAAAAATAAGCTGTAGAGCCTCACGGATTTACAGCTTATTTAAATAAGAAGTCTTTTATCGACTTCCCAAAGTTTAGCAGTTACGCTAGACTTTAATTTTAAAACTTACAATTATAAACCAAAAACACAATATCAAATTCAAATTAATAGAATTTGTATCATTTTGGTTGCAAATTTAAACAATAAAAATTAGATACAAAATAATTATTTAACTGGTATCATATCATACAAATAAGTTGAATGAAATAAACCAAAATAAATCAATGAGTTATGTTTTATTTGGTGTTGTAGATTTAATGAAATCTTAACAATTAATTGACAACACACAGCTTGCTAGTAATCGAAATTCTAAAAAAGATATTGAATTATATTGATAAATTGTTTTTACAATAAAATACATTCCCAACTCTTAACTCCTAATTAAACCTACAAGCCTGCAGTAAATTTCACTATTAAGTTGAATAATTCATCGTATTTATTGAGCGGAAGTTTGTTCGACCTGTCGTAAATATTGTGATATTCAGAATATTCGCCTAAAGTATAAATGAAAAAACAAGGTACTTTGTTTTGATAAAAAAAATAATGGTCGGAATTGGCTGCCGGAGTGCGTGCACCAATTTGGCTTAGGTAATTGTTTTGATTATTAATACTTTGCAAAAGTTGAAATTCTTTTTGAAAAACGGTAGCATTTACAACTTTAATGCCTTTTTCGCCACTTCCTACCATATCCAAATTGGTGAGAAACTTTATTTTAGTAAGAGGAAATAGAGGATTTTGGTTGTAAAAAGCAGAACCCAAAATGCCAAGTTCTTCGGCACTAAAAAACAAAAAGGCAATAGAATACTTAGGCTTGTGCTCCGAAAAATAACTTGCCAAATTTAGTACCATTGCCACACCACTAGCGTTGTCGTTTGCGCCAGCAAAGTAAACCTCGCTTCCCATCTTTCCTAAGTGGTCGTAATGTGCCGAAAATACTATAAAACTATCAATTTCGCCCTGTATAAAAGCCGCTACATTTTGTGTGGAGTAATTGGTTTTGAATTCATTTTTTACGTCGATAGTTAGCGATTTTATTTTTTCGGGTAAGTTGTTCCTTTTCAATTGAATGCTAACAAAATCGTTTTGAATAGCTGAGGGAATGTAGGTCAAATTTTTATCGAAAACCTCAATAATTCCGGCAGCATTTAATTGGTTTTGTTTGTATTGCATCAATTTTTCGGCTTCTTGCTTGTTGTTCATTCCCAAAGTATCGAGTAGTACAAACAATTTTCGGTTGTCTTTGCCTAGATATTGTTGTATTTTAATGTGATTTTTTGAGTTGAAAACAATAATTTTATAGCTTCCCGATAGTGAACACGATGAGGCGTGCACCAAATAATCGACACCTGCAGTTTGTTGTTTGTCGCCTATTTTGAGGCTCATTTGAGCCGGAAAAGTATTTACATTGATGCTAAAGGGCTGAAAATAGCTTTTTGTAAAAGGCTTTGCACCAATTTCATTCAGTTTTTTTGCAATAAAATCGGCAGCTATTCTGTCGCCGTTTTCTACATAGCCTCTGCCCTTAAACTCTGGCAAACAAAGGGTATCGATAAGCTTTTGTGCAAATTCTTTTTGCTGTGCCGAAAGCTGAAATGTTAAAAAAAAGAGTGCGTAAAAGAAAATCTTTTTCATGGTTAAATAAATGTTAAATTTGAACTATTTGTGAATAAAAGAAATGTTTATTTGATAATAAATTAAATTTTATTTATTTTTGTCTCTTGCTAGATGCTATTTTCCTGCTTTTGTTTATTTCAATTTTAAAATAATAAAAGCAAAAATAGGCATAAAATTGGTTTAAGTCGAAAGGTTTCTAACAAAAATAATCTTAGTTCTTTTCTAAACAAAAAAATAAGTAAATGAATAGTATTAAAACACATTCATTTTACTTGTAAAATATTGTATATCAATCAGAAAAAACATTAATCGTTACTTATTAGCATTTGCATCAATTAATTTGGTGTTTGTAACAATAGCAAAATGCAAAAAACTTTTTAGTAGATGATTGAAATTTTGAATACATTAGAAAATATTTCACTTTCAGAAATGGATAACGTGAAGCTAATGAATAGAATAGACACTAAGTATGTGATGCACATTAGCAAACTGCCTCTTTTGCTGCAAGCTATTGAGCCTTATTACCGAGTTTTGGAAATCGACAACAATCGTTTGATGACTTACAAAAACAATTATTTCGACACAGCCGATTTTAAACTTTATTTGGCGCACCACAACGGGCGAGTAAATAGATACAAAATTAGAATTCGCGAGTATGTTGAGTCTCAAACTGTTTTTACCGAAATAAAATTTAAAGACAACAAAGGCAAAACCCGAAAAAAACGAACTCTTACCCAAAAACACAGCCAGGAGGAGAATAATTTGTTTGTAAAAAAGCATTCACCTTATTATCTTTCTGAGTTAGAAAATAAGTTAGATATTAAATTTCAGCGTTTTACACTGGTGAACAAAACAAAAAACGAACGTGCTACTATTGATGTAAATCTAAATTTTAAAAAAGACCAACATGAGTGCACTTTGCGCAAAACGGTAATTGTAGAGATAAAACAAGAAACCTACGATTCGGACTCGGAACTTATAAAAGCACTTAAAGTGCTCAAAGTGAACGAACAACGAATAAGTAAATACTGCATTGGAACTGCGCTAATCAATGAGAGCATAAAAAAGAATAATTTCAAACAAAAAATGATGACCATTCATAAATTAGAAAAGAATTGAAAATTTTGAATGTAATTAATTAACAATTAATAATTTAAAATAATACTATGTTAGATTTGTTGCTTAATATTCAGCTATTTGGTATCGACCTGATAGACGTTGAAGATTTCGTGGAATTGATGATGCGTTTTGCCTTTACTGCAACCATCGTTTATTTGATAGTGAAAAAAGTATATTATCCACGTTCGTTGAGGCGCGATTACCTGTTTACTTATCTTTTAATATCCACTATTGTTTTCTTTTTGTGTATTTTACTCGATAATGTGAAGCTACAATTAGGTTTTGCCTTAGGTTTGTTTGCTATTTTTGGCATTATTCGCTACCGAACCGATGCTATTCCAATTAAAGAAATGACGTATTTGTTTGTCGTTATCGGAATAGCAGTTGTAAATGCACTTGCCAACAAAAAAGTAAGCTATGCCGAGTTATTATTTACAAATTTTGCCATTTTGGGTATTACTTGGCTTTTAGAATCGGTTCGCTTTATTAAGCACGAGGCTCAAAAAAGAATTACTTATGAAAAAATAGACTTAATAAAACCCGAAAAATATAACGAACTCATTGCTGATTTACAAGAAAGAACAGGCTTGGTAATCAATAGAGTAAAAATAGACAAAATTAATTTCTTGAAAGATTCTGCTCAAATTACTATTTTTTACTATTTGGCGCAAGAAGAACTAAAAGGCTAATGTAAGTAGCGAATAATCTTTTTAATTGATTGATTTACAATGTTTTTTTAAAATGTAAAATGTCGTTTATTTCTTGTGCCATTACATACTCGAACTGATGCGATTATTTTCCAAAAAAAGTTTTTTTTGAAATACAATTTTTTAATGTAATATATTAAATAATAAGATTATAATTTAAAATTTAACGAACGATTGTACTATACTATGATTATATTAAAGAAAATTAATTTGCTAGTTTTGCTTGCTTTTTTTTATTTATCAGCTCATGCTCAGGTGAATGACGCACAACTGTGGAGCGAACTAGGTATTGAAAAAAAAATAGGAAGTGATTTTAAAATTGGCTTAGTGCAGTCGGTAAGGCTAAGGCAAAATATTGCCGAAATAGATAAAGTTTTCACGGAATTAGAAGCTGGCTATTCGTTAGGAAAAAAAATAAGCTTTGGGCTAAATTATCGTTTCGAGCAGGAAAATAAATCCGAAGGCTATTATAGCATTAGGCATCGCTACGGCTTTGATGCTGAATACAAACAAAAAATTAAACGAGTATCTACCAGTTTTAGAGCTCGCTTTCAATCAAAATACAGCGATTATTATTCGAGCGATGATGGCTCTGTGCCTAGCAATAACCTACGGTTTCGCTTAAAAGCAGCTTACAAAATATACCTTTATCCTATTACACCAAGCCTTTCTGCCGAAATGTATTACTCGCTCAATGGGAAATACAGTCATACAATTTCAAATTTCAGGTACAACGCTGAGCTAAAATACAAAATAAACAAGCATAACGATGTTTCGCTTGGTTATTTGATTCAAACCGAAAAAAATACAAATAATCCAATGAACATTTATGCTTTTGTAGTAGGTTATAGCTTCGATTTTTAGAAAAATTAAGATTTAATTAAGACGTACTCATGAAAAAAATTGCTTTGTTATTTTTTTTACAATTAACGCTCATGAATGTTTTTTCGCAAACTAATTTGCCGTTTGCTGTCGAAATTGCACCCAATGGTTTTGAAGCAAAATTTATTCTAAAACAAGACATTAGCACAGGAAACGTTATCATTTCGGTAGATACCAATGGCAATATCGAAATATCAACATTAGGCGAATCGGCAATCAAATACCATTGGATAGAAACCATGGTAAGCGGAAAAATAGAACGCATCGATGATGTTAAATTTGAGTATTATTACGACTCTAACAACCCTGGCAAAATAAAAAAAATAGGTAATTTACTTTTTACCTACTACGCATACGACGAGCACGAAAGTAAAGTAGGTAAAATAAAATCAATAGGCAATTACACCTTCAATTACTACGATTTTATGGCAGAAAAAGGCAAAACCGGTAGAATATCGCAAATAGGAAATGTGAAAATTGGCTACTTTCACGGCTTAGAAAATAGCGGAAAAGTTTCGCAAATAGGCAACATACGAATTAGCTACAATACCGATTTTGACAACAACATAAACTCCGGAAAAATAACAGATATCATCGGAAACCAAGAAGGAGTATTAATCAAAACTTCTTTTAACAACTGACTTTTTATAATTGATAACTGAATAGTTGATAATTATTTTATTTTTGCATTATCAATTTAACAATAGAATAATTCATAATTCATAATTAATATGTGCGGTATTGTAGGTTATATTGGCAAAAAAGAAGCGTATCCAATATTGATAAACGGCTTAAAGCGTTTAGAATACAGAGGTTACGATTCTGCAGGAATTGCCTTAATTAATGGTGAAACCAATATTTATAAAAGTATAGGTAGAGTAAGCGAATTAGAAAAACATGTAGAAGGTAAAAATATAAAAGGTTCGGTGGGAATGGCGCATACACGCTGGGCTACACACGGAGTTCCGAGCGATGCCAATGCACACCCGCATCAATCGCAAGGTGGATATTTTACTCTAATTCACAACGGAATAATAGAAAATTACAATCCGCTCAAAACCAAACTTCAAAAAAATGGTTACGTTTTCAAAAGCGAAACCGATACCGAAGTGCTGGTCAATCTGATTGAGTTTTTCTATCTCAAAGGCGATTTAACGCCCGAAATAGCCATTAAATTGGCTTTGGAAAAAGTTATTGGAGCGTATGGCTTGGTTATTTCGTGCAGTGTAACGCCTCAAACGCTTTACGCTGCTCGCAAAGGCAGCCCTTTGGTAATTGGCTTGGGCAACGAAGAATATTTTATTGCTTCAGATGCTTCGCCTATTATAGAGCATACCAAAAGCGTTATTTACTTAGAAAATAACCATTTGGCTATTATCGAAAAAAACCAACTTACCCTCAAGTCGGTCGATAATTACATGCTCGAACCCAAAGTGCAAGAGCTTGACCTTGACATAGGACAAATAGAAAAAGGTGGTTATGAGCATTTTATGCTAAAAGAAATTTTTGAGCAGCCCGATTCTATTCTCGATACTTTCAGAGGGCGTGTAGCTTCCGATTTTAAATCGATAAAACTGGGCGGCTTGCACAAAGTAATGCCACAATTACTTGCGGCAAAGAAAATTACAATCATAGCTTGCGGCACTTCGTGGCACGCAGGGCTGCTTGGCGAGTACCTGATTGAAGAATATGCACGCATTCCGGTAGAAGTAGAATACGGTTCTGAATTTAGATACCGCAACCCCATAATCGAAAAAGATGACGTCATCCTTGCCATTAGTCAAAGCGGCGAAACTGCTGATACTCTTGCAGCTATCGACATTGCACAGCGTGCAGGAGCAACCGTTATTGGCATCTGCAATGTGGTAGGTTCGAGCATTCCAAGAGCTACAGTGGCAGGAGTTTACACACATGCGGGTCCCGAAATTGGTGTGGCATCTACCAAAGCCTTTACTACTCAAGTGATGGTATTAACTATGATGGCTCTCGAAATAGGACGACGCAAAGCAACCATTTCGCAAGAACAATTTGAAGCCACAACCCGTGCTATTGTGGATATTCCAAACCAAATAAAAGAAATTTTGCTCAAAAATGAAGAACTAAAAGAAATAGCAAAAGTATATGCTACTATTAACGATTTCTTATATTTAGGTAGAGGTTACAACTTTCCGGTTGCGCTAGAAGGTGCTTTAAAGTTGAAAGAAATTTCGTACATTCATGCCGAAGGTTATCCGGCAGGCGAAATGAAACACGGACCTATTGCTTTGATTGACGAAAAAATGCCAATAGTAGTCATTGCAACCAAAGACCAATTCTACGAAAAGATTTTGAGCAACATGCAAGAGGTAAAAGCCCGAAAAGGCAAAGTGATTGCCATCGCCACAAAAGGCGACTTGCTGATGAACCAAACGGCTGACCACGTATTTGAATTGCCCGAAACTTCGCCCGCACTTGTGCCTATTTTGGCAACCATTCCTTTGCAACTTTTGGCATATCACATTGCCGTTTTGCGTGGTTGTGATGTAGATCAGCCTCGAAACTTGGCTAAATCGGTAACCGTAGAATGACGATGAAAATCTTTTCGGAGCTTCTAAAAATTGCCTTTGTGTGTTATGTTAATTTTTAGAAGCTCTTTTTTTTAAAACAAAAAAACTTCTAAATACAAAAACTATGAATTTTAAAACCATTGAGATAGAAATAACGGAGCAAGTAGGAACTATTTGGCTCAATCGTCCGCAGATTCACAATGCGTTTAATGAAGAAATGATTGAAGAGTTGATTCAGGCAATTGAATATGTTAATATTAGCAACCACATAAAAGTAGTAGTACTGCGTGGGCGCGGAAAATCATTTTGTGCCGGAGCCGACCTAAATTGGCTGCGAGAAGTTTCGAACGATATGTATAGTCAAAATTATGCCGAAAGTTTGCGACTTTCGGAGTGTTTTTATGCCATTTATACTTGCCAAAAGCCAACAGTTGCTATGGTGCACGGCGCAGTAATAGGTGGTGGCAATGGTTTTTTGGCAGCTTGCGATTTTGCATTAGCCGAAGAAAATACCATTTTTTCGCTGAGCGAAGTAAAAATTGGCATTGTGCCAGCTTGCATATCGCCTTATGTAATTAAGCGTGTGGGCGAATACAATGCTCGTGAATTGATGCTTACCGGCAAACGAATTACCGGACGTACTGCTCGCAAAC
>JAIFNL010000166.1 GCA_020047755.1 Bacteroidota bacterium
TTTGTGCTTTAACTTTGTGATACTTTGTGAAACAAAATTCATCTTTTTTATTGATAATCAATAATATAATTGAACTGCGAAACTTCAGTAAAATTTAAACAACGCCATAGAAAAAATTACAAACTCTTGCTTTTCTTAGAATTTCGGTTGCTATCAACCACGCCATCAATAATTTGTGCTAAATATAGTTAAATTTGATTTGCTTTTAAAATTATTATTTGCTAACAAATTGAAATATATCTATATTTGCACGCGAAATTAAAAATACGAAAAGAAAAAAAAGCAGTTATTTGAAGAAGCCAAGATACAAAAAAAAACAAAACCAACAAATAAAAAACAATTCCATTAATTTTAAAATCATCAAAAAAAATGAATAAATTTTCAGTTTTATTTTTGGCGTTAGTAGCAATATTCTATTCTTGCTCAAACCCTAACGAGTTTTCTATAAAGGGAAAACTTACCAACGCAAGCAACAAGTCTATTTCGCTCGAAGAAATAGGCGAAAGTCAATATCTTCCTTTCGATTCTACCAAAGTAGATGCCGAAGGCAATTTTACATTTGAAGGCAAAATAAAAGAACCCAAATTTTTTATTTTAAAAATAGACAACAACCTAGTTACCTTGTATGTAGAACCTGGCGACAAAATTACATTCGATGCTGATTTGAATACCATGTCGAAAGATTACAAAGTAGAAGGCTCGAAAGGTTCGTCTGAAATCAAAAGTTTTAACGACTTCTTGTATTCAAACTTAGACAAATTGCAAGCACTAGGCGTAACTTACCAAAATGCAGTGGCTGCAAATACCTTAGACTCGGTACAACCTTCGATAGACAAAGAATTGGAAGTATTAGTTTCGTCGCAAAAGAAATTCACTAGTGAGTTAATCGACCGCAACTTAGGCTCTATAATTACTATCTTTATTATTCACCAACAATTTCCTCCTCAGCAACCGATTTTCAACTTAGAAAACGACATGGAGGTTTACGAAAAAGTGTTGGGTTCGTTA
This sequence comes from Bacteroidota bacterium, assembly GCA_020047755.1. Lineage (GTDB taxonomy): Bacteria > Bacteroidota > Bacteroidia > Bacteroidales > JAIFNL01 > JAIFNL01. Next base: position 1,009 of record JAIFNL010000166.1, read on the forward strand.
AAGAAAACTCACCCCGACAATATGTACGTAAAATCATTCGATTCGTTCTTGACCAAAGTAAAGCAACAACTCGAAATGCAAGCAAGCAAAGCCCTTTCAACCCAAGCAGGCGTTGATGCAATGGAAATTGCTTTGCCAACCCCAAAAGGCGATACGCTACGTTTGTCGTCGCTCAAAGGCAAATACGTTTTGCTCGATTTTTGGGCAGCTTGGTGCCGCCCATGTAGAGCAGAAAACCCGAATTTAGTAGCAAACTACGCTAAATATGGCGGCAAAAACTTTGAAATTTTCCAAGTTTCGCTCGACCAAACCAAAGATGCTTGGGTAGGTGCAATAGAAAAAGACCAATTAGGCAAATGGATTCATGTAAGCGATTTGCAATATTGGAACTCGGCAGCCGCCCAATTGTATGGAGTACAAAGCATTCCGGCTAATTACCTAATCGACCCACAAGGCAAAATCATTGCCCAAAATTTACGTGGTCCGGCTTTGGGACAAAAACTAGCCGAAATTTTTGGAAAATAATTTTAACTAGTTCTTGAAAGAAAACTCATCAATTTTTTGAAAATATAAAAAAACAGAAACCGTTCGACCGACTTGTCGGTCTGTCGGTTAGGCTGTTAGGAAATCATCGGACAGACCGGACAAGCCGGTCGAACCGATTTGGCGTAGTTTTCTTTCAAACACTAACTATTAAACTGCAAATTGATACGATGACTTAGAGTCATCGTATCAATAACGCTAATGTTAATAAGGCATTTATCATTATTTTTTTTGCATGAAAATATATTTTCTTTCCGATGCACATTTGGGATATCCAACTTACGAAGAGAGTTTGGTACGCGAAAAAAAAATAGTTCGCTGGCTCGATGAGGTTTCAAAAGATGCTGACGAAATTTGGCTTTTGGGCGATATTTTTGAATTTTGGTTTGAATGGAAAAGAGTAGTTCCCAAAGGTTTTTTGCGTATTTTGGGCAAAATTTGCCAACTAACCGACCAAGGAATTCCCATTCATTTTTACACCGGCAACCACGACCTTTGGGTTTTTGACTACCTGCACCGCGAAACCGGAATGATTCTACACCGCCAGCCTGTTAGCAAAGAATACAACAGCAAAAAATTTTACATTGCACATGGCGATGGGTTAGGGGATTACGACAAAAAATACAATGCCATGAAATTTTTTTTCACTTCGCGTTTTTTTCAAAAAGTTCTTTCTTTTCTCCACCCCAATTTTACCATGAAAGTAGCCCACGCCTGGGCTGGAAGCAGCAAATACAACAAAGCCGGAGCAGCATATTTTGGCGACAACAAAGAATGGCTCATGCTTTACTCAAAAGAAATTCTAAAAACACAACATTTCGACTATTTTGTCTATGGGCACAGACATTTGATGTTCGACAAACCTCTTTCTGAAAATAGCCGTTGCATAAATTTGGGAGAATGGATTAATTTGTTTACCTACGCCGTTTTTGATGGAAAAGAGTTGTATTTAAAAGAATATTTAGAAAACTAAAGATTATCAAACGAAGAAAACAACCCAATTTCATTCCAATCTTTTTTTTTCTTGCTATTAAACATATTTTAATAAATGGCTGATTACTTAGCTATTACGCATCTGTTTTTTTTTATTGCAAAAAACATTGTATTTTAATTTTCAAAAGTAAAAAAAAAAGTTTATTTTTGCGTGATTATATAAAAATGAAATAAACGTGCTTAAATGCAAAAATATAGGTTTTTAGTAGTAAATAAATTCCCTATTGTAATTAATTTAACTTGAAATATGTCAGCAAAGTTACTAAATATCAAAGAATCGATTGTAATGCAAATGTCGAAATTGGCAGCAGAACACGGTGCAATAGATTTAGCACAAGGTTTTCCTGAATTAAACACATCAGATGAACTTATAAACTTAGTAACCAAATATATGCTGGCAAACAACAATCAATACGCAACTCTTGAGGGCGTACTTGAATTGCGCCAAGCTATTTCAACTGTAATAGAAGAATTATACTCTAAAAAATACAATCCCCAAACCGAAATAACAATCACAGCAGGTGCTACCGAAGCAATTTACTCGGCTATCACTGCCTTTGTGGACGAAGACAACGAGGTTATTATTTTTGAACCCGCTTACGATACGTATTCGCCAGTGGTAAGGCTAAACGGAGGAAAACCAATTTATGTAAAATTGCAACACCCCGACTATGTAATCAACTGGGAGCAAGTAAAAATGCACGTTACGGCTCGCACCCGAATGATTATTATCAACACGCCACATACGCCCACCGGCAGATTGCTTACCCACGATGACTTTGAAATGCTTAGCAAAATAGTTGCAAATAGCAATATAGTGGTACTTTCCGACGAAGTTTATGAGCATTTAGTTTTTCCAGAAAATACTTTTTGCAGCATTTCGATGTTTCCAAAATTAGCTGAAAGAAGCATAGTAGTAAATTCATTTGGCAAAATGCTAAACATTACCGGTTGGAAAGTGGGTTACACGCTTGCGCCCGAAAACTTAACCAAAGAAATTCGCAAAATACACCGTTTTGTAACGGCTTCGATAAACAAACCCGTTCAATACGCACTTGCCGAATATTTGAACAACAAAAGTTATTTAGAGCTTGCCGAGTTGTATAGCAACAAGCGCAATCTATTTACCGAACTCATTGAAGACACTAAGTTTAAGGTACTTGATAGCGAGAGCACTTTCTTTTTGCTACTCGATTACAGTAAGGTATCGACTATGAAAGACAGCGAATTTGCAAATCACTTAACCACAAAATACGGAGTAGCTTGTGTGCCAATGTCAGAGTTTTATCACCAGAAAGAAGACAATAAAGTGCTCAGGCTGTGCTTTGCAAGACCAGACGAAGTACTTAAAGAAGTTGCTTTGCGATTAACTAAAGTGGTATAAAATAATACGCTGTTTTTTTCATAAAAGCATATTTTATTTTGAAAATAACTTCAAAGTATTTACTTTTGCAGCGTTTTTTTAAGGTTTTAACTTTCCTCACAAAAATAAAACAAACAGGCTCTCATAGTTCAAGGGATAGAACGAAAGTTTCCTAAACTTTAAATGCAGGTTCGAGTCCTGCTGGGAGTACTTATTTTTTTTTGAATATTTATAAATCTAGCTAATTTTTGTAACGTAGAATTATTTGATTATCAAATTGAATTTCACGAATCTTTTAAAATAAACGCTTATTGCATTACCACATTATAATCATTGTACACAGTTCACCTCCTTGTATTTGATACAAAAATAAATAAAACAAACCCTTGTTTTATAATTTTTTTTTTAATTTTGTATTTTAAAATTTGGTAAACTATTTTTTTTAATTAGCTTTGGGCTATATTAAAAACTTGTTTATTTCATTTTTTTTTTGAAGAAAAAACAAGCTAAGTGTTGTGTTCATCATTTGATAATAAGAGAATTAACTTTTAAGAAACAAGAATACTTCAGAAGGTTTCTAAATTATAGCTTTTATTATTTATTAAAATAAATTCAGGAATTGGAAAAATTAATAAATAAACTTTATTTTAATGCAAATAGCCAAGACAGTGCTACTGCAAGCAAAATTGCTTTTTTTTATGCCGTACTGTTTAGCTTTTTATTGATTTGTATTTTTTTAGTGGCTTTTCTTTTCATTCAACAAGAAATTGTAAATGGAATTGTTGGATTAATAGTAGTTGCACTAACATTAGCAAATTTTTTTATTTTTCAAACGACTAAGAAAATTAAATTTGCTACTTATCTACAACTTTTCCTTATTTTTGGTCTTATATTAGTAGGTATTACTCAAGAAAAATACATCTTTTTTGCTTCGGGTAGCTTCGTAGCTTTGCCATTTTTAGCTATTTCAATGCTTTCGGCAAAAGAAGGTGCCCTTTGGAGTTTGGGTGCTTTGGGCATTTTAGCGAGTATCTATTTTTTGCAAAATCATATTGAGGTAGAATTGCCTATTAATTTTATTATGGGAACAATGAGTATGTATATTGTTGTTATTCTTACTGTTTATATGCTTTTAAGAATAAGAGATTTACACACAAACCAATTGGAAGAAAAAATAGAGCTAGCGCAAAGACAAATAAAAGAAAAAAATGATTTTATAGCTTCACTTTCGTATCAAATACGCACTCCTTTGAATAACATTAACGGAATTATCGACTTTTTCTCCAAGAGTAGGTTAAATTCAGAGCAAGCTGACTTGCTTAATACGCTTAAAGCTTCGTCAAACAACTTAGTGAGCGTAGTAAATAACATTGGCGGCTTCTCAAACAACAAAATCACTATTCAAGAGTACGAGGAGTATGCCTTCGATTTAACCGAAACCTTAAATAATACCTTAAAACTTTATTCGTTAGAGAATTTTCAAAAGATTTTATTCAAAACCGAATATACCGATAAGTTGCCCAAAGAATTTTTAGGACAACCTGTTAAAATAAAACAAATTTTACTCAATACCATAGAATTTTTTGTATCGCATTATCCAGAAGAGCTGAAACAAATAGAATTAGGTTTAAAAATAGACCTCAGCCGCGAGATGGAGGACAAATACACTGTTGGTTTTGAATTTAGTTGCGACACTCCTCTCAACGTAAAAATAGACGACCTCAATAACAAAAACAAAAGCGACGAAAACGTAGATTATATTATCACTCGCGCCCTAATCGAAAGCAATAAGGGAAGCTTAAATATTATAATTAATCCATTTGAAACGTTGTTTTCGTTTACCTTGGAACTTTTAAAAACAAAACAAGCTCCCAAGCCTTCTGAAGACAGCAATAAGCCTAAAACACTAAGATTTAAAGATAAAAAAATACAAAATTTGAGCGAAGCGGTTGTGTTGATAGTAGAAGATAACTTAATAAACCAAAAAATAATGGTATTAAGTTTGAAAAAGCTTGTGCACGAAATAGCCATTGCCAATAACGGACAAGAAGCTCTTGATTTAATGGCAACTACCGACTTTGATATTGTTTTGATGGATATTCAGATGCCTGTAATGGACGGGCTAGAAGCTTCGATGCGCATACGAAAAGCCGAAAAAAATGGTCAAACCCAAATTCCCATCGTTGCCATTACTGCAAACGCCTTGCATGGCGATAGAGAAAGTTGCCTTGCCGCAGGAATGAACGATTACATTAGCAAACCGTTCAAACTTGAAGTGTTGCTCGAAAAAATGAAGCAACATTTAAAAGTTCTTTCTTAGCTTGTGCCACTGAATTGTATGTGTAAAATGCTGTTAGTGATGTGTTTTGTAATTGGTGCAGTCATTTGATTGTTATTTTATCACTATAAATGTACAAACGCACAAACGGAAAATCAAAAAAAAATCAGTACTCGTGAAAATTTACTACAACATAGAAGATTACAAAGTTGAAAATACTTTTCTCACCATTGGTTCTTTTGATGGTTTGCATTTAGGGCATCAACAACTTATTCAACGCCTCATACACAAAGCCAAACTCGAAAATGCTCAAAGTACGGTACTTACTTTCTGGCCTCACCCGCGCATGGTGCTTTCCGCCAAGCAAGAAGACCTTAAGTTGCTCAATACCATTAGCGAACGCATCGAATTGTTTGGCAAAACAGGAATTGATAATTTAATTGTTTTTCCGTTTACCAAAGAATTTTCTATGTTTTCGGCAAGCGATTTCATCGAACAAATTTTGGTGAAGCAACTCAAAATAAAAGGGTTAATTATTGGTTACGACCACCAATTTGGGCATAATAGGCTAGGGGAAGTGAACTGTATAGCCAAAGCCTCAGAACGGCACAAATTTTATTTAGAACAAATTGAAGCCTTTTCGGAAAAAAACATTAACATAAGCTCTACAAAAATACGCAATGCCTTGATAGATGGAGATATAGAACTCGCAAAACAGTTTTTGAATTACAACTATACGGTTAGCGGAAAAGTAATACATGGCAACAAAATAGGTCGCAATTTGGGTTTTCCTACCGCCAATATTGCTGTTAATGAGCATTATAAACTGATTCCTGGCAAGGGTGTATATGCTGTGGAAATTCATTTAACACACGCTATACATTACGGTATGATGAACATTGGCACACGCCCCACACTAAACTCAAACTCGCAAAGCCTTAGCATTGAAGTAAATATATTCGACTTTTCCGAAATTATTTACGAGCAAGAAGTGAAAATTGTGTTGCTCAAAAAAATACGTAACGAACAAAAGTTTGATGGTTTAGACGCTTTAAAACAGCAACTTGCTATCGATAAGCTCAATGCAATACGAATTATTAATTGCTAGTGTAAAAAAAATAGTAACTTTTTGAAAAAGTTAGCTAAAATTGTAAATTTTCCAATTTTTCGTGATAAAATAACAATTTAACAATTTAACAATGTAACAATTTGTTATTAGAATTTGGGGAAAATTGCGTAATTTTGCTTTTCTTAGAATTTAGGTCGCTATCAAGTTACGCTATCAAAAACTTAACAAAATAATGAAAACGCGGATAACAATATACAGTTTGGATAAAAAATCGTCGGCTAGTTTTGATATGGGCGAATTGGTTAGTTATGTAAGAGAAAATGAGGAATTTATGCACAATAAGGAACACGACGGCTGGGCATATTCCGATACCGAAATGTTTCCAATCATTGGACCTACGCAAGCCAACAATTATACGGTTTCTACGCCGTTGGGCGAGTGCAAACAAGACCAGCATGGTTTGCTACGCGAAATGACCTACAAACTTGAAAGCCAAACAGCTCAAAGTGTTACTTATTCTAAAAAATATACTGCCGGAAGCATTATTTTAAATTCAAAATATCCAAAACGTTCTACCCAAAAAGAGCTGTTTTGGAACTACGATTTTCTGTTTACCAAAACTTTTGAAATTACAAACGATGCTTTGCTCGTGCATTTTCAGTTTGAGTGCGCCAGCGGAATGCCTTATATGTTGGGCTACCACCCAGCTTTTGTGCTTTCGGGCTATGGCAACGAGTATTTTGAGTGGAAAGGCGGAAGCGTTACGCTTTCGGAAATAATGTACGGCGGAAATACGGCTTATCCGGTGCTCAACCAACAAGAAATTTTGTTGATAAAAGACAGTGGATTCGATGTGAAATTGAAAACCACAGGCTTTACTAATTTCATGCTTTGGTCGCCTGCGCCCAATATGGTTTGCATCGAACCCATTACGCAATATCCCGATGCTTCGCAAATCAATTCGCAGCAAAATATGAAACTTTCATGCGGAAAAGAAAGCTTTTCGGTGGAGATTTCGGCTGCTATTTGATTGCGATAGAAAAAGGGCACTCACGCATATTTGCCCCGTTCGGGGCGATACCTGCGTGAGATGCGAACTATTGTTAGTTAACATCTACCTTGCAACACTTCTGCCGCTAAAGTAAAACTTTAACTAAAAGAGAATAATTTCAATTGCTCACTTTTCAAACCGCTCAAATTTTAACTTCTCAAGCTAGAAAATCTCCAAAACTAAAAAAACACACAATCTCAAAACAAAGCAAAGAGGGGAGGAGAGGGGCAGCCATTTTGTACTAGCTAAATAAATTGTTTTGCGCTGATAATTAGTTGTTTATTGGTTTGCCGAAAAAATAGTATAGCAATCGCTTTGCTAAAAACACCAATAAAATGTACTTTTGCAAAAAAACAAAAACCCAAAGACCTCTACAATGGCAACAACAAAACTCTCGCTTGCACCGCTTCAAGGCGTAACGGATTATTACTTTCGCAACGCATTTGCTCATTATTTTGGTGGCGTAGATGTGGCTTTTGCGCCCTATTTGCGCATACAATATGGCGAAGTGCGCAAGTCGCTTTTGCACGACATACAGCCCGAAAACAACCAAATGCCTGTTATTCCTCAACTAATGACCAACAGCGTGGAGGAGTTTTTGTTTTTAGCCAAAATGCTCGAAGATTTGCAATACAAGGAGGTAAATTGGAACTTGGGCTGCCCATATCCCATGGTGGCAAAGCGCAAACTAGGTTCGGGAATGTTGGCTTTTCCCGAACTGATTGAAAGCATTTTAGACGAAGTAATGCCCAAAATTAACTTCAAGCTTTCGGTTAAGATGCGAAGCGGCTACGAAACGCCCGACGAGTTTTCAAAAGTGTTAGAAATGTTGAACAACTACGAGCTTTCGGAAATTATTTTTCACCCGCGCTATGGCAAACAGCTTTACAAAGGCTCTGCCGATGTGTCCCTTTTTGGCAAAGCCTTAGAACTTTCTAAGCACCCGCTTGCTTACAATGGCGACATTACAAGCCTTGAGTTCTTTGCCAATTTACAAGCCCAATACCCGCAAACCGAGCATTTTATGATAGGCAGGGCTTTGATTTCCAATCCCTTTTTGGCTGCCGAGCTAAAAGGACTGCCACAAGTGAGCAACAAAAAAGCGGTTTTCAAAGAATTTCACAACACACTTTACCAGCAGTTTACCGAAAA
>JAIFNL010000176.1 GCA_020047755.1 Bacteroidota bacterium
TTGTATCTTGTATTTTACCCGAATAATTTAACGCTTAGCAACCAAATAGCAGAGGCAGTTGAAACGCTTGAAGGTGTTCAAATTTCAACTTATTTAATAGAATTTGACGAAACAAAATGGACATAAAATGCTGAATGCTTTTTTTTGATTGATGCAAAAATTTCTAAATTTACACACCAAATTTAACCCACAAAAAAAACGCACAAACCAGTTTTTTAAGCTAATTTGTGCGTTTAAATAAAATTTAAAACAAATTTTTATTTATTTACTTTGAAACGAACATCACCTTGTTCAAAAAATGCAACAATTTGTTCTGCAGCAGCTTTGCCTGCGTTTATGTTTGCCTCTTCGGTTTGAGCGCCCATTTTTTTAGCAGTAAACAAATATCTGCCTGCAAATTTTTCGGCAATTTCGGCTTTGTTATCAGGCTCTATGTCAGAAAGATACGTAAAATCTTTTCGCTCTTCAAACACTTTTACCAATTCAGCTTCGTTAATTACTTCTTTTCGAGCAGTATTTACTAAGCAAGCACCTTGTGGCATAGATTTCAACAAATTGTAACCAATTGATTTTTTGGTCTTTTCGTTAGCCGGAATATGCAAAGAAATGTATTGACAAGTAGCATAAAGTTCTTCAACCGAATTTAAAACTTTAACACCGTCATTTTCAATATCTTCAGCTTTTACAAAAGGGTCGAAAGCGTAAACTTCCATACCAAAACCTTTGGCAATTTTAGCTACGTATTTCCCTACGTTTCCGTAAGCATGGATTCCTAACTTTTTGCATCTCAACTCGCTACCCGATTTGCCATTAAAAGCATTACGAATTTGATACACCATCATTCCAAACACCAATTCAGCTACGGCATTTGAATTTTGACCCGGAGTATTCATCGCTACAATTCCGTTAGCGGTGGCGGCTGCAAGGTCTATATTGTCGTAGCCTGCACCTGCCCTAACGATAACTTTCAAGTTTTTTGCTGCATCAAGAACTTCTTTGGTTGCCAAATCGCTTCTGATAATTACGGCATCTACCTCTGCAATTGCATCAATCAATTGCGCTTGGCTTGTATATTTTTCTAACAAACACAACTCATACCCAGCGTTTTCTACCACTTCTCTAATTTGAGTTACAGCAATAGGCGCAAAAGGTTTGTCAGTTGCAATTAATACTTTTTTCATTTAATTCAATTGTTAAATGGTTAGATTGTTCAATTTTTTCATTAACATTTCGATAGCAAAATTTGAAAATAACTAAATTCAGCTATTTTGTACAAAAAACAAATTCTTTTTTGCTGTCAAAATATAAATAACGAACAATTATTTAATAATTTGTTTTTCAAAATCTTGCATAGCTTTTACAAGTGCTTTTACGCTTGCTTTTGGCAAAGCATTGTAAGTAGAAGCGCGGAAACCGCCCACTAAACGATGTCCCTTTAAACCAATTAAACCACGTTCGGCAGCAAATTTTGAAAACTCAGCTTCTTTGTCTTTGTATTCGTCTTTCATCACAAAACAAATATTCATAAGCGAGCGGTCTGGAGCGGCTACGGTAGCTCTAAATACTTGGTTTCTATCTATTTCGTTGTATAAAAGGTCAGCTTTTTTCTGAGCTTTCTTTTGCATTTCAGCTACGCCACCTTCTTTTTTAATCCATTTAAGTGTTTGAAGAGCAGTATAAATAGGAATACAAGGAGGAGTATTATACATCGAACCATCTTTGATGTGCGTTTCGTATTTCAACATCGAAGGAATCACTCTGTCCACTTTGCCAAGAATTTCGCTCTTTACAATAACAAAAGTAACTCCGGCAGGAGCAAGATTTTTTTGTGCGCCACCATAAATAAGCGCGTATTTTGAAACATCTATTGGACGAGAAAAAATATCAGAAGACATATCGGCTACCAATGGAATTGGCGAATTGATGTCCTCAAAAAGTTCTGTTCCATAAATGGTATTGTTTGTTGTAATATGAATATAATCAGCTTCAGAATCAATTGCATAGCCTTTTGGAATATGATAAAAATCATCAGCTTTGATTTCAACTACTTCGCCAAAAAGTTTTGCTTCTTTCATTGCTTTCGTTGACCAAACTCCGGTATTTACATATACCGCCTTTTTTTTCATCAAATTGTATGGAATCATAGCAAATTGCATACTAGCACCGCCACCCAAAAATAAAACCTCATATCCTTCAGGTATATTAAGTAACTCTTTAAACAAAGCAACTGCTTCATTTACAACAGCTTCAAACTCTTTACTTCTGTGCGAAATAGAAGCAAGCGAAATACCGGTATTTGCAAAGTTTTTAATCGCTTTGGCTGTTGCTTTTACTGCCGATTTTGGCAATATCGAAGGTCCTGCATAAAAATTATGTGCTTTCATTCTTTTAAATAATTTATAATTTATAACAAAAAGAAAATTGTCTATTTATTTTTTTTAAAAACTCATTTTAATATTACAAAATTGCAAATTATTTCTAAATTATATACACACTAATAAATAATAAGGAGGTTAAGTTTTTGTTAAGTAAATAACTAAATTTGAATTATATTTGAAATTCAATCTTTTAAGCTCCATTTTTCAAATATAAAATAGAACTTTTCAAAAAAAAGCTGTTGTAGAATATGTTTTAGCTTGCCAATTAATTGTATTTTTGGTTTAATTTTGCAAAAAATAACAAAAAAAAGCGTATTAAAAACAATTTCTACAAAAGTGCTTAAAAAAAATTAAACCTCATTTAAAATATTGAAAATAAATATTTTGAAACAACAACAAGCTACATTTTTTTTTAGAAACCAAACAAAAACAATATTTATGGAAAATTACAAAATCATTCCAGTAGAAACAACTTATTTAGAAATGCTTACCTTTTCAAATTTTAGTACAGAATTCGATTTAGAGAAAAAAACAGATATTTTAATTATACAAGCCGTCGATATTCCAATAAATTTTTATAAGTTTCTATACACCGAAATTGGCGGCAAATGGGGCTGGAGTCAAAGATTGCTAATAAACGAACAAGAACTAAGCAAAACAATCAACAGCTCAAATACTTACATTTATGTACTCTATTTAAAAGGAATCCCTTGTGGCTTTGCTGAATATCAACAATTAAACTCGCAAAACATTGAACTTAAATATTTTGGGCTTCTTCCTAGCTTAACTGGCAAGGGGTATGGAAAATTATTATTGAACAGTACTTTGTCGAAAATGTGGGAACTCATGCCTTCTCGTATTTTCCTGCAAACCTGCGTATTAGACAGTGCCTCTGCTCTAAATTTTTATCAAAAAAATGGATTCAAAATATACGACCAAAAAATCTGTCAAGAGCCTTATCCAATTGATTTTTTGGAAAATCTAAAAAGTGTTGATTCGCAAAACCTATAAATATAACAAAACGAAATAAAAAAACCGGCATTTTAGCCGGTTTTTTAAAATTTTTCAATTGTCGATTACTTAACAATTAATACTCCTCTTCATTGAAAAAGAAATCATCTTTGCTTGGATAGTCAGGCCAAATATCTTCAATACTTTCGTATTGTTCACCTTCGTCTTCTATTTCCTGAAGATTTTCAATAACTTCAAGGGGCGCACCCGAGCGAATACTGAAATCGATTAATTCTTCTTTAGTTGCAGGCCAAGGCGCATCTTCTAAGTTTGTTGCAAGTTCTAATGTCCAATACATATATTCCCGAGTTTTAAGGTCTAAAACGACCTATTATTTAGATTCGTTTAATTTGCACTAACTTCATAAAACATAAATATTAGTACTTCTGATTTCGGCTGCGAAAATAATTAAATTTTTATTTTTCCCAAACTTATTTTGAAAAAAATACCATAAAATTACAATTCTATGCTTTTATCAATAATTCTGCGTTGTTTTCAAAAATTATTGTACAAATTTGTTTTTTTTACAACGTACAATATTATTATTTATTTTCCTAGTGCTTCTTTTTTTTATATTTAATGTTTTATTTTGCCAAAATTATAAAGCCAACGAATTATTCTGCTTTCCAAATAGTCTCTTCTACTCCATTTTCATACGAAATAGAACGTGCCAAAACAAACAAATAATCCGAAAGGCGATTGATGTATTTGATGATTTCATCGTCCAATTTTGCTTTTTTATCTAATTTTACGATGCGTCTTTCAGCGTGTCGACAAACAGTTCTGGCAATATGGCAATGTGCAATTAATTGATTTCCACCAGGTAAAATAAAATTTTTGAGTGGTGGTATTTGTTCATTCAAAAAATCAATTTCTTTTTCAATGCTTTCAGTATCAGAAGCCTTTAGCTTAGGCAATTCAAACTGAATTTCCTTCTCGTCGGTTGCCAATATTGAACCAATATTGAATAATTTATGCTGAATAGCTAATAAAAAATTCTTATTTCTTGTATTAATTTCAAACGAAACTAATAATCCTATATAAGAATTTAGCTCATCAATCATACCATAAGCTTCAAGCCTAATGTGATATTTTTTTACACGCGTACCCGTTACCAACGACGTTTTTCCTTTATCGCCACTTTTGGTATATATTTTCATGAATTAAATTTTTTTTGTTCAAAATTTGAAAAAAAAGCAAAATATAACTTACAACTCAGGCGGAAGCTCCACGTAACCTATCGGATTTGGATTTATTTCATCTCTATCTATTTTTCCATCGCGCAAACGTATAACTCTGTGAGCATGAAGCGCAATGTCTTCCTCGTGAGTTACCAAAATAATGGTATTTCCCAAGCTATGAATATCATTGAACAGGTTCATTATTTCTACCGAAGTTCGGCTGTCGAGGTTTCCGGTTGGCTCATCGGCTAAAATAATCGATGGCTTGTTCACCAAAGCGCGAGCCACCGCAACCCGCTGACGCTGACCACCAGAAAGCTCATTAGGTTTGTGCGAAACCCTATCGCTAAGCCCAACTTGATTCAACACTTCAAGCGCACGATTTCGCCTGTCTTCGAGCTTATAGCCCGCATAAATCAAAGGAAGCATCACATTTTCGAGTGCCGAATAGCGTGGCAACAAATTGAAAGTCTGAAACACAAAACCAATTTCTTTGTTTCTTATTTCAGCTAACTTATTGTCTTCTAACTTACTAACATCGGTTCCATTCAAAACATAAGTTCCACGCGAAGGCGTATCTAAGCAACCAATAATGTTCATAAAAGTCGATTTCCCAGAACCTGAAGGTCCCATTATCGCCACATATTCGCCTTTTTGGATAGTTAAACTTACCGAACGCAAAGCCTTTACCGTTTGATTTCCAACGCGATAGTGTCTTGCTAAATCTTCACAGTTTATTACTTGTTCTTGCATTTGTTTATTTGTTGGAGAACTGGTATTGGTTATAGGTTGTTTTTGCTACAAAGCTACGTTTTTTTTATTACTACACAAATTCTTTTTGCATTTGCAGTGTTAAAATTTTATAATAAAATTTTGTTTGCTCATTTCTTTTCTAAAAAACACCAACCCAAAGAAAAATAAATCTATCGTAACAACCACTTTCTCATGCCTTTTAATTTCATTCCAAGCACTTTCCATGCCTTCCGACCAATGAATATCGTCGAAAATAAAAACCGAATTGTTATTTTTACGCTCCAAACAAGCCTCAAAATAACGCAAAGTAGGCTCTTTTTGATGATTTCCATCAAAAAATACAAAATCTAAACTTTCAATCTTGCCCAAAACAACTGGTAAAACATCATCGAAATTACCAATTTGTATTTCTATGTTTTTGCATTTAAGCAACTCAAAATTATGCCGAGCTATTTTTGCGACTTCTTCACTGCCTTCCAAGGTAATTATGTGTGAATTGCCTGACGCTGTGGCTAAATAAAGCGTAGAAATTCCAAGCGAAGTGCCTAACTCTACTATATTTTTAGGCTTAAAAAAATCAACCAAGCGAAAAAGTAATCTGGCATATTTCTCTCTAGTAAGCGCATTTTTTGCAATTTCAGAGATTTTGCGCTCCCGCGTTTTTGATACTTTTGAACCTGCACCTAAATCTCTCACTACTATCGAATTATCATTTTTCAATAATTGCTTTCTCAAATTTTCAATATCCGAAAAACGCTCCGAATTTACTTTGCCTTCAATCACTTTGCGCAACAATTCATATACAAAAGGCGAATGTATGCCATGACCGTGCTTATGCTTTGAACCAATTTTATATTTTAAATATTTGATTATAAATTGAATATCTATCTTCATTTCTTTTTTTTGATTATTTGCGCAAAATTGATATTTTTGTAATTATAATTCAAAACAAAATAGATTTTTTTTCTTTTTCTCGAAAAAACTAAATTATACTTAGTTAATTTAGAATTGAAAAATAAAAATTTCGGTAAAAATTAAAACACAGTCAAATTCAACAAAAGAACAAAAAAATAATCAGATAAGACTATTTAAATGCAAAGCGACATAAAATTTCTTGCCGGAGTAGGTCCTAAAAAAGCGGCGGTTTTTAATTCAGAGTTGGAAATTTTCACTACAGAAGATTTGCTTTGGTATTTGCCATTTCGGTATGTAGATAGGTCGTCGTTTCAGAAAATATCTGAAATAGAAGCAGATACAACCGTTCAACTCAAAGGAAAAATCACACGATTTATACTCGAAGGTCAAAAATTTAAAGAACGCTTAATTGGAATTTTTACCGATGGCGACCGAACGATGGAGCTAATTTGGTTCAAATCAGCAAGTTTCATTCGCAGAACGTTAGTAGCTGATAAAGAGTATATTGTGTTTGGAAAAGCCACCGTTTTTAATGGAAAAATAAACATAGTACACCCCGAAATTGATATTTTTGAAGAAACTGCAAGCCAAGAAGCTAGTATGCAAGCAGTTTATAGCATTTCAGAAAAGATGAAGAAAGCTTTTATTACTTCCAAAATGCTAAATAAATTACAACGTACAGCATTAGAGCAAGTTAAAAGCACAATCACTGAAACATTTCCTCCTTATATAATTGAACAACAAAAATTAATTCCGTTTTTTGAAGCCTTACAAAATATTCATTTTCCCAAAAATACGGAAATGCTCAAAAAAGCTCAATTTCGCTTGAAATTTGACGAACTATTTTATACTCAACTCCGAATTTTGAAGCAAAAGCGAAAACAAAAACGCACTTTCAAAGGCTACATTTTCGGAAAAGTAGGATATTACTTTAATACATTCTACAACAACAGTTTACAATTTGAATTAACCAACGCACAAAAACGTGTAATCAAAGAAATTCGATACGATTTAGGCTCAGGAAAACATACCAATAGACTTTTGCAAGGCGACGTGGGAAGCGGAAAAACGTTAGTGGCGTTGATGATTATTTTATTGGCTATCGACAACGGATTTCAGGCTGCATTTATGGCACCAACCGAAATTTTAGCAAATCAACATTTTGAAACTTTAACAAGCTTTCTAAAAAATATTGATTTGAATATCAAATTATTAACAGGTTCAACCAAAACAAAAGAGCGCAAATTGATTCATGCGCAACTCGAAAGTGGCGAACTACACATTTTGGTAGGAACGCATGCCTTGATTGAAGACAAAGTGCAATTTAAAAATCTAGGACTTGCAATTATCGACGAACAACACCGCTTTGGCGTGGCGCAACGCGCAAAATTGTGGGGAAAAAACGAAAATCCGCCACACGTTTTGGTTATGACTGCAACACCGATACCTCGCACATTATCAATGACTTTGTACGGTGATTTGGATATTTCGGTTATCGACGAACTGCCTCCGGGTAGAAAATTGGTAAAAACCATTCATTCGTTTGATTCACAACGTTTAAGGGTTTTCAAATTCATGCGCGACGAAATAGCCAAAGGTCGCCAGATTTACGTAGTATATCCACTAATTCAGGAGTCGGAAAAATTTGATTATAAAGACCTTACTGATGGTTACGAAAGCATTACACGAGCATTTCCACCACCCGAATATTTGGTTTCTATTGTGCATGGGCAAATGAAAACGGAAGAAAAAAATCGGTCTATGGAGCTGTTTACCAGCGGACAAGCACATATTTTAGTTTCCACCACAGTAATAGAAGTAGGCGTTAATGTGCCCAATGCCAGCATTATGATTATAGAAAGTGCCGAGAAATTTGGACTTTCGCAATTGCATCAACTACGCGGCAGAGTTGGTCGCGGAGCCGAGCAATCATACTGTATATTAATGACTTCGTACAAACTTTCGAAAAATGCAAAAAAACGCATCGAAATTATGGTACAAAGCAACGATGGTTTCAAAATAGCCGAAGAAGACTTGAAACTTAGAGGACCTGGCGATATTGAAGGCACACAACAAAGCGGGGTTGCTTTCGACTTCAAAATAGCAAATATTGCGCAAGATGGCGCAATAATTCAGCTTTGCTCCGATTTAATTAACGAAATTTTAGATGAAGATGTAGAACTAAAATCCGAAAAAAATACAATTTTACTTTCAGAATTTGAAAAAAGAAAACGTGTGAAACTAAATTGGCGAATTATCAGTTAGTTTTTAATAATCAGAAAGTTGAAAATAAATGATATTTTTTTTGCAATAAAATTTATTTTTCAAAAAAAAAGTTGTATATTTCCATGAAAATTAATGACTGCAATATTTGTATATTTGCCTTCAAAAATATTCTCATTGCATAATTAATGAGCAAAAAAACATTAAGAAAAAACAAAACAGAAAATAATTTCGAATAAACTAAATAAGAATTTTGTAAAATAGACTAAAATAAAAAAACATGAAAAATTTAACTTTAATTTTTATAACGATGCTTTTTTTCACAACATCGTGCGATATTAGCGAAAAACTAAATAAAGTGAATAGCGCAAATTCATTGAGTTCGGAAGAGATTAACGTTCAGATAATGAGCGATGTAAAAGCAGGAAAAGACTATTATTTTGAATACGAAATTAATTTTCCGAAACTAAGCTCAAACCCAGAAAAAGAAGATGCAAAAGTAAAAGCGTTTAACTCAGAAATGCAGAAATTTGTTGAATCCTATTTAAAAGAATTTGAAGCTTCGGCACTCAACGAAAAAAAAGAAATTGTTGATGTAATTTTAAAAGAAGAAAACATCAAACCTTCTGATAATCACATGTATTATTCGTTGAATATTGCCTACTTAACCAACGAGACCGCCGACGGTATTTTGAGTGTGAAATTTGTAATTGACGATTTTAGTTTAGGCGCACACCCAAATACTTATTTCAAAACATTTAATTTTGACTTAAAAAAAGGTGAATTTTTGCAACTTGGCGACGTATTAGCCCTCGACTCTGAAGCAAACGTAAAAAAACTCAATGACTTGGTAATCAAACATTTTGACGACCCACTGAAATGTTTTGACATTACCCCAACGGCAACTATCGAAGGCATACAATTTAGCCTCACCGAAGAACACATTGTTTT
>JAIFNL010000142.1 GCA_020047755.1 Bacteroidota bacterium
GCAGTAACAAAAAAGTTTGAAAATTGCAAATCGTTTTGCAAAAAGCCCGAAAAACGGTCGGTTTCCAGCTTATTTTTTGCAGTTAAGCTCGAAGCCAGCGTTAATGCTTTATCGGTGTGCGGAACGGACAAGCTATGAGGTAGCGAATATCCCGCCGAGTCGAGCATATACCATTCATTTAGAGAACTTTCTATTAGTTCCTTGTTGTATTTTGCGCCCCACGAAAAAGTATTTTGGTCGTTAAAAACTTTTCCTCTATGCTCCAAACTAAACACATCGGAGTACAATTTATTGCGTGCGTGGTCGATGTAACGACCTATTCCTAAGCTCATTAAACTATCTCCCAACGTTTCCGAACCTATCTGCTTGTCGAGCTGATTGAGCGAATAACGCCCTTCGAGGTCGTAATTTACTTCTTCGCGGTTGCTAAAAATGGAAGCCGTAAGCTTCAGTTCCGAATTTGAATTTGGTTTGTAAATACTTGTAAATGCGCCACTTGAAGTGTAAAATCTATCCGATTCTTTCCCTTCAAAATCTACATACAAACCTACTGCATTTTGTATAGTCCCAAAGTTTGTACGTCTATCTTCTGGTGCAAAATTAAAAGTATTGTCGGAAAAATAACTTAATACATTCAATTCAATTTTATTGTTAACTTTATAGCTAACAAATAGTTGAGCATCTGCAAAACTTGGCTCGTATTCTCCTTTCGTTTCGAGCGTAGAAAGCAAATATCTTGAAGTTTTGTAACGCGCACCTGCCAAAATCGAAAGCTTTTTATCTTTGCTTGCACCGCCCACAAAGGCACTTCCGCCAAGTAAGCTCAACGAAAAACCACTTTCGAGCTTTTGTGGTTTGCGGTATTTAATATCCAAAACCGACGACAATTTGTCTCCATATTTTGCCTGAAACCCTCCTGCCGAAAAACTTATTGCCGAAACCAAATCGGGATTGATAAACGACAAGCCCTCTTGCTGTCCGGCACGAATTAACATGGGCTTGTAAATTTCGA
Organism: Bacteroidota bacterium; assembly: GCA_020047755.1. GTDB lineage: Bacteria > Bacteroidota > Bacteroidia > Bacteroidales > JAIFNL01 > JAIFNL01. The sequence continues at coordinate 1,013 of JAIFNL010000142.1, forward strand.
TGTCGTTCACATAAATCAAATTTTCGTCAAAACTACCGCCACGCACCGAATATTGCGAGCTAAGCTCAGTATTTGAAGCCACTCCGGCAAAAGTTTTTATCAACGATTCTATTCCGCTCGATGCATTCGGGATTTTTATCACCAAATTAGGATTTAAACGCGAAATATTTTCGTTACGAAACTTATTATCAATGATTTCTATTTCTTCTATGTCTTGAATATTTTGTAGAAGCGAAATATTTAATTCGGTTTTTTCAGCCTGTGCAAAAAAAACTTTTTCTTCGCGTGTGATGAATCCAGTAAACGAAAATAAAATTGTAATATTTTTATTTACAGCTATTTGCATCGAATAGTTTCCTTCACCATCGCTCACAGTTCCTATTTGCGTGCCCTTAATGCTCACATTGGCAAAAGCAATTGGCTCGCCTTTGCTATCACTAATTTTACCATAAATAACAGCCTCATTTTGAGCCGATAAGCTTCCAAAAAAAGCCAAAAGAAAAAGAAAACTAATTACTATTTTTTGCATTATATAAAAAGAAATCTTTGCTTTAAATTATTTGCAGCATAAAAAATAAAAAACACTTTCTTTTGTCAGAAAAAAAATGTATTTTTGCAAGTAAGGATATTTTCTAAAAATAGTAAAAAAAGACAAGATGAATTCAGAAATAAATCAAAAAATAATTGATTATTTGATTAAATACAAACCTCAAATGATTGCTATTTTTGGTTCTTACGCTCGAAAAGAACAAAAAAAAGGAAGCGATATTGATATTCTTGTTTCATTCAAGCAGGATTTGACCTTAATTGACTTATCGCGAATAAAAAATGAACTTTCAGAACAACTCAAAATAAAAGTGGACTTAATAACTCAAAAAGCGTTGCACCCTAAACTAAAAGCTTACATAGAAAAGGATTTAAAAATTATTTATGAATAAAAGCAAATTAAATAGTATAATTTTATATGGAAAAAGACAATTATTTATATTTAGAACATATATTATCTTGTGTCGATAAAATAATTTCATACACTACAAATATTACCCAACAAGATTTCTTTGAAAATGAACTACTCCAAGATGGTGTTATTCGAAATTTGGAAGTGATAGGTGAAGCTACTAAAAAAATATCTTTAAATTTCAGAAATGAACATAATAATATAGCATGGAAAGACATAGCTGGAATGAGAGACATTTTAATTCACGACTATTTCGGGGTCGATATGTCGGCTGTTTGGAATACAATAAAAATAGATATTCCCGATTTAAAGAAAAAAGTTGAAACAATAATTGAGGCTAAGAACTTATAAAACCTACAAAACTACCCATAATGATTCCTTTTTTAAAAGAAGTTGCACTCGATGTGCTCGAAAAATACGAAGATAATTTCGCCAATATCAATTTTGTTTTTCAGAACAAACGAGCAGGAGTTTACTTCAAACAATATCTGGGCGAAATAGTTGGAAGAACTATTTGGGCGCCCAATGTGTACGAAATGCAATCGCTTTTGAAAAAGTTTACAGGTTTAGTTGTTGCCGACGATTTAAGTCTCATTTTTGAACTTTACAAAGCCTTCAATCAGCTCAATTTCAAGGAAGGTGAGGCACTTTCGTTTTATGAATTTTACGGAATTGGCGAAATTATTTTACGCGATTTTGTTGACATTGACAGCAATTTGGTCGATGCAAAACAAGTTTTCAAAAACATTAGAGACCTCAAAGAAATAGACAACCATTTCGATTATTTTACCGAAGAACAAAAAAATGCAATTAAGCGTTTTTGGCTCAATTTTAGCGAAGAAAAGAAAAGTAAAGAGAAGGAAAAATTTATTCAGTTGTGGAATAAATTGCCTGAAATTTATACCTTTTTTACAAAAAAGCTTCTTGAAAACAAAATTGCACATAATGGTTTGATTTATAGAGAAATGGCTAATAAAATCGAAAATCGTTCGATTAAAATAATGCCCGACGAAAAATATCTTTTCATTGGCTTCAATGCTTTAAATGTGGCACAAGAAAAGCTTTTCAATTACTTAAAAAAGCTTGGAAATGTAGAATTTTATTGGGATGCCGATAAATATTATATCGACGACGAAAACCAAGAAGCCGGACTTTTTTTGAGAAAAAATATTAAGCACTTTTCAGGAAAAAATTATCATATTCCTAATAATTTAGCGCCAAATAAAACTATAATTTCTGATAATATTTCAAAAGGGAAAAATAAAAATGATAAAAAAATAGAATTTATAGGAGTTTCGCTCGAAGTAGGACAGGCAAAATTGATTCCTCAACTACTAAAAGAAATCGTTCCTTTTGAAAATGAACGTTTTGACGCTGCTAAAATGAGCAAAACTGCCATAGTTATTGCCAACGAAGATTTTCTTTTTCCAGTGCTTTATTCTTTGCCTAGTGAGCTAGAAACATTCAATGTTACAATGGGTTATCCATTGAAAAACACACAGTTATATGCTTTTTTGAATCAATATTTAAACTTACACAATTTCAAAAATTCAAATTCATCAAAGAATTTCTATTACAAAGATGTTTTGCGGTTGATACAAAATCCTTTAGTGCGCAAGATTGATTATGAAATGACTGAGAATATTGAAAAAGTGATAGTTGCAGAAAATATTGTGTATATTAATTACGATTTTATCAGCGATTTTCCTTCGCCACTTTTGCAGCTTCTTTTTGCAAATATCGAAGATTCTGTACAACTTTTTGAAAACTTACTCGAAATATTGTATTTTATTTACGACCTCAACATTAGCTTAGAGCCAAGTCAATCAGTTAGTTACGAAAACGAATATCTTTATACAACTTATACTGCAATAAAACATGTAAATGGAATTTTGCAAAATACCGAATTAAATAAAAATTTAACCGTTTCTTTGTCTATTAAAATACTCAAACGGCAACTCGAAAATGTGAGGATTCCATTTGAAAGTATAAAAAGAGAAGGTTTACAAGTGATGGGAGTGCTCGAAACTCGTAATTTGGACTTTGAAAACCTAATTATTATAGGTATGAACGAAGGAGTTTGGCTTAGCAACAATCGTCCGCCAAGTTTTATTTCCGAAAACTTGCGATTTGCATTCAATTTGCCTGTTATGAAGCAGCAAGATGCTATTTATGCTTATCTTTTTTATAGATTAATACAAAAAGCACAGAAAATAACTATACTTTACAACAATATTACAGGTTATAATTCGAGTGGCGAGCTAAGTAGATTTGCTCAACAATTGATTTTTGAATCGGAGCTTACAATTTCGCATAAGCAATTCAAACAACCACTTAAACCATTGATAGATAAAAAAATAGAGGTTGAAAAAACGGAAGACGTTATAGATATATTAAAAAAATATTGTGTAAACGGAAATATGATAAATAAATCGTTTTCTGCTTCTGCTTTAAATACTTATATGGATTGCGAACTGAAATTTTATTTTAGATATATTGCCGGATTCAAAGAAATTAATACGGTAGAAGAAGAGATTTCACCTGCTACTTTTGGAACAATTTTGCATAATACTCTTGAAAAAATTTATAAAAATTTTATAGAAAAAAAAGGCAAGAAACTCTTTGAAAAAGAAGATTTTAACGAATTATTTCCGACTATTGACGTTTTTTTATTTCAAACCTTTGAGGAATTATTTTCAACAAACGACAGAAAACATTTCAAAATAGAAGGAAATAGGTTAATTGTAAAAGAAATTATAAAAAAATATATAAATAACATTTTAAATTACGATAAAAAAAACACCCCTTTTGAGATAATTTCACTTGAAGACAATAAAGAAAATAAAGGAATAATTAATTTAGAAAAATACCAAGTAAGTTTGGGTGGTATAGTAGATAGAATCGATAAAAATGTTGATACATATAGAATTATAGACTACAAGACAGGTAGCGTAGATAAGCAATTTGCTTCGATAGAAAGTTTATTTGACAAAGAAAACGAGCAAAGAAATAAAGCAGTATTTCAAACTTTTTTTTATGGTATTTTACTTTCACAAAATCCTAAATATAGTGCGGTAAAAATGGTTCCTGCTATTTACGACATTCGCAAAATAGCTCAAGCTGATTTTTCGCCTTACATTGTGTCAAAAGAAAATAAATCGGAAGTTCAATATGCTGATTTTAAAACACTTTTGTCGCAATTTAATCAGCAGTTAGAGAAGCTTTTTGAAGAAATTTTTGATATGGAAAAACCTTTTTCTCAAACAAAAATTGAAAAATATTGTTCCTATTGCTCATACAAAGAGATTTGTAATAAATAGTTGCATTATTAAATATTTTTTCGTAACTTTGTCTGAAATAATTGCAATCAATAATGCATTTTTAACCTAAAAGGTTTCTTAAAATTAAAATCTCCCATGATTTTTCATATTGAATCTGCTGGTTTCAATTGTAAATGACGATATTAATATTAAAAGAAGCCAAAAAACAATTTTAAAAGTTGTACTAATTACATTTATAAAATCAACTATTTTTTGTTTGCGTTAGGAAACTATTTTTCGGCGCAATGTATTAAAATTTAAACTAAACTACACTTAATTTCCAAATTATGAGTAAATTAGAAATAAAACAGACGTATAAATTCCCCAAAGTGGTGTTCGACCCATTTAATAATTTTTACGAAATTTCTGGGCATTCTATACCTGAGAATGCTTATGATTTCTATGCGCCTATTTTTGATTGGATTGATAAAAACATACAAACAATAGAAGCACCGGTTTTGGAGTTTAACTTTAAACTCGACTACATGAATTCGTCATCTACTCGTATGCTAATCATGCTTTTAGGTAAATTAGAGCAAGTTGCTAATGAAAAACGACAAATTCTTATCAAATGGTTTTATGAAGATAATGAAGATGATTATGATGTTGGAAAACTTTACCAATCAACCACTTCGCTCCCTTTTCGTATGATACCTATTTTTAAAAATTAATAGTAATTTTTTAGTAAAATTTAATTGAATCATAAAATTATATGTCAACATACAGAATCGAAACCTCCCAAATTATTAATGCTGATTTAAATCAAGTTTGGGATTTTATTTCATCTCCTCAAAATTTAAAAAACATTACACCCAAACACATGGGTTTTGATATTATTTCGCCCAATTTGCCTCAAAAAATGTATCAAGGAATGATGATTGAGTACATTGTAAAGCCTATATTGGGCATAAAAATGAATTGGCTCTCAGAAATTACACATATAAAAGAATATGAGTTTTTTGTTGATGAGCAACGCGCTGGACCTTATACGTTGTGGCATCACCAACACCACATTGCACAAACAGAAAAAGGTGTGTTAATGGCTGACATTGTGCACTATATCCCGCCAATGTCTATTTTAGGCAGTTTGGCTAATTTCCTTTTTATCAAGAAACAACTAAAAGAAATTTTTGATTACAGACGATTAGCAATCGAAAAGAAATTCCCTAGCCAATAAAAAAAACACTTTGCTAAAATAAATCTAGCAAAGTGAATCCGTTAAAAAAATAAAATATTATCAATAAAATAATAAAAAATTATTGACAATCAACCACTGCATAAGCCACCATATTTACAATTTCTCTAACCGGACTTTCTAGCTGTACAATGTGAATTGGCTTTTTTGAGCCCACCAAAATTGGTCCAATACTTTCAACTCCACCAAGCTCCTGCATAATTTTATAGGCTGCATTGCCACTTGTCAAATTAGGAAAAATAAACGTATTTACTTGTTTCCCTGCAATTTTCGAAAACGGAGCTATTTTTGTGTAAAGCTCAGAATTTACTGCAAAATTGAATTGAACTTCGCCATCTACCAACAAATCAGGATATTCGCGATGCAGAGTTTTAACAGCTTCCTGAATTTTTAACGGACTATCGCCTTTTGCACTTCCAAAATTTGAATACGAAACCATAGCTATTACAGGTTCTATATTGAACTTGCGAATGGCTTCGGCTGCAAGCAACGTAATGCTTGTCAGAGTTTTAACATCAGGTTGGCTATTAAGTGTTGTGTCGGCAAAAAACAAAGGTCCTTTTTTGGTTATCAAAATATTCATTCCGGCTAGTTTGTTCAAATCTGCACGACAACCTATTATTTCCAAAGCAGGGTGAATCGTTTCCTTGTATGAGTGTGCATAACCCGATATAAAAGTATCAGCTTCGCCAGTTTCTACCATCATCATTCCAAAGTAATTACGACTCCTTAATAAATCTTTGGCATTACGGAATGTCAAACCTTTACGCTGTCTTTTTGTATAAAGAATTTGTGCAAAGCGCTCTAAACGAGCATTTTGACGCTCACACCTTGGGTCTAAAATACGAACATCTTTAAAATCGAGGTCGTACTCTTTAATCATCGCTTCTATTTTAGCTAAGTTTCCAAGCAAAATTGGGCGTGCAAAGCCTTCCTTTTCTGAAATATAGGCAGCTTTTAGCACATTGTACCTGTCAGCTTCGGCAAAAACAACTTGTTTGGGGTTTTGCTTAGCTTTGTTAGTGATTTGACGTAATATTTTATTATCATGTCCTGTTCTTAAAATAAGTTCTTCGGCATAAGTTTCCCAATCGGTAATAATGTGTTTTGCTACGCCCGAATCAATAGCCGCTTTTGCCACTGCGGGAGCAACTGCTGCTATTAACCTATGGTCGAGAGGTTTAGGTATAATGTATTCGCGTCCGAATTGAATATTGGTTGCATTGTAGGCAACATTTACTGTTTCGGGAACAATTTCGCGAGCCAATTTTGCAACTGCCAGAACAGCAGCCATTTTCATCTCTTCATTTATGCAGGTGGCTCTTACGTCGAGTGCTCCTCTAAAAATGAACGGAAAGCCCAAAACATTGTTTATTTGGTTTGGATAATCGGAACGTCCGGTGGCAAAAATTACATCGGCGCGTGCTGCTTTTGCTTTTTCGTAGCTAATTTCGGGGTTCGGATTTGCCAATGCAAATACTATTGGGTTGGGTGCCATGGATTGTAACATTTCTGTCGAAACAGCATCGGCAACCGACAAACCCACAAAAACATCGGCATTTTTCATGGCATCAGCCAAGGTTTTTAATTTTCTTTCGGTAACAAATTCTTTTTTATATTTATTCAAATCCGTTCGTTCTGAGTGAATTACGCCTTTACTGTCGCACATTACGATGTTTTCTTTTTTCACGCCCAAAGCTAAATACAATTTTGAGCAAGCCACCGCCGCTGCTCCGGCACCGTTTACAACCAAAACGATTTCGCTCATTTTTTTTCCGGCAAGTTCGGTAGCATTTACTAAGCCTGCCGACGAAATAATTGCAGTTCCGTGCTGGTCGTCGTGCATTACCGGAATGTCGAGTTCGGCTTTCAATCGCTCCTCTATTTCAAAACACTCGGGAGCTTTTATGTCCTCCAAATTTATTCCTCCGAAAGTGGGCGAAATAGCTTTTACTGTATTCACAAACAAATCGATGTCGTTTGCATCTACCTCAATATCAAATACATCTATGTCGGCAAAAATTTTAAAAAGCAAACCTTTGCCTTCCATTACCGGTTTTGATGCGTGCGGACCTATATCACCCAAACCAAGAACTGCGGTTCCATTTGAAATTACAGCTACCAGATTGCCTTTGGCTGTATATTTGTAAACATCTTCCTTGTTTTCAGCTATTTGCAGACAGGGTTCGGCTACTCCGGGCGAGTAGGCAAGCGATAAATCGTGCTGCGATGAATGTGGTTTTGTGGGAATAACTTCTATTTTTCCCGGGCGTTTTTCGCTGTGATACTTTAAAGCATCTTGTTTTAAAATCTTTGACATTTTGCCTAGCTTTGGTTTATAACTATCAGATTTTGAATATTTTATTTTGTTTGAAAATAAAATAATTAAATAATCTAAAAGAATTTCAACGATGTTTTTTTGTAAAACTAAACAAAACAAAGTTTGTTTTGTCCTTGAAAATGAAGAATTTAATGTTAGTGTTTACTTCTTAAAAAAAAATCGTTGATATTCTAGTTTTTTTAAAATTTTAAATACAAATATACTAACAAAATATCGAACTAACTATATTTCTAACTATATAAATTTATTTATTTTTCGAGAAATAGCAAAAAGTTGTCTAATTTGGAAAATATATCAGTTTTAAATAAGCATTGAAAAGTTAATTGTGAATAGAATAAATAAAAAAATCAACTTAAATAGTCAGTTGAAATTTAAGTTGATTGTACGCTTTTTGTCCTATATTATTATTGAGTTACAACAAAAATGTTGTATAAAATTAGCTAAATGTTGCAATTATTTTCTTTATTTTTTGCAGTTTTTCAGCCAACAACTCTTCCGTTCTAGCTTCGGCAATCAGGCGCAAGTAAGGCTCTGTATTTGAGGGGCGAATATTGAACCACCAATCGTTAAATTCAACTCTGTATCCATCAAAATCATACGAAGCCGTAGCTTTTTCTTCGGCAAGCATAGCAGCTCGCACAGCGTCCATAGCTTCTTGTTTTTGAGCTATTTTGAAATTTATTTCGCCAGAGTTTGCATAAGCTTTTATTTTAGCTATTAATTCTGAAAGAGTTTTACCTTCTTTTTTCTTCTTTGCTACAATGTCAAGCACAATTAATGCAGCCAAAAGACCTGAATCTGAGTAAAAGAAATCACCAAAATAATAATGACCAGCAAGTTCTCCTCCAAAAAGCCCGTCAATTTCGCGCAATTTATGCGCTGCAAACGCCCTGCCTACGCGCCACATGTGCATTTCTACTCCAAACTGTTGCAAATATTCACCTACCGCTTTTGATGTACGAATATCTTGTAACACTTTGGCTTTTATGTTTTTACCTTCCAAGAAATAATGCCCAAACAAGGCTATCATCAAGTCGGGCGAAATAAAATTTCCTTTTTCATCTACAAACATAACCCTGTCGGCATCGCCATCGAAAATTACGCCAATATCTGCTTTTTCTTTTTCAACTAGTGCAATTAAGTCCATTACATTCTTCAAAATCAATGGATTGGCTTCGTGGTTTGGAAATGTTCCGTCAAGCTCATCGTAAATGTAAGCAGGTTTGTTGCCAAGCAAATCTTTGATGAGCAAAGCCGCCATTCCGTTGGAGCAATCCACTGCAATTTTTAAATTCGATACATCGGGAATGTACTTTGACAAAAACTCGATGTACTTGTCTTTTACCTCAAAATCAATGATTTTGCCTTTTGCTTGAAGCACAATTTCTTCCGTTTGCATCATTTTTTGCAATTCGCCCAAACCAGTGTCAAAACCAACTGGCAGAGCATTTTCGCGCGAAATTTTCATACCGTTGTATTCTTTGCCGTTGTGTGAGGCTGTAATTTGAACTGAAGCTTTGAAATCGAACTTAGCCGTTGAGTAATAGACCATTGGCGTAGTAGATAAGCCAATATTATACACATCTGCGCCACTGTCGGTAATTCCGGCAGTAAGATATTCATAAATTTCGGGCGAAGAAACTCGCATATCGCGTCCAACCAATATTTTGTTGGTTTTTAGAAGTTTAGGAAGAAAATAGCCAACTTTATAAGCATCGTTTTTATTAAAATCGACATTATAAATTCCTCTAATGTCGTAAGCATGAAAAGCATTCATAATCAGTTCTTTTTGGTTTATATAGTAAAATAAAATTTTGATTATACCTATTTATAGTAACTTAAATCTTTGATAGCGTAACTTAATAGCGACCGAAATTCTAAGAAAAGCAAAACTACGCAATTTTTTCTAAATTCTAATAACAAATTGTTACATTGTCTTTTTCTAAAAGTCACCATTTTTTTACACTTCCAAATCTTTAAAAAAGTAGAATTACTTATTCTTCTTTTTTTTAATTCAAATAATGTAGCGATTTTTAGAAATTATTTGTAAATCTTCTGACCATTTAGTGCAGCATGGTAACGCTGGGCATATACATTATGCTGGCTTGCTGTTTTTGCAAAGTAGTGATAACCAGAAAAATCATCTTTGGCACACATGAACAAATAATCGTGCTTTTCGTAATTAAGCACAGCGTCAATCGACGATATTTCGGGCAAATTAATAGGTCCGGGCGTTAAACCAGCATACATATAGGTGTTGTAAGGCGAATTTATTTCTTTGTGCACATTGAGCACTCGTTTAATCGAAAAATCGCCTGCTGCGTACACCAAAGTTGGGTCGGATTGTAGCGCAATCCCTTGAGTTAATCGGTTGATATACAAGCCAGCTATGGTTGGCTTTTCATCGTTGAAGCGTCCTTGCTCAGCTTGCACAATTGATGCCAAAATAGAAACTTCGATGGGTGTTAAATTCACTTCTTTCGCCTTTTTTGTGCGAGTTTCGTTCCAAAATTTCTTGTATTCATCATTCATTCGCAGTATAAATTGTTTAGCATCGGTACTCCAATAAAATTCATACGTATTGGGCAAAAATAAGCACAGAACTGTTTCTTTTTTAAAGCCCAATTCTGTTATAAAATCCTTATTATTAAGCAATCCCAAAATTTCATCGTAGCTAGCTTCTATTTGCTTTGATATTTTTTTTGCCAAGTCCTCTTTGGTTCTGATGTTGTTGAAAGTTACTTTCACTGGCACTTGTTTTCCAGAGCGAAGCATATTGACCAGCGAATTGTTTGTCATTCCATCTTTGAGCAAATATTTGCCACCTTTTACTTTTTTATGGTAGTTTTTTAGTTTTGCAACCCAAATAAATTCATCAATGTTTTTGATAAATCCATTTACCTTTAAACTATCTATAACATTCTCAAAATTAGCATCTTTCGAAATATATAAATATTCTTTTCCGTTTTTAACTTCTACATTGGAACTAAAAACTTTTCCGTAATAGTTATATGCTAAAACAGCTAATAAAGAGCCAAATACAATAAAAAAGACAACTAAAACTCTTAAAATTTTACGCATAAAAAAGTATTTTAATGTATAATTTTTTCTTTTTTTTTATCTAATAAAAGACAACAAAAATATAAATTTTAGCTATTAATTCTCTTAATTTTTGTTTTTTTTATAATTCTTTAAAAAAAAAGAAAAGCTCGCACCTAAATTTTATAACAAGCATTATAAAAAATAGGGCAAGCTATTTACTGCAAAATCATTGATTATTAATTCGTTACTCCATAAAAGCGTATTTAAAATCACTTGCCGGAATAAAAGTTTCTTTTATCGTTCTAGGACTAACCCAGCGCAATAAATTCAAATTTCCGCCTGCTTTATCATTTGTGCCTGAGCCTCTTGAGCCACCAAAAGGTTGCAAGCCTACCATTGCTCCGGTAGGTTTATCGTTGATATAAAAATTTCCAGCTGCATAGCGCAACGTTTTGCATGCCTTTATCATAGCATATTTATCGTTTGAAAAAATAGCTCCCGTTAAAGCATACGGCGAAGTTTCGTTACACAGCTCCAAAGAATCTCTTCCTGCATACTTACAAATTTGGGGTTGGAGGTCAATATAATTGTAGGCTCGATAAAATAGCCAACCGATTTGTCGCCTTTTCCGCCCAAAATAATTTCTGCTTCGCTCGATTCTTCGGCTAACTTTATGTAATTCATTATGTTATCAAATGAATTTTCGTCAATTACAGCATTCATAAAATTTGAGAAATCAGCCACATCGCCTATTTTAATTTCTTTGTGTTGTTTTTCTAAAATTTGCTTTATTTCACTCCATTTTGATTTTGGAATGTAGGCTCGTGAAGCAGCAGAGCATTTTTGACCTTGATACTCAAAGGCTCCGCGAATAATTGCAGTTGAAACTTCTTGGCTATTGGCTGAATGGTGTACAAAAATAAAATCTTTGCCACCTGTTTCGCCAACTAGCTTAGGATAAGTTACATAATTGGTCAAATTTTCAGAAACACCACGCCATAAACTATTAAAAGTTGAGTTTGAACCTGTAAAATGAATGCCAGCTAAATCTTTATGTTTCAGTACATTATTTCCGATTAGAGCACCCGAACCAGGAACGAAGTTTAAAACTCCATCAGGAAGTCCGGCTTCTTTAAAAATTTTCATTAAATAATAACTAGATAATAATGACGTTGTTGCTGGTTTCCAAACAGTTGTATTTCCCATTGAGATTACAGCTAAATTCAAGTTTGAAGCTATGGCTGTAAAATTGAAAGGTGTTACTGTAAAAATAAATCCTTCTAATGGTCTGTATTCTAATCTATTAAACTGACCAAATTCTGATTTGGGTTGGTCGTTGTAAATTTCGGAAGCAAAATAAACGTTGTACCTTAAATAATCGATTGTTTCGCAAGCTGCATCTATTTCGGCTTGATACACACTTTTGCTTTGTCCTAGCATGGTGGAAGCCACTATTTGTGTTCTATATTTTTTAGAAATCAATTCAGCGGCACGCAACATAATCGATGCTCGCTCGAGCCACGATAAATTTTCCCATTCTATTTTGGCTTTGAGCGAAGCTTCAATTGCCATATTTATTTCTTTTTCAGTTGCTTGATGGTAAATTGCAATTGTTTTTGAATGGTTGTGTGGCATTACCACTTTGGCTGTTTTTCCGGTCTTTATTTCTTTTCCACCTATAATTAGCGGTATTTCAACTTGCTGATGACTCATTTTGTCGAGTTCGGCTATCAGTAAGTTTCTTTCTTCGCTACCTTTTTTATATTGCAAAATTGGCTCATTATGAGGACTTTCAAAAGAAAAAATTGCATTATTCATATTATAAAGTTTTAAATTGTAAGATATTGTAATATTATTGAAATATGTTACGCGAAATTAAAAATACGAATTGCAAAATGTTGCAATTCGGTGGCAAAGGTAATACTAAATTTGAAAATTACAATTTTTGATAAAAATAAATGAGGTTTGTAATACAAAACTTTTTTATAAGCTCTGTTTAAAATTATTGATAATGAAACAAACAAGAGGCACAAAAAAAGTTATCTAAAATTGATTGTTTTGAAATTTTTAGAGATATAATAATAGAATAATGTGTTAGTTAAATTTAGAAAAAATTGCGTAATTTATTTTAAATTTCGGGCATTATTAAGTCGCCGTATCAAATTATTTTCAATTCGGGGAAAGGAAATTTGTTGTATTCCTTTGATGAATTTATGTAGGCTCCTGCCGGAAAAACGTACAAAATATCGCCAATTTGTGTGGTTTTTGGCAAAGAAACTGAATTTGAAAATACATCGTGGCTATCGAGCGTGGGACCTGTGAGCACAAAGTTAGAGATTTCTTTTGTGTCTTTTTCTAAATCGCTTGAATGTAAAATATTGTATTTCAAGTTATTCAAAATCCAAGCAAAACCTTGCATAATGCCGGTATTTGCAAATATCCATTGCTTTGAATTGCGCTGAATAATGTCGTAAATTTCGGTTGCCAAAATGGCAGTATTTGCTACCATAAACGAGCCAGGCTCTGCAATGATGCGCAGGGCGTATTTTTCTTTGATGCGCTTAAAAATAGGATTTATTGCCTTTGCAATTTCAGTTAAAACCTTGTATTGGTTAATGTTATGTGCCGGAAAACCGCCGCCAATGTTTATAAATTCGAGTGAAATTCCATTTTCTGCAAGTTTTTTTAGAATATCTTCCATTTTTTTTAGCGCACTCGACCAATTTCCTACCTTGTGGTTGTTCCAGCCCAAATGCACCGAAATGCCACAAGGTGTTAGGTTGTATTGTTTTGCTAAAGCCAGTAAATCAACAGCTTCTGCTTTATTTGCGCCAAATTTATGTTCCAATTTCCACTCAGCTCCATCATTTTGAATTGCTAAGCGCAAAAAAACTTTTGAATTTGGGGCATATATTTGTATTTTTTCTAATTCCGATTTTGTGTCGAATGCAAAAGTTTTGATTCCGTATTTGTAAGCGCAATTGATGTGCGAAGGAATTTTTACCGGATTACTAAATAGTATTCTTTTAGAAGCAATTCCGTGTTTTTGCATAATTTGCAATTCGCCCAAAGAGGCAATCTCGAAATTAGAATTTAGGTCGTTAAGTACTTCAATTACTGAGCTTTCGTAGTTTGTTTTGGTTGAATAAAAAATATCTTCGTCCTTAAAATTCAATGCCTCCTTGAAATAAATATAGTTGTACACCAACTGGTTTTTGCTAAAAAAAATAGCTGGTGTATTTTTCTTTATCACGGAACTGTTTTTTACTAATTCCGATTTTAATATTTCTGGTAACATTTCGTTGTTTTAAAGAGTTAACAAAAGACTTCTAAAAATTAAAATTCAACCAAAGAAATGAAACTTATAGAAGTCTAGCTTACAATGAATTAAAATTCTGCTACAACTGTCTGCCTACCAATTGTAATGTCGTCTAATTTTAGTTTTATTTTTGCATCGAGTGGCAAAAATAGGTCTAAGCGTGAGCCAAATTTAATAAATCCGAGCTCTTCGCCTTGGCTAATATCTTCATTTTCTTTTGAATAGCAAACTACTCTGCGAGCAACTGCTCCGGCTATTTGGCGAACAAGAATTTCTTTGTCGTGAAATTTTGATTTGATAACAACTGTGCTTCGCTCATTGTCGGTTGAAGATTTTGGATGCCAAGCAACTAAATGTTTACCTTTGTGGTATTTTGCTAGTTTCACGCTACCCGCTATTGGATACCAATTTACGTGCACATTTAGTGGCGACATAAATATGGAAACTTGTATTCTTTTGTCGTTAAAATACTCTGGTTCATGCACTTCTTCTATTACTACCACTTTTCCGTCGCAAGGAGCAAGAATACCTGATTTATTAATTAAAATTTGTCTATCGGGCTTGCGAAAAAAATAGAGAATGAAGACAAAAAATACCGAAGTAATTATTTGGAAAAAAAACTTTACTATAAATAAATCTTTTAAGTAAAGCACCAAAAGTATATTGAGCGCAATTAATAGCACTGCAACTAAAAAAACAGTTAATCGACCTTCTTTATGTAAATTCATTACTTTTAAACTAAAAAATTGAACAATTCTTATATAATTTTGATAATTTGCAAATAAATAAAAACAACGGGAGCGGCTAAAATAATGCTATCAAAACGGTCTAAAATACCTCCATGTCCAGGCAAAATAGTTCCAGAATCTTTTACATTGAGACTTCTTTTAAGCATCGATTCCACTAAATCGCCTAATGTTCCGAAAATCACCACTATACCTGCAATTACGAGCCAATTTGTTAAGCTCAATATGCCTACGAACTTGTAAAACAAATAAGCTACCAAAAGCGTTAAAAGCAAGCCACCAAAACTGCCTTCTACTGTTTTTTTTGGCGAATGTTTTTTAAACAAAGGAGTTCTACCTATCTGACTACCAACTAGATACGCACCAGTATCGCTTGCCCAAATCATGAAAATAAATGCAAGCAAAACGTAAGGCGAATATTCGCCATTTTGCATAAATACAAAGTAATTGAGCAAACTAAAAGGCAAAGCTAAATAAAACAATTCGATGTACAAAATACCGATGTTTTCAAACGGTTTTGCTCCAGTTTTGAACAGTTCTAAAATTGGTATTAAAATCAAAAAAAATAAATTTAGCAGAAAAATTTCTGCCGAAAATAATTTCGTTGCAAACAAAAAATTAGTTCCAAAAAATACTAATGCAGCAATAGAGCCTAAAGCGGTTTGTTGTTTGTTGCTACTTACCAAATGGTGAAACTCGTTCACTGCTAGGTAAATAACAACCAGCATAAGAGCAGCAAACGAATATTTTGAAAAATAAATACAACTAATTAATACAATTGCAAATGCAACTCCTGTGAGACTTCTCTTTATAAAAGTATTCAAATTTTATTTTGTTTTTTGAGTTAGTGAATATGTATTATTTAAAATACCGCAACTCACGAATTTGCGCAACTTTGCTGCTTAAACCAGATAAAATTGCGGTATTTTTTGTAATTATTGCTTACATTTGAGTTAAATTTTCTTCGTCTATCCCACCAAGAACTTCAGTCCAAGATTCGAGATATTCTTTTGCTTTTTCAACATCTTTCTTTTCTATATAAAGAGGCATTTCGCCTAATAAAAACATAGAACTTTTTTCGTTGATAAAAACCGATTTTATATTGTTTTGTTTGAGAATTTCTCTAACAATTTCTACCTGATAAAGTTTTTCAAAGCGAGCTAGTTCAACCCATTCTCTTTTTTGAGCTATCAATTCTTTGCAATGTGCTACTTTTTCAAAATTTGTATAAAGTTCAATTTGTTTTATCGAATCTTCGGACGAAACTACAAATTTTGTAAGTATGTCAATGCCTTCTTTTTCAAGCATTTTAATGGCTAAAAAAGCTTCGGTTTTGGTCTGGTATTGTTCTACCAAATGCCAACCCACCATTTCGTTGGTAACTTGCACTGCCAATTTGTATTGGGTTGGAGTTACCAAAACATCTACGTTTATCAAATGCTTGTCGGAGGCTCTGCGCTTTATTATTATGCTGTCTATTTCGTACTTTGCCAACTGCTGAACTCTGTAAACAGCTTGTGTTACAGTTTCATAGCTATTTAGTAAAACCCACGGTTTTATGGTGTTGATTAATTCAAACGCTTTTTCGGCATCTTCGTTTTTTACATAAAGCTCGTACTCATCTACTTGGTTATTTTTTGTGAAAAAAACTTCTATTTGCTCTTGTTCAAGGTATTTGTGAATGGTTGTTACTGGCTTTAGCACCGGAAATGAGTTCACTTTTGTCCAGCCTCTAAACTCTTGAAGTACAATTCCAGCGGCTTCAAAATCTTGTTGTTCAACATACAATTCAAAATCGCCAAGCAAAAAAGAAGAGTCTTGTTTTGCCAAAACAACTGCCGAAATGTTGTTGTTTTTTAAAACTTCCTTGCGCAAATCAGCCTCATAAGCTCGGCTAAAACTTTGTATTTTTTTCCAGTTTTCCATAATTCAAGATTTTTTATACCTAACTTGGTATTGATTATTTTTCCATCATAAAAAAATATACTATTGCAATTTGTTTTTTATATTTTGCAATACTTACTAAAGATGCTTTTGTGCATTGTTTTTAATCTATAAAACCCTCATTTATAAAAGTAAATAGAAGTTTTTAAGTTAAAATATGCTGCGTAGATTCTTATTAAAAAAAACGCTCTTTATGCTCGTTTTGTTTTAATTAAATATACTACTAAAATAAGCTTTTTTTTGAATACCACAAAATCAAACTAAAAAAAAATACTTTTTATTCAATCGCACCAACAAACGAACGGCGAAAAGTGAAAAATGAACAACAAATTGATAGCGTAACTTGATAGTAACCGAAATTCTAAGAAAAGCAAAATTACGCATTTTTTTAAAAAAACACCATTTTTTTACACTACCAATTCGTTAAAATTCAATTGCCAAGACGTATTAGAAAGCTAATGTTAAGATTTCTTGCACTTTAGCAGGCGTAATGTCTTTTCTTTCGCCCAAAGCTCGCCAGCCTCTGTCGTTCAAGCGCGATGCAATTTCGGCAATGGTAGTTTGCGGAATGTTGTACTCGCTTAGTTTTGTGAAAATGCCCAAATTGCGGAAAAAATTTTCCGTTTTGTCAATGGCTTGTGTTATTTTGTCGTCATCGGAGCCTTCGCAAATATGCCAAACGTGTTTTGCATACGCAATAAGTTTTTCCCTTTTTTGTTCTTTTTGCACTTTTAGAAGCGATGGCAAAACGATGGCTAACGTGCGTGCGTGATCTACACCGTGAAGCATGGTTATTTCGTGCCCAATAACGTGTGTAGCCCAGTCGGTTACAACGCCTACGGCTATCAAACCGTTGAGGGCAACGGTAGAAGCCCACATTACGTTGGCGGCTGTATCGTAGTTATTTTCAGCACAATAGGTTTGCGACTCGTCGATTAGAGTGCGCAAAATGCTTTCGGCAAATCTATCTTGGATAGGCGAATTTACCGAATAAGTTAAATATTGCTCAATAACGTGCACAAAAGCATCTACCACACCGTTAGCACGTTGCGTTTGCGAAAGGCTGAAAGTGGTTTCGGGGTCGAGCACCGAAAATTTTGGATACGAAAATGGCGAATGAAAAGCCAATTTTTCCTTGCTTTCGAGGCGAGTAATTACTGCACCTGCATTCATTTCCGAACCCGTTGCCGGCAAAGTAAGCACCGATGCCAAAGCCACACCATTTGTTGGTATGTATTTGCCTTTGAGTATGTTCCACTCCTCGCCTTTGGGCGCAAGGCTTGCATTGGCAATAAATTTTGTGCCATCGAGCACAGAGCCGCCGCCTACTGCCAACAGAAATGTAATATTCTCATTTCTAACTACTTCTACGGCTTTCATTAAGGTTTCGTACTTGGGGTTTGGTTCTATGCCCCAAAACTCGTGGTATCGGAAGCCAGCCAATGCAGCTATAACTTGCTCATAAACACCATTTTGCTTTATGCTACCACCACCACAAGTGATGAGTATGTTGGCATTGCTCGGAATTAACTCTTTTAGTTTTGCTATTTGTCCTTTTCCGAAAACAATTTTTACCGGATTTTGATATTCAAAATTATTCATTTTTTTTGTTAAATTGTTAAATTGTTTTATTTATTTACAATAAAATACCTTTAAATTGTTATGTTTTTTTATAACTAGGCGTAGCATTTATGCTACGCTTATTGAATTTTTATTTGATTTGGGCTTTAGCCAAAATTACTTTTTTACAATATCAAAACCATATCTTTTTATAAATTTTTCATATTCTTTTGCAAAAGTAATTTTTTTGTGATGCTCTTCTTGTTTTGCTATATATTCTCTTACAATTGAAAGTTTATCATCGCCAATACCAATTGCCAAATATTCATCTTGCCATGCAAATTTTTGTGGTGTTAATTTATTTTTGTTTATCCAAAATGAGGATTCTCCTTTTATTAATTGTGCAATTTTCCCTATGGATAAATCATCATTCAAGGACACAAGGCAATGTACATGATCGGTATAACCGTTGATAAAATCAATATAAATATTTTTTGTTTCGGCATTTTCACGAATATGCTTGAATACTTTATTACGAATAGCATCGTTTAAAAAAGGAATCCTATTTTTGGTTGACCATACGTAATGAACATAAACTTTAATATGCGACATAGTTTTCTTTTTTTTTTGGCTAAAGCCGATTTGTATTTCATTTATTTCCAATGGCATAAACACCATTTAAATTATTATATTTTTTTATAACTAGGCGTAGCATTTATGCTACGCTTATTGAATTTTTATTTGATTTGGGCTTTAGCCCTTGCTCGTTTAATGTTTGGGCTAAATCCCAATAAAACCGGTGCATTTAAACAACGGCATAAATGCCGCCAGCTAATTATTTTACTTTTATTTTACAACGGCATAAATGCCGCCAGCTAGTTATTTTATTCATTTTCAAAAATAAAAATTTCATTTCAATTATCAAACATTTATGCTACGCTTATTGAATTTCTATTTGATTTGGGCTTTAGCCCTTGACCGTATTATGTTTGGGCTAAAGCCCAATAAAAGCGGTGCATTTAAACAACGGCATAAATGCCGTTGCTAGTTATTTTACTTTTATTTTACAACGGCATAAATGCCGCCAGCTAGTTATTTTATTCATTTTCAAAAATAAAAATTTCATTTCAATTATCAAA
>JAIFNL010000141.1 GCA_020047755.1 Bacteroidota bacterium
AGCAAAATTATTCAATACGAAAATCTTGACCCCCGAATACTTGAAGAAATGAAAATCTCGGAAGAAAAAAAAGCAATGGTTTCGATTATAAAAGAAGAAAATTTTGCAAAAGGCGAGCATAGTAAAGCTATAAAAATAGCTGAAAAAATGATAAAAGCAGGAAAATCAATCGACGAAATAGCTGAATTTACAGAGCTTTCAATAGAAATAATTCAAAAACTGACAAATCACTTGAAATAAATTTTGAAGCTACAACATTTTTACACAAAAAATGGAAAACAGTATTCTATTATTTTCTTTGTAAATATTTGAATATCAAATCATAAATAAATTATAAATAACTTAACGTAAATTTTACAAACAAAATTTGTGTAATACAAATTTCATTCTTTAATTTGAACTTTGAAAAAAATAACAAAATGTAATTAAAAATGGCAAATAACTTGCTTTTTTTATATAAAACAAACGAAATAATACAATTTAATTAATTCAAGAAAAAAATGAATTTTAATATACATATTCTCAGCATTATCATTATCAATGTCATTATTATTCTATTAATGAGATAATCGGTATGTATATTTTTCAAAATATGACACAAAAACATGCCGATTTCATTTGAAATCGGTTTTTTTTTATGCAAAAACAAAAAAAATAGAACTACATGGAATCGAAAATACCTTTAAATAGCAATACAACCACGCAAGGTAGGCTTATGGCTGGTGCTCGCAGCCTTTGGCGTGCCAACGGAATGACCGAAAAGCATTTTGGAAAGCCAATTATTGCCATTGCCAATTCTTTTACGCAATTTGTTCCCGGACATACTCATTTACACGAAGTTGGGCAAAAAGTGAAAGCAATTATCGAAGCCAAAGGTTGTTTTGCTGCCGAGTTTAATACCATCGCTATCGACGATGGCATCGCTATGGGGCACGATGGTATGTTGTACTCGCTTCCTTCGCGCGAATTAATTGCCGATAGTGTTGAGTACATGGTAAATGCGCACAAAGCTGATGCGTTAATTTGCATCAGCAATTGCGACAAAATAACGCCCGGAATGTTGATGGCTGCCATGCGTTTGAACATTCCAACTATCTTTGTTTCAGGTGGTCCAATGGAAGCAGGAGTGGTTGGTGAGGATAAATACGACCTAGTTGATGTAATGGTAATGGGTGCCGATAAAAATGTGAGTGAAGAAAAACTTTTGGAAGTAGAACGAAACGCTTGTCCTACTTGTGGTTCGTGCTCGGGTATGTTTACCGCTAATTCGATGAATAGTCTTAATGAAGCACTTGGTTTGGCACTTCCAGGCAACGGAACCATCGTTGCAACTCACCAAAAACGCATGAATTTGTTTGAAAAAGCGGCTAATCGAATAGTAGAAATGGCTTTTGAATATTATTTTGAAGGAAAAATAGAGGTTTTGCCTCGTTCTATTGCTACAAAAGCTACTTTTATGAACGCAATGGCACTCGATATTGCTATGGGAGGCTCTACAAATACAGTTTTGCACCTTTTGGCAATTGCACACGAAGCAAAAGTTGATTTTTCGATGCAAGATATTGACCAACTATCTCGAAAAATACCCAATATTTGCAAAGTTGCACCAAGTTCGCATTTTCACATGGAAGATGTAAACAGAGCTGGAGGAATTTTGTCCATTTTAGGCGAATTGGAAAAACACAATTTGCTTGATATTTCGGTAAAAAGAGTTGATGGACTAACTTTGGGTGAAGCCATTGAAAAATATGATATTATGCGCATTTCGGCAACTAGCGAGGCTTTGGATAATGCCAAAAGTGCGCCTGCCTCGTCGTTTAGAAATTTGGTACTCGCTTCGCAAAATACGAAATACACCGAAATGGATATAAATCGTGTAAGTGGCTGTATAAGAGATGTTGAGCATGCTTATTACAAAGATGGCGGCTTGGCTGTACTTTTCGGAAATATTGCCACTAAAGGCTGCATAGTAAAAACAGCAGG
The DNA here is from genome assembly GCA_020047755.1 of Bacteroidota bacterium. GTDB lineage: Bacteria > Bacteroidota > Bacteroidia > Bacteroidales > JAIFNL01 > JAIFNL01. Next base: position 1,984 of record JAIFNL010000141.1, read on the forward strand.
TGTGGACGAAAAAATATACAAATTCACTGGAAAAGCGAAAGTATTCAACTCGCAAGATGCTTCTGTTGAGGCTATTTTGTCGGGAAAAATTGAAAAAGGAGATGTAGTTGTGATTCGCTACGAAGGTCCGAAAGGTGGACCCGGAATGCAAGAAATGCTTTACCCTACATCTTATTTAAAATCAATAGGTTTGGGAAAAGATTGCGCTTTAATAACCGACGGCCGTTTTTCGGGAGGAACTTCCGGTTTGTCCATCGGGCACGTTTCGCCCGAAGCCGCTTCGGGTGGCGAAATAGCTTTAATTAGCGATGGCGATAAAATTTTAATTGACATACCCAACCGGAAAATAGAACTTCTCATTTCGGAGGCTGAAATGGAAAATAGAAAAACCGAAGAACTTAAAAAAGGCGCAGAAGCATACAAACCAATAAATAGAAACCGTAAAGTTTCAAAAGCACTTCAAATTTACGCTTCTCATGCAACATCTGCTGATAAAGGAGCGGTTCTTTTAATTAGAAATTAGGAAGTTAGAAAATTGATACGATGACTTTAAGTCATCGTATCAATAACAATATAACAATATAACAATATAACAATATAACAATTTAACCAATAAACAATAAAATTTATGGGCATAAAAATGAGAGGCTCAATGGCAGTAATTCAGTCGCTTTTGGCTGAACATGTGGATACAATTTTTGGCTATCCGGGCGGCGCCATTATGCCAATTTACGACGATTTATTGCAACACGAAGATAAAATTCATCACATTTTAGTTCGCCACGAACAAGGCGCAGCGCACGCAACCCAAGCTTATTCGCAAGTTTCGGGCAAAGTAGGCGTTTGTTTTGGAACATCGGGACCTGGCGCAACGAACCTAATTACAGGCATTGCCAATGCTCAAATTGATTCGGTGCCAATGGTGGTAATTACTGCCCAAGTTCCTTCGCCGCTTATTGGAACAGATGCCTTTCAAGAGACTGATGTTGTGGGACTTACCATGCCAATTACGAAATGGAATGTGCAAATAACCGATGCCGAGGATATTCCCGAAGCTATTGCAAAAGCCTTTTACATAGCAGTTTCCGGTCGCCCGGGTGTGGTGGTTATCGACATTACTAAAGATGCGCTTTTAAATCAATTAGAATTTGAGTATGAAAAAGCACCCAAAATACGGAGTTACTTTCCATATCCAGCCATCAATATGCAAAGTATTGATGCTGCTGCCGAATTGATTAATAAGTCCAAAAAACCACTTGTTTTACTTGGACATGGCGTTTTGATTGGCAAAGCAGAAAATTTATTCCGAGAATTTGTTGAAAAAGCAGAAATTCCGGTGGCTAGTACGCTTCTTGGGCTTTCGGCTTTTCCTTCGAGCCACAAACTGTTTGTGGGAATGCTCGGAATGCACGGAAATTACGCTCCAAACATCAAAACCAATGAGGCTGACGTAATTATTGCAATAGGAATGCGCTTCGATGATAGGGTAACTGGACGAATTGCCGATTATGCTAGACAAGCTAAAATCATTCATATTGAGATAGATAAATCTGAAATTAATAAAAATATTGAAGTAAATGTAGCCGTTCATGCCGATGTTAAAACGGCGCTCACTGCTTTACTTCCTAAAATTCAAGCAAACGCACATTCGAGTTGGTTAAATGAATTTAAGGAGCTAGAAGCTATTGAAATAGAGAAAGTTATCAAAAAAGAATGTACGCCTGAATCAGGAAAAATACGTCAAGGAGAAGTAGTTCATTTGCTTTCAGAAAAAACAAAAGGTCATGCAATTTTGGTTACCGATGTGGGGCAAAATCAAATGATGGGTGCTCGCTATTTTAAGTTTGAAAATCCCAACTCACTTATTACTTCTGGCGGTTTGGGCACTATGGGTTTTGGGCTTCCCGCAGCTATGGGAGTATCTGTTGTGGTAAAAGACAGACCCGTTATTGCTTTTTTGGGCGATGGAGGTATTCAGATGACCATTCAAGAGCTGGGAACAATAATGCAAGAAAATTTAGCGGTAAAAATTGTAGTTGTAAATAACAACTTTTTAGGAATGGTTCGTCAATGGCAAGATATGTTTATGAGCAAGCGATACGCTGCTACTCACATGGTTACGCCAGATTTTATTAAAATAGCAGAAGGCTACAATATTAAAGGACGAAAAGTAGAAAAACGAGAAGAACTGAGTGCTGCAATTGATGAAATGTTTGCAACAGAAGGCTCTTTTTTACTAGAAGTGATGGTTGAAAAAGAAGGAAATGTTTTTCCTATGATTACTCCCGGAGCTTCTGTTTCTGAAATTGTTCTTGAATAAATATTCAAAAATATTCATTCAAATCATAAAAAACAACAATATTTACCGGATTGCTAAAAAGAAAAAAAATGGAAAAACAACAATATACTATTATTATTTTTACGGAAAATCATATCGGTTTATTAAATAGAGTTTCGATAGTTTTTACCCGACGACATTTGAATATTGACAGCATAACTGCTTCTGAATCAGAAGTTAAAGGTGTTTATCGCTATACTATTGTTTTGGTTACAACCCAAAAACAAATCGAAAAAGTAGTGTCGCAATTAGAAAAATTGGTTGAAGTTCTGAGGGCTTCGTATTACCTTGAGGAAGAGGTAATTCATCAAGAAATTGCGCTTTACAAAGTAGATTCAGCGGGACTTGCAAACTCAAATGAAGTAGAAAAACTAGTGCGTTACAACAATGCTCGAATTTTGGCTATTGAAAAAGATTACATCGTTATCGAAAAAACAGGCTATAAAGCTGAAACACAAGAACTTTTTGAAAAACTAGAACCCTTTGGCGTATTGCAATTTGTTCGTTCGGGGCGTGTTGCGCTTACAAAACAGCGTAAAGAACTGACTTCGTACTTAAAAGAAATTGAAAAAGCTTCCGAAAAATCGGACAAAATACGTGAGTGGAAACTCAATAAAACGGACGACACTGCAATGTGGCTTTAGTTTAAACGATTTAAAAACGACTATATTGATACGATGACTTTAAGTCATCGTATCAATAATGCTAGATTTTTATTTGTAACAAAATATTAAACAGGTATTTTACGTATGAGCTAACGATTAAAGTTTAATTTTTTTTAAATTAACAATTTAACATAGAATCATTTAATAATTAAAATATAAAAAAAACATGGCAAAAATTAATTTTGGCGGAACATTAGAAAATGTAGTAACTCGCGAAGAATTTCCATTAGAAAAAGCACGCGAAGTATTGAAAAATGAAGTAGTTGCAGTAATTGGTTACGGCGTTCAAGGTCCTGGACAATCGTTGAATTTGAAAGACAACGGAATTAACGTAATCATTGGACAGAGAAAAGATTCTAAAACATGGCAAAAAGCAATTGCCGATGGTTGGGTTCCGGGCAAAGATTTGTTTGAAATAGAAGAAGCTGCTGAAAAAGCAACAATTATTCAGTTTTTACTTTCCGATGCCGGACAAATTGCAGTTTGGCCTACTCTCAAAAAATATTTAACTGCCGGAAAAGCCTTGTATTTCTCTCATGGATTTGGAGTTACCTACAAAGAGCAAACCGGAATCGTTCCTCCTGCCGATGTAGATGTTATTCTTGTAGCACCCAAAGGCTCAGGCACTTCGCTTCGCCGATTGTTTGTAGCTGGCAAAGGTTTGAATTCGAGCTATGCCATTTTCCAAGATGCAACTGGAAAAGCTTACGAAAGAGTTGTGGCTCTGGGAATTGCAGTGGGGTCGGGTTATTTGTTTGAAACTGATTTCAAAAAAGAAGTTTACTCTGACCTAACTGGCGAACGTGGTATTTTGATGGGAGCAATAGCCGGAGCATTTGAGGCTCAGTTCAATGTGTTGCGCAAAAATGGACACTCTCCTTCTGAAGCTTTCAACGAAACGGTGGAAGAATTGACTCAAAGTTTGATGCCTTTGATAGCTGAAAACGGAATGGATTGGATGTACGCAAATACCTCTGTTACAGCACAAAGAGGCGCATTGGATTGGAGACACAAATTCCGCAAAGCACTCGAACCTGTTTATGATGAACTTTACGAAAGCGTGAAAACAGGCGAAGAAGCTCGAATTGTAATCGAAAAAGGAAGCAAACCCGATTACAGAGCAAGTTTAGAAGCTGAATTGACCGAACTTCGCAACTCTGAACTTTGGTTAACTGGCGCACAAGTCCGCAAATTACGTCCTTAATTTTTTATAATCAAAAATAAACCCGTAAAGTTTAGACGACTTTGCGGGTTTTATTAAAAGACTTGTCTGGTTTTAAAATCGGGCAGGTGGAGTGTAAAAAATTGCAATTTGAAAATGTTTTAAATTTCATTATATCAATTGGTTGCAAAAATTTCAGCTCAAATTATTTTCGTTCTTTTTTTACACCGTAGGTGTAGAATAGCGATAGAAATAAGTTCTCACCTCACGCAGGTATCGCCCCAACGGGGCGAAATAGACTGAGGATTTCTTTTTCTATCACTATTTGCCTTCTACGAAGGCTAAAAAAAAAGGTACGAAAACGAAAATGATTTTTTACACTCCACCTGACAGGTTTCTTAACTAAACAACATTAGATATTTCTATTTTTATTTAATTTAACGACTAACTACTTAAAAATGACAATATATTGCCCCGAAATAGAAGATGTAGTGAAAGCCAACATCAGATTAAAACAAATTTTAGAAAAAACACCTTTAATGCAAAATTTGAATCTTTCAGAACGATACGAGGCAAATATCATGTTGAAAAGGGAAGATTTACAAGTAGTTCGGTCGTACAAAATACGTGGTGCTTACAATAAAATACGAAGCTTGACCGACGAAGAAACGGCTAACGGAGTAGTTTGCGCTAGTGCCGGAAATCATGCTCAAGGCGTGGCGTATTCGTGCAATAATTTGAAAATAAAGGGCAGAATTTATATGCCTGTAACTACGCCTAATCAAAAAATTAAACAGGTAAAAATGTTTGGCAAACAGTACGTTGAAATCATTCTTACTGGCGATACTTTCGACGAAGCCAACGAGCGTGCCATTGTTGATAGCCAAGCCCGAAATATGGCGTTCATTCCGCCCTTTGACGACCCAAAAGTGATTGAAGGTCAGGCAACTATAGGTTTGGAAATTTTAGAACAAACTCACGACAAAATCGACTATCTTTTCATTCCTGTTGGCGGTGGTGGATTAATCTCTGGTTTAGGTAGTTACTTCAAAAAATTAAGCCCAGATACCAAAATTATTGGCATCGAACCTGCTGGTGCAGCTTCGCTAAAAACTTCACTCGAAAGAAATGAAAATACAACGCTCGATGAAATTGACAAATTTGTAGATGGAGCAGCCGTTAAAAGAATTGGAAACTTAACATTTGAAATAGCTAAACAAGTAACAGACAAGGTGATAACTGTGCCTGAAGGAAAAGTATGCAGCACCATTTTGCAATTGTACAACGAAGAAGCGATTGTAGTGGAACCTGCTGGTGCTCTGGCAGTTTCGGCATTAGACTTTTTCAAAGACGAGATAAAAGGCAAGAACGTGATTTGCATTATTAGCGGCAGCAACAACGACATTACCCGCACCGAAGAAATTAAAGAGCGGTCGCTTTTGTACGAAGGCTTGAAACATTACTTTTTGATACGCTTTGCGCAGCGTGCAGGCGCATTGCGTGAGTTTGTTAGCGATATTATGGGACCAACCGACGACATCGTATTTTTTGAATACAGCAAAAAAAACAGCCGCGAAAAAGGTCCAGCCTTAATTGGAATTGTCGTGAATGAAAAATCTGATTTTGAGCAACTTATAACTCGAATGAAAGAGCATAAAATCGCTTACGATTACCTGAACGATAAACCCGAATTGCTTACTTATTTGATTTGATTCATTGGTTGATAATAATTTAATGTACACACATCAGGTTTTTGGGCTTGTGTACATTAAATTGTGTTTTGTATCGAATTTTGAAATTGATTTTGATTAAAATTGAACCTAAATTGAACTTAAATTGCACCATATCTAAATTTATATTAAATTTTTTTTCTCGTTTTCTGCCTCAACTCAACGATTTTCATTTTTACAATTTGCTTTATATCAATTAGATGAAAAATATTTTTATTTATTGTCGTAAATAATTTTGTTTTTTCAAAAACATACTTTACTTTTGTGAGTGAATATTCACTTACTTTTATTACTTGACGAAACTCAAAAAATAGGCTTATGACAAATGAAATTACGGACAGACAGAAAGAAATAATCAATGTTTCGCTCCAACTTATTGCCGAAAACGGAATTCAAGGCTTGACGATTAAAAATATTGCCAACAAAATTGGTTTCACCGAATCGGCTATTTACAGGCATTACGAAAACAAAATTCAAATACTTATTGCCATTTTAGATTTTTTTAAAGATAATTCCGAACGTTTTTTTGCGAATGAATTACAAACGAACAGTAGTGCAATTTCAAAAATCGAGAATTTGTATTTAGTTCATTTCAAATCATTTGCTGTAACGCCTTCATTGGTTGCGGTTATTTTTTCAGAAGAAATTTTTCGAAATGAAACGGTTTTAGTCGAAAAAGTTCAGTTGATTATGCAAAATACACTTACATTGATGACTGGTATTATTGAAATGGGACAAAAAAACAATGAAATTCGAATTGATATTCCTGCAGTGGCTTTATGCACAATCATTATGGGGTCGTTAAGAATGTTTGTTAAGCAGTGGCAAATGTCAAATTTTTCGTTCGATTTGGTTATTAAAGGTGCAGAATTTATAAATTCGATAAAAATTTTAATTAAAAATTAATTTTTTTTTAGTGTCAAAATTTAACAAAAAAATTTTAACTTCTATGTTAGTAAATATTCACTTACTCAGAATAGGCGTATTGTTTTTCTTGACAATACTATTTGCTTTACCAACAAATGCACAGCTATGGACATTGCAGCAATGTATTGATACAGCGCAGATTAACAACAAAAATTTGCAAATAAATAGGAACAATATTTTGCTTGGCGAGCAAAAACACAAAGAAGCCATTGCAACTCTAATTCCAAAGGTGAATGCAGTTGCCGACTATCGTTATTATACCGATTTGCCCTATCAATTAATTCCGATGACCATGTTTGGCGGACCAGAAGGGCAATTCAAAGAAAATCAATTTGGTGTGCCTCACAATATTAATATGAATGTGCAATTTACAATGCCGTTGTACAATCCGCAAATTTACGAGGCAATACAAACGACCAAAATTGCTTCGGAATTAGTTGATTTACAATACAAAAAGACTGAAGAGCAAGTGTTTTTTGATGTGTCGAATGTGTATT
>JAIFNL010000303.1 GCA_020047755.1 Bacteroidota bacterium
TATTTAGCAGCTACATAAGCTCCTAACATATTGCCAATAGCCAAAGTAAACCCAAGAGTATAATCCACTTGCCCATTGAAAATAAAAACCGACAGAGCGAAAATAGTGTAAACCAAAACAATAAATACTTTTAACGCATTGGCTTTCACCAAATCGTATCCCGCACCTAACACCAAAGCCGCGAGCAAAAACAAGCCCACGCCTGCCTGAATAAAACCACCATAAAAACCAATTGAAAAGAAAATAAGAATAGGCATAATGCCTTTTTTTTCTTTTACCTCATCAGTTTTTCCCTTTATCCAAGCATTGGGCTTCAATATAATGAGGAAAAACATAACCACCAAAACCGCACCAATGGCTTGTCGCATCAATACTTCATTGAGTTCTACTGCCAATTGAGCGCCTATCAATGAGCCAATTACCGCCGGAATGGTCAATCGAGTAGCCGATTTTGTTTCCAGTACCTTTTGGTGTTTAAAACTAGAGCTTGCCACTATACTTTGCAACAAAATGCCTATTCGATTAGTGCCATTGGCAATATTTGCAGGTAATCCCAAAAACATGAGCAAAGGCAACGACAACAAGGAACCATTGCCCGCTAAGGTATTTATAACTCCCGAAAAGAAACCAACAATGATGACAAGTATTATTGTTTGTAAATCCATTTTATTTGAATTGTGATGAATAGATTTTGAATTATAATTGCCAATAATAAACAAATTAATTTTAAAACACAAAAAGACTCCATCGAAAGAAGTTAAATTGCTTAAAATCAACTATTTTGTAATTCGACTAGTTTTTAAGCAGTTTACAAAGTAAAGTTGGGTTACATTAGATTATGTGCTTATTTTTCAGTATGTTAAAAAAAACAAAGCAGTATTTTACAACAAATACACAAATAGAGAATTATTGCATTAGCCTGTTAAAAATTACTGCATTATTGTATTTATTAACACTTTATATTTGGAATATAGAACAAAACTATTTAACTTTGCGCAAAATTTCAAAGCAATGGTAGGGGACACGAGTCCCCTATTTTATTACATTTTTTCAAAAAACAAAACCAGAAATGATTGATATAGTATTAGTTAAGGAAATCATAGAGCAACATATTAGCGATACAGAACTATTTTTAGTAGAAATGACCATTTCGGAGAGCAACGTAATTAACATCGTACTCGATTCGGAAACCAATGTATCGATAGGCGATTGTATTTCGCTTAGCAAAAGTATTGAAAATAAGCTTGATAGAGAAGTAGAAGACTACGAACTTCAAGTGTCTTCTTCGGGAGTAGGTCAGCCTTTGCGCTTAGCACGCCAATTTGGAAAAAATGTAGAAAGAACAGTGGAAGTGCTTGATAACAAAGGCATAAAACACTCAGGAACTTTAAAAAATTACAACGACGAAAGTGTAGGCGTAGAAATAACACGCAACATCAAGCTGGAAGGCAAAAAACGCAAAGAAGCCGTAACCAGCATCGAAACTTTCAGATTGGACGAAATAAAATCGGTAGTTGTAGTGCCCGATTTGGGAAGAAAAAAATAAATTCAAAATAATTTAATGCATTGTTTTCCAAAAAAACAAGCAAAAAATAAAATACATAAAAAAACAATGGAAAATTTAAGTTTGATTGATACCTTTTCGGAGTTTAAAGAACTAAAAAATATCAATAGAGAAACGCTAATGCATGTGCTTGCTGATGTGTTTAAAGGTTTATTGCAAAAAAAATACGAATCGAGCGATAATTTCGACATTATCATCAACATCGATAAAGGTGATTTAGAAATTTGGCACAACAGAACAATTGTAGAAGACAAAGATTTTGTTGACCCAAACACTCAAATTTCACTTTCCGATGCAAAAAAAATAGAGGAAGATTACGAAATAGGCGAAGAAGTAAGCAAAGAAGTGAAATTGGAAGATTTTGGAAGACGTGCAATTTTATCGCTACGCCAAAACTTAACAACCCGAATCTTAGAACTTGAAAAAGACAACCTTTTTGCTAAATACAAAGAGCGTGTAGGCGAAATAATAACCGGCGAGGTGTATCAAATATGGAAAAAAGAAATTTTGGTACTCGACGACGAAGGCAACGAACTATTGCTGCCCAAAACAGAGCAAATTCCTTCGGATTACTTCCGCAAAGGCGATGCAATTCGCGCAGTAGTAGCCAAAGTGGAGATGAAAAATAATACTCCTATTATTGTACTTTCGCGCACAGCTCCTGAATTTTTGGAAAGACTCTTTGAGCTTGAAGTACCCGAAATCTATGACGGCTTAATAACAATCAAAAAAATAGTTCGCCAAGCAGGCGAAAGAGCAAAAGTAGCCGTAGAATCTTACGATGACCGCATCGACCCAGTAGGAGCTTGCGTAGGCGTAAAAGGCACACGCATTCACGGAATAGTGCGCGAATTAAGAAACGAAAACATTGACGTAATCAACTTTACCAACAATCTTCAATTGTTTATCTCGCGAGCATTGAGCCCAGCCACTATCACGCACATAAAAATCAACGAAGAGAAAAAACGTGCCGAAGTTTTCCTCGACCCCGAAGAAGTGTCAAAAGCCATAGGCAAAGGTGGTATGAACATAAAACTAGCAAGCCAATTGGTTGGTTACGAGCTTGATGTATTTAGAAATATAGAAGAATCGGAAGACGTAGAAGACGTAGTAATCGACGAATTTTCGGACGAAATAGATGAGTGGGTTTTGAATGCACTCAAAGCTATTGGCTGCGATACCGCCAAAAGCGTATTGCAACTAACCAAAGAAGAATTAGTAGAACGAACTGATTTAGAAGAAGAAACAGTAGAAGAAATTCTTCAAATTTTGAGAAGCGAATTTGAATAAAAACAATATACGAAACTCGAAATTTTGCTGAAAATTATTATTTTAGCAAAATTTCGAGAAAATGAATTCATTATAAATCAAAAAAAATAATTAAATTTGTCAAATTTGAGCAATCGTATGCAAAATATAAGACAAGTAATTATTTTTTTCAAAACATATTTTTCCAGAAAAACAACAAAGAAAAGAATGTAATTGTCTGTAAATAATTATTTTACAAAAACCATTAATTGAAAGTCTCTTAAAAAGTATCTGCTTAATGAATTATTTTTAATTAAAAATTTCATAAAGCAATAATAAATAGATACTTTTGTAAAGTTTTATCTATACCAAAATAGGTTTAATTTTTTTAAATGGAAAAAAATCTACTTTTTTAAGCGAATAGGATTCCTTTTTTTTTCACCGCAAACAATCTTGTTCGTACTTAAAATATTTGGAATACTGTATGTTTTTTTTAAAAAGCTCTTGATTCAAATTTAAATTATAATATGGAAGTTAAAAGGCTTGCTAAAGTAGCGAAAGAAGTTAATATCGGAAGTTCTACCTTGATAGAATTTCTACAAAAGAAGGGTATGCCGGACGCTAATCCAAATTCAAAAATTAGCGAGGAGATGTATGCTGTAATTTTAAAAAAATACAGCACAGATAAAGGCGTAAAAACAAACGCAGACAAAATTTGGAGCGAAAAACAAAAAAAAGATAAAAACGAAATCATTACACTCCACTCTGCTGAAATAAAAGAAGAGGTAAAAATAGAAAAAGAAGTAATAATCAAAGAAAATACTATTGAAAGAAACTCTTTTAAAATAGTAGGTTCGATAAATTTGAACAACGATAAAAAGCCTGCAAAAAAAGAAATAGCTCCCGAAGAAAAAAAATCGGCGCCCGAACAAATTAAAAATGTGAAACAAGACAAAAGCGAAGAAATAAAAAAAACTCCTCAAGCTGAAAAAGTTCATATTGAGAAAACTCATGCAGAAAAAACTCATGCAGAAAAAACTCATGTTGAAAAAGTACATATTGAGAAAACTCATACAGAAAAGGTTCATATTGAGAAGACTTATGCAGAAAAAACTCATGTTGAAAAAGTACATATTGAGAAAACTCATATCGAAAAAATACAGCCTGAAATAAAAATACAGGAAAAAAACATTCAAAAAGAAACTCCGGAATTGGTAAATATAATAAATACAACAAATAACGACGAGGCTAAAAAAGAAGGCTCTGAGAAAGAATTTAAAATAGTTGGTACTATCGACTTAGACAATTTGAATCAGAAAACTAGACCTCTGAAAAAAACAAAAAAAGAAAAAGAAGCTATCAGAAAACAAAAATTTGCTGATAAAAAGAAAGTAACTCCTCAAAAGCCTAATTCGGAAAACAAGTCCGAACCCATTAAGCAAGAGAGAAAGCACGAAAAATTTGATAGGCTTAATAAAACTGACCGCCCTGACCGCCCTCAAAATAGGACTGACAGACCGGAGAGAAAAGACAAACCTATAAGCCAAACCGATAGACCCGAAAGGCAAAATCGCCCAGATGACAGGCAAAATAATAACAGACCCGAAAGGCAAAACCGCCCTGATGACAGGCAAAACCGCCCCGATGATAGGCAAAATCGCCCTGATAGGAATAAAAACGACCGATTCAAAAAACCAGGTTTTGAAGTAAAAGAAAAGGTTAATAAAGAAATAATTGTAGATAAGGCAATAGAAGACGAAGAAGAAGATTTTCTCGAAATAAAAGTTAAAAAACTTTCGGGACCTACTGTTATTGGTAAAATTGAATTGCCTCTTGAGAAAAAAGCGGTACTTCCTTTGGCTGAAAACAAAAGAAGAAAAAAACGCAAGAGAATTATCAAAAAAATAGGCAAAGAGGTTGTAAAAGAAACCGAAGGCGAAGTAGATGATTTGGCAAAAGTTCAACAAAAAACTCAAGCCAAAATTATTTCTAAAGTAAAGAAAAAATTTGTAAAAGGCAAAAAAGTTGCTGTTAAAACAGAGGTTAAAGAAGAAGATATTAGAGAACATATCAAAGAAACTTATGCCAAACTAACAGCCAACAAGCAAAAAGCAAAAACCTCGGCAAAGCATAGAAAAGATAAACGCGACCTTGTAGAACGCAAAAAACAAGACGAACTTGCACAACAAGAAGAAGCAAAATCGACCATAAAAGTTACCGAGTTTGTTACTGCTAACGAACTTGCAACCATGATGGAAATTAGCGTTACCGACGTTATTTCTACTTGCATGAGTTTGGGTCTTTTTGTGTCAATCAACCAAAGGCTCGATGCTGAAACCATTGCACTTGTAGCCGATGAGTTCAATTTTAATGTTGAATTTATTAGTGTTGAAATACAAGAAGCCATTGAAATAGAAGAAGATAAAGAAGAAGATTTAGTGCCACGCTCGCCTATTATTACCGTAATGGGACACGTTGACCACGGGAAAACCTCGTTGCTCGACTTTATTAGAGAAACCAACGTAATAGCTGGTGAAGCAGGCGGAATCACACAACATATTGGAGCTTACAAAGTAAAATTAAAGAACGGACAGTACATTACTTTCCTTGACACTCCCGGACACGAAGCCTTTACCGCAATGCGTGCCAGAGGAGCCAAAGTTACGGATATTGTAATTGTAGTGGTTTCTGCCGACGATAGCGTTATGCCTCAAACCATCGAAGCCATTAATCACGCTTCGGCAGCTGGTGTTCCTATTATTTTTGCTATCAACAAAATAGATAAACCCAACGCAAACCCCGACAAAATTAAGAAGGAACTTGCTGAAATGAACTACTTAATAGAAGAATGGGGTGGAAAATACCAAAGTGCTGATATTTCGGCTAAATTTGGTAACAACGTGGACGAACTACTCGAATTGGTATTGCTCGAAGCTGAAGTGTTAGACCTCAAAGCAAATCCAAACAAACGCGCCAAAGGAACAGTACTAGAATCGACCCTCGATAAAGGAAGAGGCTATTTAACGACTATTCTAGTAAAAAGCGGAACCATGAAAGTGGGCGATATTATTCTTGCCGGACGCTATACTGGTAGAGTAAAAGCAATGTTTAACGAACGCAACAAACCAATTGATTCCATTGGACCTAGCGAACCTGCTCTTATTTTAGGTTTAGACGGCGCACCACAAGCAGGTGATGAGTTCAACGTAATGGCAAACGAGAAAGAAGCTCGCACAATTGCCAACAAACGCGAACAACTCAAACGCGAACAAAACCTTAGAACAAACCGCCACATTACCCTCGACGAAATTGGAAGACGTATTGCAATCGGCAACTTCCAAGAATTGAATATCATAGTAAAAGGTGATTTCGACGGTTCGGTAGAAGCTCTTTCTGATTCATTACAAAAACTTTCGACTCCTGAAATTCAAGTAAATATAATTCACAAAGCCGTAGGTCAGATTTCGGAAAACGATGTTACGCTTGCAGCCGCTTCTAATGCTATTATTATTGGTTTCCAAGTACGCCCATCATCGAGCGCACGCCGACTAGCCGAAACGGAAGGCATTGATATTAGACTTTACTCCATTATCTACGATGCTATCGGAGAATTGAAAGATGCTATGGAAGGTATGCTTTCGCCCGAAATCAAAGAACAAATTATGGGTGCTGCCGAAATTAGAGAAACTTTCAAAATTACAAAAGTTGGAACTATTGCCGGCTGTATGGTTAAGGAAGGTAAAATTGTGAGAACTGCAAAAATACGCTTAATAAGAGATGGTATTGTAATTTACACAGGACATCTTGGCTCTTTGCGCCGATTTAAAGACGACGTGAAAGAAGTGAAAAACGGTTTTGAATGTGGTTTGAACATCGATAGATACAATGATATTAAAGAAGGCGATATTATCGAAGCTTTTGAAAATATAGAAGTAAAAAGAACCTTGAAATAATCCCCCAAAAAAACCTTGAAATATTATTTTAAAATCCGCAGAACTGTTATGGTTTTGCGGATTTTAACTATACGGAATTTTTTAATTTTATACACAAAACATAAACTTATTTTTTATGTCGAAAGATTGGAAAGAACGGCTAGGTGTAGTTTATTCTACCAACAAAGAATTTGATTTTGATAAATCGGAAGAGTCTGACCAAGAAACTCTTCCACCACAGCAGCAAAACCTTAGAATAAGCCTTGACAAAAAACAACGCAAAGGCAAATCGGTTACTTTAATTTCTAACTTTGTAGGAAAAGAAGAGGATTTGAAAGAATTGGCAAAAATATTAAAAACAAAATGCGGCGTTGGAGGCTCTGTAAAAGAAGGCGAAATTATAATTCAAGGCGACTTTAGAGACAAAGTACTCGACATTCTAGTAAAAGAGAAGTATAAAGCAAAAAAATCAGGTGGCTAGCTTTTCTTTCGTAAAATAACGTGATGAAAATAGATTCTTCGGTTTCTAATTTTTTTTTTCAAAAAAAGTTTATTATTTTTGTGAGAGAATTTTCTAACAACAAATAGAAATGACGGTAGAACAGATTATAAAACAATCGAAAAAATTAACGATAGAGGAGCAAAAAAACTTGGCAAGTTATTTTTTGCTAACGGTATTGCAACCTGATGCCGAAAATTTGATACAATTATTTGAATATCAAAACTATTGGAATTCGAGATTAGAAAATAAGCCTAAAAAACAAACCATAGAACATGCTCTTGATACATTTATAGGCAAGGCAAACAACGTGTGGACTGAAGATGCTCAAGAATATATTAACAAACTAAGGGACGATGACAGAGTATATTAACAAAATATTTATTGATACTGCTCCTTTTATCTATTTAATAGAAAATAATAAAAATTATGCTCATCTCACAAAAGAGCTATTGAAAGAATTATGCATTGAAAATCAATTAATAACGAGTGTTGTTACGTATGCTGAGTTTTGCGTAAAACCCAAAATGATAAACGACACTATATTAATAGAATATTTCAAAAATTTGCTTTCTGAAATTGGTTGTGAAATGAAAACAATAAATTTAGCAATAGCTGAAACAACTGCAAATTTAAGAGCCAAGTATTTATTTCTCAAAACTCCCGATGCTTTACAGTTGGGAACGGCTATTTATCATAATTGTGCTAAATTTATTACGAACGACAAAAAACTTCTTAAAATAACAGAACTTGAAATTATTCTTATTTCTGAATAAGAAGTCATAAAGAAAACGGAAAAATATTTTTTTCAACAAATAAAGTTTATTATTTTTGTGAGAGATATAAAAATGAAGAACGAAATAGATAAAAGTTTCAAAAAAAATGGAATTAAGTTTATTTATAAATCCAAATTCAACAAGCTTACATTCAATAGAAAAAATAGAAACTAAGCAAAATCAAAATAAAAAACCTTTTAAATTTGCTTACCTTTTATTATTTTTGCCTATTATTTTATTTATTTTGTATAATACAAACGAAACAAAGTTTTCGAATAGTGAAAAATTACAAATTTTAGTAGATAAAATAGCAATAGGCTCTACTCTTTCAGAGAATGAATGGAATGAATTATGTAATCTGCTTGCTATTGTAAAAGGAATTGACGTAAAAGACTGTAATGAATGTAGAAGTTTCTTAAAAGCGATGTTAGGTGGCGAGCATAAAGGGCATTATGCGCGTTATAAAAATATATCAGATAACGAACTGCTCAAAGGGATAAAAAGTTATGACAAACAGATAAAACTACATTACGATAAAATTAAAAATCCTGAAAGTTACATTGAGAATTGGAACACATTAGACCCTAGAGAGCGTGAAGCTTTACTCAATGAAAAATGGAACGATGATATTCGTAGGCTATCACAGCAAAAAGAAATCTTTGAATGTATTCTTAAAAACCGACTTCCATGAACGATATAAAAACTTATATTTATTTATTGTCCGATTTTATTTCAACACTTTTGCAAAAGAAGCAAAGTATCGAAAATAAAGCAATTAAAGATGTTTTTGCGATGGGGCAAATAGAAGGCTATCTAATTGTTTTGGGGTTTATATCGCAGGGGTGTAAAAAAGTAAGTATTTCGCTTAATTCATTGGGCTTCGATGAGAGTTTTCAAAAGGTAGCGTTTAAGTGCTACGAAAACGAGAACTCGCAAAATTATAAAATTCTAATGCAGCAAATTATTTATTTTTTGCAAAAAGAACTAGCAAGCAAAAAAAGAATCGGCGATTTAACAATTAAAGGTGTTCATTTTGCTTATTTTGATGCTTACTCTATCCTCAAAGAGCAAATAGAGTTTTCTATTGACCTTAACCCCAGCGAATTTGATATAGCACAAGAAACTGCCGAAAGCTTGGCTTTTGTTTAATTTTGAGGTTTTTCAAAAGCGAAAATAGTTTGCGTTTTTGTGTAATTTCTCTTTGAAATATTTTTTTCAACAAATAAAGTTTATTATTTTTGTAAAAAAATAA
>JAIFNL010000224.1 GCA_020047755.1 Bacteroidota bacterium
AGTATTTTTGAATTATAAAATTATTCCATTTTTTTAAGATTTTCTCTTTCATCTTTTAAAATTTTATTAGCTTGTTTCGAGCCAAATCCCATAGTAGATTTTACACCAGATATTAAAGACATAACCCAATAATTGAAAATCTGTTTTTCCTTATTGCGCGGGTAATAAATTTGTCCAACACGCGAAGGAGTGCCTTCAAAGCGCGGATTGCTTGAATGAATCAAGCCATTAGCCAGTAAGCTAAGCATTGCTCGCCTATTGTCTTTTCCTTCTTCTACATTTTTCTCAAGCACTTCTATTTTCAAGGCATGGTAGTTGAAATGCAAACGACCATAAGCAAAACTATCGTTAGCTACTACATTGAATTTCATGCGGTCAAGCCTTCCACTCTGAATTTTAACAAATGCCGAGTGCATCATATACTCGTTTAAGTGAGTTATATAAAAAGGCTTAAAATAACCTTTATAGCTGTATTGGTTTTTATAGGCATTCAGCAGAAAAATATAATCAATATTGAAGAAACCCGTCCCCATAAGCTTTCCATTCAACGAAAGTAATGCGGTATCATGGTTGCTAAGCGCATTTGCGTTATTTGTTAAATTTGTCATTTGCAGATTCATATTGTCAATCATAATTCTCGAATCTTGGTTTGCACCCTCTACTCTTTCTTCGTATTTAAGCGTTAAATTGCTCATTAATAACGTGTCAAGCTTAATTGGAATCGGTGCATTGTACAGCAAAGTAAGCGGCATGGGAGGTCGCAGTGATGTGTCAGCTTCAATACGCATATCCTTGTAAATGTGCAATCTACTTGTTCCAAATTCCAATTTGTTTAAGTTGATGCTTTTATTTAAAATGAGTGCTTCAAAGTCTAATTTATTCACATCTATTTGTGTGCTTGCAAAATCAAGCATCGATTTACGAAATTGATTTTGTTCGCTAAATGCCTCACGCGAAAGCCTAGGTTTTATTACTAGTCCGCTAATTCCGAGCTTTTGAGCATTTGTTGCAAAGCTAATAGAATCGAACTTCAAACGGTAAAATTTATTAAGCGAATAGCTAAAATATGGAATATGTACTTTTATGTTGTCATTGTATAAAAGTTTATTTGAATACTTTGATAACGAATCGATTACAATGTTATCGACCGTTAGTTTTGCATCAGTAAGGTCAATAGAATCTGTCAAGTTTTCGTTTTTCGAAAAATAATTTATACTATTGATAGAAATCTGCTTGAGGTTAAAGCTATTTAGTTTTGCCGAAATATTTTTATATAAATCGAGTTTGCTCATATCAAAAGATCGCTTTTTAGTGCTGGCTTTTAATTCGGGATAATATTCTATATCTGTATATAATTTTGCAACAGTTAAGCTATCTATTATTAAATTACTATTGTGATAAAATTCTTGTAAATCAATATTTTTCAATTTAATTTTAGGTATATGCAAACTCAAAACAGCCGACTTGTGTAAGTTTTCTAAAGCCGTGTAGTTTCTTTTCTTAGGGTTTGCTAATATATTTAAATTGTTGATAATCAAATCTGAAGTATCCATCGAAAAACGAACATTGTCTATGGTTAAGCTGTGAATACTATCGTTGAGTTTTTGGTTCAAATTCGTTAGTTCAAACCAAAAATTAGAAATAGAATTGTAATTTTTAAACGAGCCAATCAGCAGAGAATCAAGCTTAAAATCGCTAATATTACTCGAAAAATTAGTGCTGAATACATAGTCTATATTATTTTTTCGCTCATGCGTAACTAAAAAAGAGCCTGTATCTATTTGTAAATCATTGAACGTTATTGCCGAAAAGTTTTCAGGTAATTTAAACTTGAACAAATCAGCAACTTTTAAAGAATCGAAACTTGTATTAATTTTCGGTTTCTTATAGTCGAGCTTTGTTACTTGAAAAATAGCTGGATTTTTGAAGTAAATTTTATCAAGTTCTAAACGCTTATGTTTGTTGATATTACGAATATCAAAGCCATTTGCATAGAAAGCAGGTATCTTGAATGTGAAAAATTTTTCAATTTTGAGAGAATCTATAAGTTTTTCTTTTTCAAAAACATATAGATTTTTTGCGGAAATTATATTTTCGGGAAAAGCAAATTCTAACACTTCGCTTTTTAGCTGATAAATAGTATTCGGAATTTCAACTTCTGAATTACTGAAAATCAACCGAATACTGTCTGAAAAGAAATGCTGGTAGGTATAAAAAGCAGAATCGGGACGAAACTTAAAATTTCGTACAAAGACAGAACTTTCTGTTTTTGCATACAGATTGCGTTTCATGGATTTATTTCGTTCAATTACTTCAATTTCAGTATTTTTAATATTTAGATTTCTAAATTGAATAACATCAAATTGTTTGCTGATTTTATTAAAAACATCAATATTAACAAGCCATTTTAGAAGTTGTGTACTGTCGAGCTTATGATTTTGTTTCTCGGCTTGTAAAACATTTTTATCGTTAAAAGTAGCTTTGTTTTTTATAGAATCTATCCATGCACACAAATCACAGATTTTTTTTTCATTTTTCGAGAAATCATTAATTGCTAGGTAATTTTTTAGTACTGCTAATTTTTGTCTTAAGCTATCTTCTGTAAAGGAAGTTTTTATTTCTTTTTTTATTTCTTTTAATGGATTTATACTGCTAAAAATTATATTTTTTTGTACATTTGCTTTTTTTATCTCATCAAAAGTTAAATCTGCATAGTTGAGCAAATAAATTTTAGAGTTTACTAAATTTAATGTGTTGAAAATTAGCTTTCTATTATAGATTAGTTCTTTTGCATGGACACCGAAAATTTCTAATCTTGGAACATTCAAATTTGCAAATGAGTTTTTTTTCTGCATCGAGAGTGTTTCAAAACTATTTTGCAGTGTATCGAAGTTTATTGATAAATCTAGGATACGAGCAATAGAATCGCCTGTATTTAAAGCAATTAAATCAGATTTAACTTCATAATTGAGCTTTTTCGATTTAAAGTAAAACGCTTCGAGTGATATGTTAAAATCTTTGAAATCAGCATATTCTGTTTCAATCGATTTGATGCCTTTGCTTGGTTTGTATTTAAAATTGGAAAAGCTACTAGAAAGTGTTACTTTAAATTCGTTCTCTAATTTATTGTTTTTAAATTCATTATATTCAATTTGAGCTTTGTGGAGATTGATATTTCCAGCAATTATTGAATGAACTAAATTTTGGGATTCTTGTTGCTTAAGTGATTTATTTTCAATACTATCTGTATTATATCTTTCAATTTTTATAAGGGCTTTATCTAAATTCAATGAACCTAAAATCAACTCTTGCTCATTGTAAAGTTTAAAGAAATTAACTCCCTCTGCACTGATATATGGAAAAGATATATCTAATGAAATATTATTTAATTTACTGATATTCTGATTATTGTTGGTTAAACTAAAATTTGAAATTGAAAATTTCTTTTGAAATGTGGAAAGCAGCAAATTGCTCATTTTTAAATCAAAAGCGTTTTGATGGTGTGCATAATGAATTTCATTACCATCAAACTCAAAATCTTTGCAATAAAAGAAGTTATCTTTTTTGTAAAAAGAAGTAGAGTCCAGTTCAAATTCCCTAAATCTCATGCTAAATTTTGGGATTTGTACATTAACAGTCTTACTATTTGCATAGGTAAATTGGGTTGATGCATTATTTAATAAAAAATTATCAATTTTAACTGATTTAAAATGATCTTCTATAAAAACATAAGGATTTATATTTATATTTTTTGCCTTTTTATTATTAAGTTTATTTTTACTCTTTTTTTTGTATAAATCCACAATTTCTAAGCTTGGCGATTCGATTAAAACTTCATTAATTGAGATTGTTTTTTTGAAATAAATATCTGTAATATTTGGATTAATTAGTTTAAATACAGGTATATTTGCATACACAATTGAGTTGATTGTATCATTTGTGCTCATATTTAAAGTATCTGGAACTAATTTTATGTTATAAATGGCGATTTCTTTTTGCGTTATGGCACGTATTGAGTCAATGGTAAGATAATGATGTATTTTTCGCATGTAAAGCGAATAATTTTCAATTTTCAAATCTATCTTTTCAGAATAAAAAAGGCGGTCTTTTTTTTGTGAAATAATAGAATCGACCGAAAAGTTATTCATTCTAATGGAAATTTTTGCTGCTTTGCTTACTGAGTTTTGATTTTCAATGAGCGATAAGTCAAAGTTTCCTTCGGTAAAATTCACAAAATCAACATTTAATGCTGTTACATAGTTTTTTATGGCAGGATATAAATCTTGGTGAAAAATATCATAATTGAATTTATCTTCCTTGTCTTTTTCTTCTAATTTTTTATCAGGAATATCTACTATTTTTACATAAGGTTGCACAATATCTATGTGTTCGATACTTATCCCTGGTTTAGTAAAACTTTCGTAGATGTTAATATCATAAATAAGTAAAGCGGTTAATTCTAACTCATAAAGTGGCTGTGTTATTTCATTTTGTGCAAGCAATTCTTTATATCTTTTTTTATTAGGTTTTAAATGAAAGCCTGTTAAAAAAATATTATTACCAGTAAAATCAAGCGTAAGGTGCTCAAAATTTAATTCATATACGCCTCTCGAATCTTTTCTGATTTTATTTTGCAAATAATCTTTAAGAAAAGGTGTGGCTAAAAAATAAAAAAATGTTTGAAAAACAACACCAGTTATTAAAATGTAAAGCATTAGCCTAAACCACCACTTTTTGGTAAAAGACTTGTAATGAAAAACTTCTACTGTTGTTTCCTCTGATTTTTTTACTATTTCGTCTATTTTATTCATTTATATTTTAGCACATTTTCTGTTCTATTCTTTATACAAAAATATAAAATTAATCATTAAAAATCTCATTTTTATTCGTTTTTAATTGCTATTTGTTAAAGTATTGAAAAACAATTAAATACCTTGGGCTAGTTCTGAACAATTACTTCTTGTATAAAATTTAAAATTGTTCTTGCAGTGTAAATTGCTAATAATCAATTTTATGTCAAAATATACACAAACAAAGGATAATATTTCTATTGCTATTGTTAAAAAAATGCTAAAAAATGACTAGTTTAGCACAATTAAAATTAGTACAAAATGCTTTGAAAATATATTTTTGTTTAAACATATCAATAATCTTACCGAAAATATTTTTCTTATAATATAATAAGTGTTTTTACGAATCTTAAATAATTATCAAACTAAAAAACAAGTAGTTACTTAAATAGAAGATATGAAAAAAATAGTAGTTTTAGGCGCAGGTTTGGTTGGAAATGCAATTGCAATTGACTTAAGTGTTCATTTTCAAGTTACTTCAGTAGATATAAATATAGAAGCACTTGAAAAATTGAAAAACAAACATGGTATTTCTATTTTGAAAGCCGATTTGTCGGATACTGAAAATTTGAAAAAAATAGTTGCAAATTTTGACTTAGTAATCGGCGCAGTGCCTGGATTCATGGGTTTTAATACAGTAAAAGCAGTTATTGAAGCTGGTAAAAATATTGTAGATATTTCGTTCTTTGCCGAAAATCCATTTGAACTTGACCAATTAGCTAAAAAACACAATGTTACAGCTATTGTCGATGCAGGAGTTGCCCCAGGTTTGGGAAATATTATACTCGGCTTTCACAATAAACGCATGAAAGTGAATAACTTCCGATGTCTTGTAGGTGGCTTGCCTTTGGTGCGCGAGTGGCCTTTTGAGTATAAGGCTGTTTTTTCGCCTATTGATGTGATTGAAGAATATGTGCGTCCGGCTCGTTATGTGCAAGCAGGTCAGCTAGTTGTGCGTGAAGCTCTTTCCGATGCTGAGTTGATACATTTCGACAAAGTGGGAACTTTAGAAGCCTGGAATTCAGATGGTTTGCGTTCTTTGGCAGTTACTATGAATATTCCAAATATGATAGAAAAGACCTTGCGCTTTCCCGGAACTATTGAATATTTAAAAGTTTTGCGCGATACCGGTTTTTTTTCTTATCAAGAAATTGAGATAAATGGAACTAAAATACGTCCTATCGATTTGACTGCTAAGTTATTATTCCCAAAATGGAAATTAAAAGAGGGAGAAGGGGATTTTACGGTAATGCAAATTGATATTTCAGGCGAAAAAAATGGTGAAAATGTTCATTATGTCTATAATTTATACGATGTGTACGATTTTGAAAATCAAACAATTTCAATGGCACGCACAACAGGCTATACTTGTACTGCTGTTGCTAATTTAGTTATAAATGAACAATTTACGCAAAAGGGAATTTGTCCGCCCGAATTTGTAGGCGAAGAGGAAGTAAATTTCAATTTTATCCTAGACTATCTTAAACAGCGCAATGTAAATTTGAACCTTTTATGTAATGTATAATTAAAAAGTTTTTCGGTTTTATTTAGAATAAAAAAAATGAAAAGAACAGCTTATTTAGCTTTCGACATTTATCCTTCGGCAAAGGGCGCAGCCACACATATTTTTCATTTTAGCACTGCTTTATTTGATTGGTATAAAGGTGGTTACCTCTTTGTTTTGGGTAACGACAAATTTCCAATTTACCAAAAGGAAGATACTGTAGAAATATTTCGTTTTTTAGCAGCAGAACCTAATTATTTGCATAGAGCACAGTTGTTTACAGATTGGGTTTTGCAAAAAATAGAAAATTTGCCTTCGATAGAATTGATTCATTTTCGAGATATTTGGGGAGGTTTAGCGGCTTTAAATGTCACAAAAAAAAGAAAAACAGTTTTTGAAGTTAATTCGCTTACTTCTATTGAATTGCCTTATAAATACAAACTAAGCGATTCTACATTGTCGAAAATCAGAGAGTTAGAATTATTTTGTTTAAATGGTGCCGATGAAATTATTGTTCCGTCTCAAGTAATTAAAAATAAATTAGTTAACTTAGGAATAGCAATCGAAAAGATAACCCATATAAGCAATGGAGCTGACATAGTGCAAGCAAACGAAAAGCCTCAAAATGCTCCTGAAAAATACCTGCTTTATTTTGGTGCTTTGCAAACTTGGCAGGGAATTGATATTTTATTGAAAGCATTTGCAGGCTTACAAGATTTTTCGGATTTAAAATTAGTTATCATATCATCTAACCGCGAAAAATTCGCAAAACCTTATATAAAATTAGCCGAAAAATTAGCTATTTTAGAAAATACGTTATGGTTTTTTCAGTTGCCAAAGGAAGAGCTAAATTTATGGATTTCAAATGCTTATCTGACTGTTGCGCCTTTAGCCGAGACCGCTCGTAACATTGAGCAAGGTTGTAGCCCATTAAAAATTTTCGAATCTTTGGCGGCTGCTACCACCGTTGTAGCTTCTGATTTAGAAGTTGTTAGAGAAATAATTACGAATAACGAAACAGGAAAGCTTGTCAGAGCAGATCGCCCCGCAGAACTATCAAGAGCAATTCGTTATCTTCTTGATTTTCCTGACGAAAATAAGAGAATAGCTGAAAATGGATTTCATCTAATACAAAATAATTTTCTTTGGCAAAAAAAAATTGAAGAACTTATAGGAGTTTACAAAAAACTTGTTTAAATTTGAAAAAACATTTATGAGTTGTTGTGTTTATTTTTCGTATATAAAATTATGAATAATACTTATATTTAACTATAAAATTATACAACAAAATAGCTAATTATTTAATTGACTAAATATTACTATAAATGGCAAACTGTCAAATAAAAAAAGGAATGTTCGTTTTGAACGACTGCGGTAATCAAGCAAGAGGTCAATGTGTTGAATGTGGAAAACATGTTTGCGCAAAGCACGCAGAAGTGGAAGGAACTCAAATTATTTGTGTGGAGTGTTTTGCTAAACGCGAGATGGAGCAAAATAATGGAGCATCGCATAAAAATATGAAAGTAGCCAATACGGATATGGGATTTACTCGCTCTAATTTTATGTTAGACTCGTTGGTGTATTATAACTGGCATTCGCAGATGCGGCATGGTTTTTATAACAATCATAATTATAGCCCTTTCGATGAAAAAGATTATACAGGTTTCCAAGAAGCTAATCAAACGGAATTTGATGACTCAAATGAAACTGGAGGTTTTTTTGATAGTTAAATAATAGAATATTTTTTATTTTATAAATAATTAATATTTTAAATTATAAAATTTGCGTAAAAATATAAATACAATGAGTTACAAAATAGTTAAGCAGGCTTTGGCAAAATTAACTCCCGAACAGCAAACTTTTCTTAAAACAAGAAAATATGAAGGCAGGCAAACCATGAAACAGTGGTTAGAATTATTTCACGGATTGGCATTGCTTGATACTCATGGAGATAAAATTAGAAATAAGGCAAAAAATATTTGGATTGTTTCTCTTGTATTTTTTATTATATCTTTATTTTTTGTTGCAGTAGTGCCTTTAATATTGATAGTTAGTGCAATATTATTGATTTTATTTATTTATTTTTTGGTTATTTTTTTCAAATTAGATAAAATTGATTTGAGCAATCATTTAAGGCTACAAGTTTATCCGTTTTTAGCAGCAATTAAAGACGATTTGAACGAAAAAGAAAAAATACAAATGACTCTTGATTTTTCCGAAGTCGTTGATAAAAAATATCTTATCGAAACAATCCCAAATACAAGCAAACGATATCCAAAAATAACCACACGTTATTATAAATTGCCTTATTTTTCTGCAAGTTTCACGTTGCAAGATGGAGCAGAAGTTGAATTTGAAGCAGAAGACCTTGTGCGTAAGCGAGATATTACCAAAAGAGGCTCAAGTGGAAAAGTTAAAAGTAAAGTGAAATATAAAATAAAACATTCATACGATTTGAAGATTGCTTTTCCAAAGTCTCGCTATCAATATTTACCAGGCAAACCTTTGATTTATAATGAATTGCCTGAATATCATGAGCTTAGATTGAAAATTAAAAATATATCAGTTGTGTTAGGAACTATTCAACCACCTGAAAACTTATTAATGATTTTTGCTGCTGCTTATCAAAGTGTTAGACCTTTGTAATCGACTGGAAATGAGTAATAAAACTATTGAACTTTTTTGAATGAAATTACTTTGGTTTACTGAAAATTATTATCCAAGCAGAGGCGGAATGGCGCAATCGTGCGACCGTATTGTCTTCAATCTCAGGCAAAAAGGTATTGAAATAGACGTTGTGCATTTTACAAATAGGGGCAAAGCTTTTGTTACTGAAATTCAACAGAATGGAAGCTATACCGCATGTTCAATAGACGAAGATATTTCTCATTC
>JAIFNL010000096.1 GCA_020047755.1 Bacteroidota bacterium
GTATATGGGATTGAGTAGTTTCATGGCTTCTATTGTTTGTTTCTAGGTCGCAAAGTTACGGCTTTTTTGTGTGAAAAACAAAATTTTGCTTTATTGATTTGTAACGAATGTATTTTCGTAAACCATTGAACCGCAAGAATCATTTTTTTAAACCAAATGAAAAACAACATTCTAAAAAAAAGAAAATGAAACCAATTAACAAACAATAAAACTATTTAACTATACAGATACATTTAGAGTTTTAAATAAAGAAAATCAACTATTTACACAAAACAAAAATAAAAATGTGTTAAATTATATTTAACAATGCAATTTAATTTGTAAGGTTAATAATAAATAAGTAATTTTGCAATGAAAAATAGAAAATTGTTAGAAACACTAACAGAAAATAATCATTTCAAATTAAATAAAATGAGTAAAATAAAAGTTGCAATCAACGGTTTTGGACGTATCGGAAGAAACGTTTTTAAACTAATTTTGGAAAGAGATAACATGGAAGTAGTTGGTATTAACGACCTTACTTCTAACAAAGTATTAGCTCACCTTTTGAAATACGATTCTACACAAGGCAAATTTAAAGGCGAAGTTTCGTTCAACGAGCAAGGTCTTTTGGTAAACGGCAAATTAGTGCCTGTAAGTGCAGAAAGAAACCCAGTAAACATTCCTTGGGCACAAACTCCAGACGTAGTAATTGAATCGACTGGTATTTTCACTTCAAAAGAAAGTGCAAAAGGCGGCTACGGCGACCACGTAAAAAATGGTGCTAAAAAAGTAATTCTTACCGTGCCTGCTAAAGACGAAATCGACAACATGATTGTACTTGGTGTAAACGACGAGCAATTGCGTGCTACCGATACTTATGTTTCAAACGCTTCATGCACAACTAACTGCTTAGCTCCAGTAGCCAAAGTGTTGCACGAAAAATTCGGCATCATCAACGGTCTTATGACCACTATTCACTCATACACCAACGACCAAGTTATTCTTGACGGTCCACATAGCGACCTTAGAAGAGCTCGCTCGGCTGCCATGTCGCAAATTCCAACTACAACTGGTGCTGCTAAAGCCGTAGGCAAAGTTATTCCTGCGTTGAAAGGCAAACTAGACGGTTTGGCTGTGCGCGTTCCTACCCCAACCGGCTCATTGGTTGACTTAGTTGTAACTCTCGAAAAAACAGCTACTAAAGAACAAATCAATGCTGCTATCAAAGAAGCTGCTGAAGGTTGCATGAAAGGTATTTTGGAATATACCGAAGACCCAATCGTATCGGTTGACGTAATCGGAAACCCACACTCTTCTATTTTCGATGCTCAAAGCACTATGGTTATCGGAAATACTGTAAAAGTTCTTTCTTGGTACGACAACGAATGGGGTTACTCTGCTAGAGTTGTTGATTTAATTGGTAAATTAACTTACTAATTTTAAAAATTCCATACCTCAAAATATAAAAGACGCACAGCTATGTGTGTCTTTTTTTTTAAAACGAGTCTATCATTTGGTTTATACTTTGAAGAAAGACACAAAATCCTGTAATTGTTCTGCTTGGCTATTCATTTCTTGCGAGCTAGAAGCAAATTGTTCCGAAGCAGATGCGTTTTGTTGCGCTATTTGATTCAATTGTTCTATTGCACTTAAAATCTGCTCCGTTCCTTTGCTTTGCTCCATACTCGAACTTGTTATTTCTTGCACCAATTGAGCAGTATTTTGGATAGAAGGCACTATTTTTAAGAACAAATTGCTGGTTTTTTCGGCAATAGCTACACTTTTTTTAGCCAAATCGTCAATTTCTTTCGATTCTCTTTGACTTTTCTCTGCAAGTTTGCGCACTTCGGCTGCTACAACCGCAAATCCACGTCCAAATTCTCCGGCTTTAGTTGCTTCTACCGCAGCATTGAGAGCCAAAATATTGGTTTGAAATGCTATTTCGCTAATAATTGAAACCTTACCCGCTATTTCTCTCATCGAATTTACCGATTCATTTACCGATTCACTTCCTTTAATAATGTCTTCAGCGGCTTTGTGGGCAATTTTTTCGGTTTGCTGAGCATTTTCGGTATTTTGATTTATGTTGGCAGTCATTTCTTCCATTGCTGCCGAAAGTTGTTGAAGCGAAGAAGCTTGTCGGCTGGCACCCTCAGACAATTGCTGCGATGAAGTACTTATTTGCAAGCTCGAATTTACAAAACTATCCGTTGTGTGAATGATGGACGAAATTACTTCCTTAAATTTATCCACAATAAATTGAAGCGATTTCATTAAATTGCTAATTTCGTTGTTGCCCGCTAAATTAAATTCGACATCTAGCTCTCCTTCAGCTACTTTATTTGAAACAGCAATCGTTTCTGTTAAAGGAGTTGTAATGCTTCTACTTATGGCTAAAGCAATGAAAACAAGCATTATCAATGAAATAAAGACCAAAATAAACATTGAAATAAACGCATTTTTTCTAACCTTACCTGCATTATCATGAAAATTAGTTGCTTCGCTAAGTGCTGAGGTTTCTAACTTTATAACTTCTTGTATAGCAATCAAATATGCTTCTTTGCCTTTTGTTTTGAAAAGCAGTGCTGCTTGGGCACTACCCAACGAATCATTTTTTAACATTAAATTTGTTACTTTCTTGCGTACTGATTTATAATTTTGGTAAGCTTCTCGAGCATTTTCTACTAATTCATTATCACCAATAAATCGTTCGGTAACTAAATCATAATTCTTTAACATCTTAGTTTCCAGCAAAGTATTAGCATCTTTCAAATTATTTATTTCTTGTACCGATTTAGATAAAACAATTTCGCGCATATTGCTACGAATAGAGTTTAAATCTGCCTTTATATTTAACACAGAGCTAGTTACAACATACGGATGTTCGTACAAATTGTCAGTTAGCTCGGCAAGTGTATTCATTTTA
This sequence comes from Bacteroidota bacterium, assembly GCA_020047755.1. Classification (GTDB taxonomy): domain Bacteria; phylum Bacteroidota; class Bacteroidia; order Bacteroidales; family JAIFNL01; genus JAIFNL01. The sequence continues at coordinate 2,909 of JAIFNL010000096.1, forward strand.
TTGATTGCTAGTATATTAATAATTACAAATACAGCTATTAAGCTACCAAAGCCTATAAAAAGCCGTTTTCCTATTTTATAATTTTGAAAATCCATTTACTTTATTTTTAAGATTTAGACCCAAATTAATTGTATTCTATTTTATTGACTGTTTTTCAATAAGTTTCATCTTCTTGAAATACAATTTTTTTGTAAGTATTTATTTTAACCAACTAGGTTTTTATATATTTTTGAATACGTTGAAGGTTTTGATTGATATTTAATTTGGAAATAATTTCTCAAATTAAATATTGAGCAATTTCGTAATAAATATTGAAAAAAAGGAATTTGAAGATACTTTTCTCCACAATAAACACGAAATGTCCGTTTTTATTTATTGTGTGTTTTTACAAATTAAGTATTTGAATTTAAGAGCTTTTCAAACATTTTGTTTGAAAAGCTCTTTGGGTTTTTATTAAATGCTAAACTTTAGCAAGAGCCTGTTCAAGGTCGGCAATAATATCGTTTACACTTTCTATTCCAACCGAAAAACGCACCAAACCATCGGTAATATCAGCAGCTTCGCGGGCTTCTTTCGACAATCCGGCGTGAGTCATCGAGGCAGGGTGTTGAATTAAGGTTTCAACGCCACCAAGCGAAACCGCTAAAATAGCTAAATGTACGCTGTCCATTAAGGTTTTACCGGCTTCAAATCCGCCTTTTAAACCAAAACTAATCATAGAACCAAAACCGCTCATTTGTTTTTTTGCTAGTTCAAATTGTGGGTGCGAAGCAAGTCCGGGATATTTTATCCAGTCTATTTTGGGGTGTTTTTCCAAATAGTCGGCTACTTTTCTTGCATTTTCTTCGGCACGTTCTTGTCTGATAGAAAGAGTTTTAACACCTCTGATAACCATAAATGCTTGATGTGGATCCATGTTTGTGCCAAGCATAATCATCGCTTTACGTATTCTGGCATCAAGTTCGGGGGTTTTTGAAACAATGATTCCGCCTACAATATCAGCATGTCCGTTGATAAATTTTGTTACTGAGTGCAAAACTACATCGGCACCTAAATCTAAAGGCTTTTGCAAAAACGGCGATGAAAAAGTGTTGTCCACCACTACCACAATGCCTTTCTCTTTTGCAATTGCGGTACATGCTTCAATATCAGTCAAAAGCATTGTAGGATTAGACGGAGTTTCTAAATAAAGGACTTTTGTATTGGGTTTTATAGCAGCTTTAACCTTTTCAATATCAGAAGTATCCACATACGATGATTCTACGCCAAAATTTGCATAAAAACTTTCCATCACACCGCGCGAAGGTCCGTAAACAGAGTTGGTGCTAACCATGTGGTCGCCAGCTTTTAGCAGAGCAAAATATACCGAATTTACAGCCCCCATACCCGAAGCAGTTGCAATTCCACGATAGCCGTTTTCTAGTTCGGCAATATTTCTTTCGAGCGCATCTATGGTTGGATTTCCTATACGTGTGTAAATGTAGCCTTTATCACGTCCGGCAAAGAGGTCTGCGCCATGCTGTGCATTTTTGAATGCAAAGGTAGAAGTTTGGTAAATAGGCACTGTGGCGCTTCCAAATTGGTCTTCATATCCACCGGCATGCACTAGTTTTGTATTAAAATCCATGTTTGTTGTATTCATTTTGTTTTCTTGTTATTGGTTATAATTGAAGGAGTTAGTCCTTGTTCTTTAGTTTGTTACTTTGTTGCTTAGAAATTTTATCAATCAAAAACAACACACTGTACTTTATCAAAAAAATAAAGACAAAAGTATAATTAAATTTTTTAAAAGAGACTGCTTTTAGTAAAAATCTTAGTTTATGATGCTCCATTTTTTCGCAGATTTATAAAAAAAAATTAAATATTTTAAGCACATTAAATTTTTGGTAAAAAAATAAAATAAATGTTTTATATTTGCGCTTTCTTTGAAAAGAAGGCACTTAAAATGGTTTATTTTAGGTTTTGACAAGAAAAATGAGCTTGCAATGTTTTTGCTTTAGGCATTGTTCTGATTTTAAATAAAATATAAATAAATGAAACAGTTTAAATTAGTTGATATTGTTACCGGCTGGGCAGTTTTTGCTATTGCATTGGTAGTGTATATTTTAACCCTCGAACCGACTGCTAGTTTCTGGGATTGTAGCGAATTTATTACCACAGCCTATAAGTTAAACGTAGGGCACCCTCCTGGGGCACCACTTTTTATGATTATGGCGCGTTTTGCTAGTTTATTTGCTTTCGGAAACCCCGAAAATGTTGCGTATATGATAAACTTAATGTCGGCACTTACTGCCGCCTTTACGGTTTTATTCCTTTTTTGGACTATTACGCACATAGCAAAGAAAATTTTAATTAAAGACAACGAATATACATTAGAGCGAATAATTGCTGTAATTGGTTCAGGTTTAGTAGGTTCACTTGCTTATGCTTTTTCCGATACGCAATGGTTTTCGGCAGTAGAAGCCGAGGTTTATGCCTCCTCGTCGATGTTTACGGCAATTGTTTTCTGGGCTATTTTGAAGTGGGAAAACATTGCTGATGAGCCTTATGCAAACCGTTGGATTATTCTTATTGCCTATTTAATGGGGCTTTCTATTGGTGTTCACCTTTTGAACTTGCTTACCATTCCGGCTTTAGCCATGGTTTATTATTTCAAAAAATATAAATATTCAGACAAAGGACTTTTGTATGCTTTTGGCATTTCGGTGCTACTTCTCGCAAGTGTTTTGTATGTAATTATACCCGGAATTGTAATTTTAGCTACAAAATTTGAGCTTTTGTTTACCAATTCTATGGGATTACCTTATGCCACAGGAAGCGTTTTTTATGCCGCATTACTTATTAGTGTTATTGCTTATGGTTTGTATTATTCTTATACCAAGAAAAAAGTTTTACTCAACACCATTTTGTTGGGTTTTACGGTTATTATTATTGGATATTCTTCATTTGCAATGGTGGTGATTCGTTCAGCAGCTAACCCGCCTATGGATCAAAACAGCCCCGACAACGTATTTGCACTTCACTCGTATTTGCAACGCGACCAATATGGCGAAAATCCGATATTCAAAGGACCTTATTTTACCGAAAACCCTACCGGTTATGAAAAAGGAAGGGCAAATTACATAAAAAAGGACGGAAAATATGTAATAGCTGACTATAAAATTGGATACACTTACGACTCAAAAAGCGAAACCATTTTCCCTCGAATGTACAGCAATAGCACTTCGCCAAATCACCCACAAGGCTACCGCCAGTGGACTGGTTTGAAGGAAGGTGAAATTCCTTCTTTTAGCGATAATTTGGCATTTTTCTTCAAATACCAAGTTAATTTTATGTATATTCGCTATTTTATGTGGAATTTTGCTGGACGACAAAATGATACGCAAGGGCATGGCGAAGTAATGAACGGAAACTGGATTTCGGGTATTCCATTTATCGACAATGCACGACTTGGCGACCAATCCAAATTGCCCGATTATATGGCAAAAAATGAAGGGCGAAATGCCTATTATTTCTTACCGTTATTGTTAGGAATTTTGGGCGCTATTTTTATGTTCAAAAAGAATGTAAAATATGCTTCGGTAGTTACTTTGTTGTTCTTATTCACAGGTTTAGCTATTGTGGTTTTCTTAAATCAACCGCCTTTCCAACCTCGTGAGCGCGATTATGCTTATGCTGCTTCTTTTTATACTTTTTCAATATTTTTAGGCTTTGGAGTATTATTTTTGTATGACTTTTTGAAAAAATATATGTCGGCAAAAATTTCGTCGATTGTAGTAACAGTTTTGGCAATGCTTGTGCCAACGATGATGCTTGCCGAAAATTACGACGACCACAACCGCGCAGGACGCTACACAGCACGCGATTTTGCTAAGAATTACTTGGATAGCTGCGAACCCAATGCGATTATTTTTACCAACGGCGACAATGATACATTCCCACTTTGGTACATTCAAGAAGTAGAAGGTTACAGAACCGATGTGCGTGTAATTAATCTAAGTTACTTAAATACAGATTGGTACATCGACCAAATGAAGCGAAAAGCCTACAAATCGGATATTGTTCCGTTTCAAATGACTAAAGACCAATACGTTCAAGGTAAGCGCGATATCGTTTATGTGAACGACCAAATCGGAAAGCCTTATAATTTGAAAAAACTAATGGATTTTGTGGCTTCTGACAAACCTGAAACTAAATTAATGTCAAATTCTGGCGAAGAACCAGCCGATTATTTCCCTGCAAAATCAATTATTTTGGGAGTTAATAAGGAAAAAGTTCTTAGAAATGGAACTGTTCAGTTAAGAGATACAGCTCAGCTACTGAATTACCTCCAATGGGATTTGAGTGGCGAATACGTGCGCAAAGCCGAGCTCATGGTACTCGATTTGCTTGCCAACTTTAATTGGGATAGACCTATTTATTGGGCAATTACAGTTGGTCCAGATGCTTATATGAATTTAGATTCATATTTTCAGCTCGATGGCTTGGCTTATCGTTTAGTTCCAATAAGGACGCAAAACCCTGACGGACAAACTGGTAGAGTGAATGCCGATTTGATGTATGAAAAGTTGATGAAAAAATTTGTTTGGGGAAACTTAGAAAAAAAAGAAGTTTATCTCGACGAAAATAATCGCCGAATGAGCATGAATATTCGCAACAATTTTGCACGCTGCGCATTTGCACTTATCGAGGAGAATAAATTTAAAAAAGCAGTGGAAGTGCTCGACCGTTCTACTGAATTGATGCCAAACGAGCGAATTCCGTTTAATTACTACAACTTGCTTATTGGCGAGGCGTATTATAGAGCCAAAGCCAACGAAAAGGGCGATGCGGTAGTTAAAACTTTAATTCACAACATTGAGCAAAATTTGCGGTATTATTTAAGTTTGGACAAAGAAGACATGGTACTTATACAAAGCGATTTGGAACGTGAATTTGCTATAATGCAAGAGTCGGTGCGTATTTTGAAACTTTACAATCGTGCAGATTTAGCAAACCAAACAAGTACTAAATTTGAGCAATTGTTCTCTAGTTATAGCCGTTTTTAAGCAAAAAAAACGAAATGTGAAAACAAAAAAAGCGGGCTTAATAGCTCGCTTTTTTTTATTTCCCAAAAATGATTGATTTCCAATAAATAAAAAAGCCGCTTTCGTTAAAAAGCGGCTTGTTGTGAACCCGAAGGGACTCGAACCCCTAACCTTCTGATCCGTAGTCAGATGCACTATCCAATTATGCTACGGGTCCTTATCTTCCAAAGCGGTGCAAAGGTAAACAGTTTTTGTAAACTGGCAAATTTTTTTTGAAAAAAAATTGATTTTTTTTTCGCATTAGAAGATAAATTATTTATTTTTAATAAGTTAAACCTGAAAAAAAATTACTGAACAACGTCTCCTTTTATCCAAAGCACAACTTTTGAATTTTTAGGGTCGTTCGTAATTATAGTAATTGTTTTGGTTTGTTTGCCCACTTTTCCTTCCGAGTTGAAAACTGCTTTTATTTTTCCGGTTTTTGCGCTTTTAATTTCTTTTTCTGCCATGTTTATAGCAGTGCAGCCGCAGCTTGCATGGGTTTTGCGAATTACAAGGTCGCTTTTTCCTTCGTTTGTAAATTCAAATTCAAATTCAACTTTGTCGCCTTGTTTTATTGTGCCAAAGTCGAATGTTTTTTCTTTGAAGGTTATTTTGGGAGCTTTTGCCAAATCTTTTTCGCTCAATTTACTAAAATCTTCAATTATTGTAGCACTTACAGTAAATGGTTTATCAATTAATTCTCCATTTATTTTTAACATAAAGCGGTCGAGAGCATAATCCCAAGCATTCTTTTTTCCAGCGTTGTAGCTGATACCCATTTTCGCTTTACCTTTGGGTTCAAGGATTTGTGGCACAATTTGAATGCTAATATGCGAAGGCAACTCTATGGCTTCTATTTTCATAGGTGCATCGGTTGGGTTGTAAATATCAATATATTTTACTTTGGTTTCGGTGTTTTTAAGCTCGCCAAACGCCGAAAATTCAGCAATACTTCTCAATTTTCCAAAAATAGCAGGGTAAGTGCTTATCATATCATCGTCTTTTTTAAGCACTTCGCCTTTTATGCGCAGCACAATTGACTGTAATTCTGCATTTGTAGTAACCGAAATGGTTTTAGAAAATTCGCCCGGACGGTCTTTGGGTGAATAAGTTGCAGCTACAAAACCTTTTTTGCCCGGATTTACAGGCGTTTTAGTCCACTCAGGAGTGGTGCAACCACACGATGCGCTTACTTGCTGAATTATAACTGGCTCTGTACCAGTATTTGAAAATACAAACTTAATGGTTACATCACCATCTTCTTCAAATATTTTTCCAAAATCATGAGCCGTTTGCTCAAATGAAATATGTGGTCCTTTTTGTTGAGCCGAAATTTGTACGATACTCGGCAAAAGCATCATTAAAAATAAGATTGTTTTTTTCATTTTTTAGTTGTTTTTGCATGACTTTTGCGTCATAATTAGTAAATTTTTTTTATATACCGAACTAGAGTCTGAATGAAAACGCATCTTTTGCGTTATTTTAAAATTTAAAAATCTCCATTTTGGGGTTAAACTGCGATTTTAAAAATTTCAAAATACCTTAAATTTGGTATTTTCTATCAAACACTAACTATTTTTGTTTAATTCAAAAAATAAAGCAAATGTATAATTTTTTACCAAATTTGTTTCATAAAAAAATTTAACATTTCAATTTTGTTTTTTTTACGAAATAAATTTAAAACGAAAATGTTTCAATTAAAGTACAAAACAACAACAAATATAAATTTTAAATAAAATTAAGAGATAATTGTAAAACTTTTTTCAAACAACTGCGTAAAGAAGAATGAATGGAACGAATAACTTTTTTCAGTAAAAAAACGAATAAAAAACTCATGAAACTAATTATAAACATATTGATTCTATTTTTTCTTGCTAATTTTGCGATGGCTCAAAAACCAGTGCCTACCTTTGAAGTTTCAGCAAATCAAGCAATTGAAAATTCCACACTGGGAGGTGGTTTTATTGGTACGCAAATAGATACACCACTTATAAAGAACGATTTGATAAGTATAACAGAATTAAGCGAAGGTGATTTTATTTTATTAGAAATAAACAAAAATGATAGGAAAAAATATTCATTAGAACTAATTAATTGCCGCGGTGAAATAACGATTGCCATTGCTGATTTTGATGCAGCTTCGGTAAAAATAGTAAAAAATAACTTAGAAAAGGGCGAATATAAGGTTTTTTTGACCGATAGCAATTCAAATAAAACAGATGTAGGAGTCGTTTCGTTTTAGTTTGTAATACTCTGAAAATAAGCCTAATAAATTATTTCGTTTGTAGATAGAATGAAATAAAAAGTTAAGTAGGAAACCAAAATTAATTGTTTATTTCGTTTGCCAAGTGTTTAAAAATAAGCAATTAGCAAAAGGTTTGCTCAAAAATTAAATAGCACTGGTGCTTAATTCTTTTTTTTATTTTAATTTTATCCTTAAATTGGTCGAAATTTTAGAAATACTTCCACTATTTATTTTTTTTGATTAATTATGGTTATTACCGATTTAGATGGAACTTTATTGAACGATGATTCGCAAGTAAGTGCCGCAAACTTAGAAACTTTAAAAAAATTAGGTGAAAAAAAAATAATTAGAGTTGCCGCCACCGGACGCTCGCTTCATTTGGTCAAACAAGTTTTAAGTGATTCTTTTCCAATAGATTACGTAATATTTTCGAGCGGTGCAGGAATTTTTTGCTGGCGCGAAAAAAAAATACTTACCGCTCACCATTTATCAGCTCAGCAAGTTGAAAACATAAGTGAATTAATCAAAACAATGAACAACAACTTGATGATTTTCAACGAAATACCCGAAAATCATCATTTCAAATATTGGGTTTTGAACAATACAGAATCCGATTTTGTTCGCAGATTGAATCATTTTAAATTAGTTTCGCAAGAGATTGATTCGGATTTTAAATATGCCAAAGCAAGCCAAATTTTGACTATTTTACCTGAAAATGTGGAACTTTTCACACAAATAAAGCAAACAATTTACCAAAAAGTAAACCAAGTAAAAGTTATAAGAGCTAGCTCGCCCATTGATGGAAAATCTATTTGGGTAGAAATATTTCCCAAAGGTGTTTCAAAAGGCGATGCGGTAATTTGGCTGTGCAAGTTATTGAAAATTAGCATTTCAGAAACAATAAGTGTTGGCAATGATTACAACGACTTGGATATGCTCAATATTACTCAGCACGCTTTTGTGGTAAGCAATTCGCCAAAGGAATTACTTGAAAATCCGAAGTTTAGGGTTGTTTCGACCAATAATGCTGATGGTTTTTCGAATGCAATAGAAATGATTTATGGTACAAATTAAGCACTATGCTATTTTATTTTTTGAGCAAACCCTTTGATACTTGCTTATTTTTAAGCATTTGGTAAAGCAAAATATAAATTAATATTCACTCCTCAATTTAGTGCACAAAAATCCATAAATCAATTTTGAAGAGTTTTAAGTCGAACGTTGGGTCTTCTATTATAATTTTGAGCGATTGAAAGTTTTCTATTTGAAATTTTTCGTCGTCAAAAAGAGCCATTTTCTTTTTTTTGCTTTTTCCTTCCACAAAATCCATCATTTTTTCGTTAACTTCTTCTCTTCCATCTATTTCTATACGAATAATGAGGCTTGGATATTCTCTAAAATCGAGCCCTTCGAGCGGATTAGCCGAAATTATTTTTACCGTTTTTATTCCTAAAGACCCTTCAAACGACACAATATTTTTTGTATGAGTAATTGTAACCAACACTCTGTTTAGGGGATTGTATGCTAAAGTATCAATTGTTTTTTCTTGTGGACTTGCCTGACTTGCTTGCACAATTAAAAAAAAGGCAATTAGCAGAAAAACAATGCGTTGTATTTTTATTGGTTCAAAGCGAATCATGGAATTTTTAGTTTATTTTGAATCAAAAAACAATGTAAAAATTTTATATAAACAATATAAAACTATTTTCTTGTTTGTAGAAAATTAAGTGAGTAGCAATTTAAAAATGTAATTACTTGGTTTTTAAGTTTTTCAATATTTATAACAAAAGGGTCGTGTTTCGTTTATTTATCTCTACATTTGAGATAACTATACAATTTGCTCAAATATAATACCAATTTAAAAACGATAAGGTGCTAATTTTGTGAAAGTTTTTGTTCAAAAAAATCAAAATTTGATTTTAAAGTAATGTTCTAGCATCGTTTTTAATAACAGCCAAAGCAAGTTCTGACGGGCTTGTTTCGGCTTGCATTATTACCGAAAAAATTTTCTTGCTCAATTCCATAGCTGGAACATCTTTAGGCACAGAATCAGCAACTTTGTTTATAATTTTGATGGTATTTTCTTTTGCCATTTTTACCGATTCCCAACTTGCATCGCTTACATAAATTTGTTGCGACAGGTTGTGTTCAAATTCATGCCTAATGTTCGCAAGCAGAGAGCGTTGCAAGTCCACAGCAGTCATATCGGCTTTGGCAGTTCGTATAATAAGCGAGTTGAGTGCTATTCGCTCAAGAAATAAAGCTAAGCGCTCGTAGGCTTGAAGGCGCAAAGGCGTGGAAATCTTTCTATTAGCCATAGACATTTCGGCTTTTCGCCTGTTTGCATCGCCGTTGAGCATCATTTGAATCAAATAATAGGCAGTTCCGAAAACAACCAACGAGGGCAATACATATTTTAGTAAATCAAAAAAATCTTGCATAAGAAATAATATTTGGGTTTGTGCAAAAGTAAATTTAATTGCAGTTTTTACAAAAAACTTTTAATATTTCATTTGATTTAACTCAAAAAAAAGCAAATAAATTAACGAAACTATGGCTATATAGTTCTAATAAACAGTAATTTACATATATTATTGTGTTAATAATTTTCTTATAAAAAATATTTTGTTCAAATATTGAAAAAATCAATTCGTTAGTACAAAAAAATAGTTACCTTTGAGTTTAATTTTTAGGCAAGTTTTGCATATTAAATTTTTGTATTTCAATAATTTATATGCTATTTGTATTTGAAAATTATATTCTTACAATTGATAAATTAAAATAAATAGTAGAAAACAGATTTTTGATAGTGTGTAAACGTTAATAACGTTTTTGTTATTACTGTTTTAAATTCTATTGTATCAATTTGTTTTTCAATAATTTAAAAAAAACACAATATTATGACAATTCAAAATTACATTGAGTTTATCAAAAAAATTGAGCTCTTCAAAGAATTATCGGAAGAAGAGTTAACATCAGTGGCTCAAATCATTACAGAAAAAAGGATTAAAGCAAACAAAAGTGTTTTTATTGAAAATGCAGAGAGAAACCATATTTATTTGATTTTTGCAGGCGAGGTAGAACTATTCAAAAAAACACCTTTTGGAGCAGAAAAAAAACTTTCTTATTTTCGTGAGTTGGATTTTTTAGGTGAAGGATCAATTATCGACAATTCGCCACATTCTACAAATGCTCGAACCATTTCCGATACTCATTTGCTTATGATTTCCGCTAGCGAGTTGAAAAATATTATGAAGCAAAATGGAGAAATAGCAATTAAAATTTTACCACAAATAGCCAAAGTAATTTCGCGCAGAATTAGTGGTGTAAACAATCAAATGGTCAATATTGCTTCTCAATATATTTCGGGCAAAACGCGCGTAGAGCACGATTTGCTTGGCGATAGAAATGTGTCTTCAGATGTCTATTATGGCGTTCAAACTTTGCGTGCTCTCGAAAATTTTAACATTACGGGAGTTAATTTAAGCTTTTATCCTTTGTTCATACAGTCGCTAGCTATGGTCAAATGGGCTGCTGCTAAGGCTAATAACGAGCTTGGGCTACTAAGTGACGAAATTACCGATGCTATTACGCAAGCTTGCGAGGATATTATTCACGGAAAACATCACAAGGAATTTGTGGTGGACATGTTGCAAGGTGGAGCGGGAACTTCTACCAACATGAATGCCAACGAAGTAATAGCCAACAAAGCACTCGAAATTTTGGGACACGAACGTGGACAATACGAATATTGCCACCCAAATAACCACGTAAACTTATCGCAATCAACAAACGATGCGTACCCAACTTCGGTAAAAATTGCCTTGATAAATAGCAATAAAAAGCTGGTTACGGTGCTGATGGATTTAATTTCGTCGATGCGCCAAAAAGGCGAAGAATTTTTTGATGTAATCAAAATGGGACGCACGCAATTGCAAGATGCCGTGCCAATGATTTTAGGACAATCATTTGAAGCTTACGCTGTTACACTTGAAGAAGAAATTCAACGTTTAAATCAAAACTCGGCTTTATTTTTGGAAGTAAACATGGGAGCAACTGCCATTGGAACGGGCATAAACTCAGAGCCTGGTTATAGTACCAAAGTAATCAAATATTTACGCGAAATTACTGGAATGGATATTGTCTTGGCTTTGAATTTGATTGAAGCAACTCAAGATACTAGCTCATTTATAATGTATTCGTCGGCTATTAAACGCCTGGCTATCAAGCTTTCTAAAATCTCTAACGACCTTCGTTTGCTTTCGTCGGGTCCACGCACGGGTTTCAACGAAATCAACTTGCCAGAAATGCAACCTGGTTCTTCAATTATGCCTGGAAAAGTAAATCCAGTAATTCCCGAAGTGGTGAATCAAATTGCGTTCAAAGTCATTGGCAACGACCTTACGGTAAGTTTGGCAGTAGAAGCCGGACAGTTGGAACTCAACGTAATGGAGCCGGTTATTGTTCAAAGTCTGTTTGAAAATATCGAAATGCTCAAAAACGGAATGGCAACTTTAAATTACCGCTGTATCATCGGAATTACCGCTAATAAAGAGCATTGCCGCCGATTGGTTATGAATAGTATAGGCTTAGTAACTGCCTTAAACCCAATTATTGGCTACGAAGCTTCTACTGCTGTGGCGAAAGAAGCAAAAGAGTCTGGCAGAGGGGTTTACGATATTGTTCTCGAAAAAGGTTTGCTTTCAAAAGAAGAACTCGACGAGGTGTTGAAACCCGAAAATATGATTCGCCCTATGAAATTTAAACGCAAAGCTTAGTTTTTGCTTTTCAATTAGTATTTTACATTTTAAATCGTGTAATTTATTGCTAATTAACGGATTAATAACATTCATGTTTTATGCACAACCTTGTGTTTGTTACAAAAAAAGCCGAAAGAAGTTTTCTTTCGGCTTTTTTTTAAAGTGGTTTGCTCAAAAATAAAATAGCACAAGTGCTTATTTTTTTACAAATTTAGCAACAAAATCATCAAGAACTTCTACCAAAGAAGGCTTGCCTATTTCTTGTAAATCGTAGAAAACTCGAGTATAAGGCTTATTAATTTTCAAAATGCGTCCCAAATCGATAGGAGTTCCTATGATAACCGAATCGCAATCAGTAGTATTGATAGTTTCCTCTAAATCAGCAAGTTGCTGAGCAGAATATCCCATAGCTGGAAGCAAAGTTCCTATATTTGGATAAATTTGGAAAGTTTCGGCAAGTTTACCTTTCACAAATGGGCGTGGATCAACAAGTTGAGCAGCTCCAAACTTTTTAGCAGCTACAGTTCCTGCACCAATTTTCATCTCGCCGTGAGTCAAAGTTGGACCATCTTCCACCACCAAAACACGTTTTCCTTTGATAAGGCTTGCATTATCAACAGCAATAGGCGATGCGGCATCAACCACAATAGCCGTTGGGTTCACTTTTTCAATATTTTCGCGAACTTGCTGAATACCTTCGGGTGAAGCAGTATCCATCTTGTTGATAACCACCACGTGAGCATTGCGCAAAGTTACTTCGCCCGGGTAGTAAGTCAATTCGTGTCCTGGACGCAAAGGATCCACCACTGTTATATCTAAATCAGCCTTGTAGAACGGAAAATCGTTGTTTCCACCGTCCCAAAGCACCACATCACAACCATCAGGGTCATTTTCGACAGCACGCAAAATAGCCTCATAATCAACACCAGCGTAAATTACATTTCCTCTAACTACGTGTGGTTCATACTCTTCCATCTCTTCGATAGTGCATTTGTGTTTTGCCAAATCTTCAACTTTTGCAAAACGTTGAACTTTTTGTGCAACCAAATCGCCGTAAGGCATTGGGTGGCGAACAGCTACCACTTTCAAGCCTTTTTCCATCAAAAGCTCAATCACGCGGCGCGAAGTTTGACTTTTTCCGCAACCTGTGCGCACAGCACCCACCGAAATAACCGGTTTTGTGCTTTTCAATTTGGTAGCATCAGTTCCCAAAAGAACAAAACTTGAACCCGCAGCATTTACTATTGCGCTCACACTCATCACTTTCTGATAAGTAACATCGCTGTACGAAAATACACAAATGTCCACATTCAACTCTTTAATCAAACGAGGAAGCTCAGATTCGGCATAAATTGGAATGCCTTGTGGATACAATTCGCCAGCCAATTCGGCAGGATATTTTCGTCCGTCAATATCAGGAATTTGAGCTGCAGTAAATGCAACTACGTTAAAATGAGCTTGATTTCTGTAATAAACATTAAAATTGTGAAAATCTCTACCAGCTGCACCGATAATAATAATATTCTTTCTTTTCATATAAAGTATTTTTGGTTTATTTGTTTATCAAAAGAACTATTTTTTTATCATATTTGAGATAAAAAAAGTTTTTTTTTGAATTTTTCCGATACAAATATACGCTTCTATTATTTCTATGCAAGCTGTTAAGAAACATGTTTTTTTTATTAAATAAAATTTGGAAAATACAACTTGTTAAAAACTAAAATCGCTTTGTGTAGCTATGGCAATAAGGTTTCTGACCTTTTTTTTGGTAATATCGCTGATGGTATTCCTCTGCATTCCAAAAGGTTACAACGGGCAAAAGTCCAGTTGCAATATCATAACCTTTGGCTTCCAATAGTGCAATCAATTTTAAAAGAATTTGTTTCTCATCTTCAGACCCATAAAAAGCAACAGACAAATATTGCTCACCAATATCGGGACCTTGCCCATCGGTTTGCGTAGGGTCGTGAATTTCAAAAAATAAACGAGCAAGAGTTTCAAAATCAGTAATTTCGCTATTATAAACTACTTTTATAGCTTCGTAATGTCCGGTTGTACCAGTGCAGATTTGTTGGTAAGTTGGGTTTTGTATTTTGCCACCCATGTAACCCACTTCGCACTGTGTAACTCCTTTAGCTTTAGCAAAATGGTATTCCATTCCCCAAAAACAACCTCCAGCAAAATATGCCACCTTTTTGGTATCTTTTTTCAATTCCAAAGGTTTAAAAGTAAGCGAAATAGAATTTACACAATGACGAGTATTCTTATCAGTAAATCCCTCACCTTCAAACACATGACCTAAATGACCACCACAGTTGGCACAAACAATTTCTACACGTCTGCCGTCTCGGTCTGGAATGCGTTTTACAGCATTTTTTATTTCATCGTCGAAAGAAGGCCAGCCACAATGTCCATCAAATTTGTCGGTGGAATTGTACAAAGGTGCATCGCACTGTTTGCAATTGTAAGTGCCTGTTTTCCAATGATTATTGTAAACTCCAGTGAAAGGAATTTCAGTACCTTTGCTTATAATTACAGCCTTTTCTTCGGCAGTTAATTCGTTTAATTTCATATCTTTATCGTTAGTTTTTCTACCCTTTTCATCTTTTTTTTGTGCCTGCATATCGCAAGCACTCAAAAATAAAGATAAAAATAGTAAAAGATTTATAATTCTCAAATTATTTTTCATAAAAGTTTTAAATTGCTACATTGTTAAATTGTTAAATTGTTAAATTGTTAAATTAAAATAGTTAATTAAAAACCAATACATTAATTCCTAATTCCTAATTCAATGTCGTTTAGTTAAGGATTTAATAAAACGAATGTTGGTCTAATCCCATACGGGCTTGTGTTAAAAGCCCGCAATATTGATACGATGACTTAAAGTCATCGTATCAATTAGTTAGATGCACCCTGAAAGGTTTCTTAACTAAACGACATTGATTCCTAATTCCTAATTTCTAATTCTTAATTAAATACAATTTCTGTTCTTTTCAGTAAACTATGTTGGTAAGAAAAAGACCTTTGGCAGGAACAGAAAAACCGGCATTTGAGCGATTCTTACTTTCTATTATTTTTCTAAATTTCACTAAATCAGACTTTTCCATTCCAATATCAACCAATGACCCTACGATAGCCCGCACCATATTTCTAAGAAAACGGTCTGCGCTAATAGTAAAAACAAGAGAAGCCTCTCGCCTTTCCCACTGCGCTTTAAAAATGATACAATTGTTCGTCTGTACATCGGTATGCAATTTGCTAAAGCTCGTAAAATCAATATATTGAAACAAAATTTGAGCCGCTTCATTCATCAACTCCATGTTCAATTTGCGCTGCAAATAATAGCTCGTTTCCATCGCAAATGGATTTTTTTGAGTAGAAATAAAATATTGATACTCACGCTCTTTTGCCGAAAAACGCGCATGCAAATCATCGGCAACTTTGTAAATATGCTGAATAGCAATATCAAAAGGCAGCAAATTATTCAACGCAAATTTTAACTTTTCTATATCTTCAATCTCGTCATTTACATCAAAATGTGCAATAAAAAATGAGGCATGAACTCCTGTATCGGTTCTGCCTGCGCCCGTTAAATCAATTGGCTGGCGCATAACAGTGCTAAATGCCTTATTTAAAACTTCTTGCACGCTCACAGCATTGGGTTGTATTTGCCAACCGTGAAAATTAGTGCCTTTGTACGAAAGCTGAACGAAGTATCTCAATATCTGTAATTTAACTATCTAATTTAACCTTACCTTTTTTAAAATCTATACACAGAGTATGATTCAGAAAAAAATCTATCCCTAAAATTCCATCGTAAAAAGCACGTGGGCTAAATTCCATCGCACCAATTTCAAAATTTCGTCTTATCAGACCTAAGCAATTGAATGTCTTCACTTTTAGAAAATCTACCACAATAGAATTTCCAGCAAAACCATTTAAACGCTCGGTTTAAAAAAAGTCATTTTTTGAGTAACCAATTGGTTTCAAAATCTTCTCATTTATAATTGAATAAGAAGCACCAGTATCAATAATAAACCTAAAGTCACGAATACCTTCATTTCCTTTGATAGAAACAGTTATGGGAATTTTTCGATATTTTAAATGAAAATCGTCAATCATCTAAAAAAAATTTAATAACAAACTTTCTTCAACTTCTTCCCCAAAAAATAATACAGTAAAATATTTTTCTGGGTTTTTGTCCTTCAAAACAAAATTTTCTACTTTTTCCCTTTCTGCATTCCAAAAAGAAAGCTCCCCTCGCAAAAGTTTTCCTGTCTTTTGTGAATAGCTTGGGTTGTAAATCAGCGCCCACGATTCGCCTACTTTTTCTTTTATTTGCTTATATGTTAATTTTTCCATTTTGTAAAGTTTTCATAAAAAAACAATGCTCTTTATACAATTAAAACGAAATTTATAACTATTTGGTTTAAATTAACTCAATTATTTTTTATCTATTCAACAATAAAATTTCGAGGAATATTGTAAGGGTTATGACGCTTAAATTCAGAGTTACGGTTGCGAATAAATACCTTATTAGTTTCTAATCCGGCAGTTTCGCCTAGCTCTATTTTTTGCAAAATCTCATCCACTTCGGCATACGAACTTACTCCAATTTGGTCTAAATCGGAATTTGTAATTCCCAAACCATCGGTTGGCGTAGCTGCAACGCAAGCTAAAAGAGCCTCTGATGCCGCTTTATTTTCCATTTGAGATGCTAAATATTTTGCCATTCCATAAACTTCCATTTTCCAAAGTGATTGAATCATTCCATAGTCGCCCACATCACCATGAAGTGTCCAAAAACCAAGTAATAATTCGGTATAATTATCGGTAGAAAGTACCATACCTTTATGCTTTGAAGCCAATTCGTACAAATAAATCATACGCGTGCGAGCCTTCACATTGCCCAAGCGCAAGCGGTAATCGAAAGAAGTATGTTCTTCATTTTCAAAATCTTCCATCACCATTTTTTCCAACGAATGAAAAGCATCGGACAAATCGATGTACTTGTGATTATGTGCAAAATATTTTCCTATTTCATTGGCACGTTGAAACTCTTCTGGCTTGTTGGTAACAATAGTTATAGAACGGCTAATTAACTGAATACCAAGTTCATCACAAACTGGTTTAGCCAAAACAGTACAAAGAGCACTATCTATTCCACCCGATTGCCCCACAACGAGCGATTTCAATCCGGCATTTTGCACATATTCTTTTAAAATACGGCGAATATTTTCAACTGCTTTTTTATAATCCATCTTTTCTTAAAGTTTTTAGTATGGGTTTGAACTAATTTTGCTACAAATATTCTATAAAAAAAATCAAAGAAAATTTTAATCCTACAATAATAAATAATAACGAAAATAAAGCTAAAATAATGTTTCGCTAAAAACAAAACAGAACAGAACAAAACGCTAAATAAAACGTTAAAAGTTTATAAAAATAACTAAATTTGTTTGGATAATAAAATTTCAAAATTATTAATATACAACTAATAATCAAGTAATTAGCAAACAAAATAAACGATTAAAACCTTTTCCATTTCCATTTTTATTACAAAACAAATTTAAAGATTTTTTCAATAAATTCAATATAATCAAAGTGAATATTTATCTTTGCAAACAAAATTTCGATAATAAGTTCAGGCTAAAACATTGTTTGCAAATGAACTTACACAAACGGAAGATCTTAAAAATAGTTTATTTTTTTATGAAATACATTTTACTAGCTTTCTTTTTTTTTATACAACTTAATGTGTTTTCTCAAATAAGGGGAACAAATAGCAATTCTAATTCACAAACGACTGGAATAGCGAACGATACACAATCAGACACCACCAAAAACAAAACAAAAGAACGCATTCTAACTGGAAGATTAAGCGGCGATACCATTGCTGGGCATATTAACAGCTGGGTTTTTCAAGACCACTATTTGCACAACAAAACGGTTGAAGTAGATACATTTATTACTGATTTTCATATTTACGACAAACTCAGACAAACCAATGCGTCGTCTGCAAGGCTTGGAAATATTGGGCTTGCAAGCAAATCGAATGTTTTTTTTAATTCCATCGACAAATACGACTTTATTTTTGAAAATTCATACTCAACTTATTTGATTACAAACGAAAATTTGGCGTTTTACAGCACCAATTTGCCGTTTACTTACATCATGCACTCGGGCAGTTCAAAGCAAGTTAACGAACAGGTTTTGAACATATTGCATACTCAAAATGTTTCTCGCAAGCTCAATGTTGGCTTTCGCTACAATGTAATCAACTCCAAAGGACAAATGACAAATAATGCCGCAATTATCAACTCGGCAGGCGCTTGGCTTAGTTATTTTGGCACGCGATACAATTTGCAAACCAATTTTGTGCTCAATAAAGTGCAAAATAACCAAAATGGTGGCATAAAAGAAGAGTATTTTGTGCCTGCGGCAGAGCTTGACCCTGTTAATTTGAGCGATGCAAAGATAAAAATGAATAATTTGGGTTTTATGTTGCATCAAAAATACAAATTAGGTGTAACAAAAGTAAACAAAACCACAATTAAGACCGACCAAAAGAAGGATTCAACCGTTTTAGATACCATTTTTGTTCCTTTCGCATCGTTAAATCACACATTCAAAATAAAAAGGAGCTTTAGAATTTATTCGGACGAAACAAACGCAACGAGCGCTTTTTACCCAAGTTACCAGCAGGCAAGCTTCACATTCGACTCAGTTGCGCTTACAAAAATAGAAAATGTTTTCCAGATTCAATTCAATGAAAATCAGCAATCTAAATTCAAATTTAGAATGCGGGCGTTTGCTAAAAATGAAATTTACAAACATGGCTCAAGCTGGGGAGGAGAATTACCTGAAAATTTTATTTTAAATCCCGATTTTTTATCTCGCCCTCAAACGGCTGACTATACCAATACAAGTTTAGGTGGCGCATTATTCGATTATTCGTCAAAAAAATGGGATTGGAATTTTGAAGCAGAATTTTTTGCTCTTGGCAGACGTGCTGGTGATGTGCTTTTTGGAGGGAACCTAGAACGCGTTTTTGCTCTTAAAAACGATTCACTAATCATCTCAATAAAAGGAAATTACAGCAATACAACGCCTTCATATCTTTACGAGTACTATCATTCAAATCACTATAATTGGGAAAATCAATTTTCAAAAGAAAGCAAACTATTTGCTGGTTTTGAACTTTCTTTTCCAAAATACAAATTTAAAACGCAAATACAACTTACTAATATAGATAAGTTTATCTATTTTGGCGAAAATTCGATACCCTTGCAAAGCAATGAAAATATAAAAGTTATAGCTACCCAAATAAATAAAAATTTTGTTTTTGGTAAATTTAGATGGACTAACAATTTAATTTACCAGATTATTTCGGACAAAACAGTTCTTCAAATACCCGATTTTATTTACAATACACAGCTCTATGCTTCTTATTATCTATTTCGCAAAGCTTTGCAAGTTGAATCGGGCATAGAAGCTGAATTTACAAGCAGTTACGTTTTGCCCAATTATAGCCCAGCAGTCGGGCAGTTTTACCAAAATACAAATAGCCAAAGCGACCTGATACCTTCAAAAGGTGGAAATTACCCTCTTTTATCAGTTTACGCTAATTTTAAAGTACGAAAAGTGCTACTTTTTATTAATTTTAGAAATATGAACACACTTTGGAATAGCTCATATTCCTATACAACTTACTTATACCCAACAGAAAAGATGACTTTTCATTGGGGAGTTTTATGGCGATTTTATGATTAAGCAAAAGGCAAAAAAATTTAATTTTTAGGGTTTTCTTTTTCGAAAAAAACAAGTATAAATACAAGGACTAAAATACTAAAAAAATAGAATAAAATGAATATTTCAATTGTTATTTCTTTACTAAATGAAGCAGAATCGTTGCCAGAATTAATTACGTGGATAGAGCGCGTAATGGCAGAAAATAATTATACTTACGAAATAATTTTGGTAGACGACGGCAGTAGAGATAGCTCGTGGGAAGTAATAAAAGAGCATAGAGAAAAAAATAAATCGGTAAAAGGTATTAAATTTCGCAGAAATTACGGAAAGTCCGCAGCTATTTTTGTAGGCTTTGAAGCTGCTCAAGGTGAGGTTGTTATAACTATGGACGCCGATTTACAAGACAGCCCCGACGAAATTCCGGGATTGTACAAAATGATTAAAGAAGAAGGTTACGACCTAGTTTCGGGCTGGAAAAAAAAGCGATACGACCCTGTTTTTGCAAAAAATTTGCCTAGCAAATTGTTCAACTGGGCTGCACGCAAAGCGAGCGGCTTGAGCTTGCACGATTTTAATTGTGGGCTAAAAGCGTACAAAAATAATGTGGTAAAAACAATAGAAGTTTACGGCGAAATGCACCGTTGGATTCCAGTTTTAGCAGCAAGAGCTGGTTTTTCAAAAATTGGCGAAAAAGTAGTAATTCACCAAAAAAGAAAATATGGAAGCACCAAATTTGGGATAGAACGCTTCATTAATGGCTTTTTAGACCTACTTTCTATCACATTTATCTCAAAATTCTCGAAACGCCCAATGCACTTTTTTGGACTTTGGGGTTCTTTAAGTTTTGCTTTGGGCTTTTTTATTTTAAGCTATTTGAGTATTGCAAAGTTTGTGTTTTTAGAATATAGAATGACCGAAAGACCTTTATTTTTTCTTGGACTTTTGGCTATAATATTTGGTACTCAGCTATTTATAACTGGATTTTTAGCTGAGTTAATTTCACGTAGTTCGAGCGAAAGAAATAAATATCAAATTGAAGAAAAAATGAACTGATAGCTTACAAAAAAAATAAAACTCCATGAAAAAATACTTGTTTATTTTGTTTTTTATAGTTCAAAATCAATTAATTGCACAAAATTTTGAATGGAATACAATAGACTCTGGAATTTTGTACTCAGCTGTAAAAAGTAAAAATAACCAGTCTATTTTTCTTGCTTTTGGCGGCTGGACAGCAAAGGCAGAATGGACAAGTATTTGGGCTGAAAATTTATATGCAGTAAAATTAAAGAAGCTAAAAATTGCTCATTTATTTGCAGTAAAAGGACCAAAAAATTCACTTTACAAAGATAGAGAAATTAACAATAGGAAGTTAGCTGAAAAATTTTTAGGTATTTTAAAAAGCCAAAAAACTTCATCAAAAATACAAATAATCCTTGTAGCCCATTCAAGCGGAGCTTATGTGGCGCATGAATTTTTGAACACTTTATTTGCTCTCGATAGCGCAAATGGGTACAAAAATACGAAAGATAAAATCAGCTATTTCAACCTCGATGGTGGAATTGGTATCAAAGAATATGATTGGACTAGTTTGCAAATTGATTATATTCAGCATTTTAAAGCAATTTATGGAGTTTATGCTTTCGACAGTAACACAGGAATTTATTCTCCAAACAAAGATGAAATGCTCGAATTACAAACTCTTGGCAAAAATTGCTTTCCCTTAGAGTTAAATGCCTCTAACTGTGGTTGTATAAAAAAATGGTGTGTGCACGAAACGCTTATCATTACTAAACCTCACAATATCAACACTTTTGACCTAGAAAAAGATTATACAGATTTTAATTCATTGCGTACGCCAGTTTTTGAGTATTTTAATGTTCTTGAAAAAAAATAACATTACGCATAACAAATTATTAAATGGCTCAATTGTTCTACTGTTTTTTTATCGCTAAAAATTTTGAATTTTAAAAGTTTATTTTAAGCTATCTACTTGTTAAACAACTAATTACTTTTAATTCTTAATGTGAAATTGCAAGTGTAATATTAGTGGCTTATGTCAGTTGTTTGTAATTTATCAATTGCCGATATAAATAAATCTTTAAGCGATAACTGTTTTTCCTTTGCTATTTTTTTTATTTTAATTAATTCTGATTCCGAAATGGTAATTTTAAGTTGCTTTTCGTCGTCCAAAATAATTTCACGAAGCGGTGTTATGTCGCTATTCAAATCATATATGCTTCCATTTGAAATATATCCGGTTTTACCAATTTCGATATAACAATCCGAAATTGACCAATACATTTTTTTGTACTGTTTCGGATGGTTTATTAATGTATGGAACATGCAATAAACACGAAAAGCAAAATCGTTAAAAGTATCGAGTGATTGCCCAAAACTCGTTTTTTGCTGAATTAAAATTGTCTTTTCCATGGTTCTGTTATATTTTAATTTGCATCATCAATATTTTGTTGCAATACTAACATGTGTCGTTTTTTTGCTATGTCATAATTTTTACTTCCAATTAATTAATTCAAGTTTTTTTGCAATAAGTTCAGTATCTTTAAAATCTATATCGTTTAAATATTCTTTTAAATATTCTTTTAAATTGAAAAATTTCGTTCCCATTGGTGCATAAGGTGTTATTTTCTTAAAATTTGTTGGAAAAAATTTTTCTACACAAAAAAATGTGGTATTTTTCGTAATGTCCCAACCTTTTGTTTCCATCGCTAATTTTGATGTTTCAATTATTCTATTTTTCTGATTTTCTGTAATCTCACCTTTGAACGTTTTTAAAACATTCAAATTATTATTTTCAATTTCTACATTAAAAATACCTTCAATTTTTCCAATTGCGATTATTGATTTATTTGAATATAAACCAATAAATTGATGCTCTCTAAAACCGCGATTATCATAATAAATATTCTGTTCAAAATTTTCTTTCAAACTTTTTCCCGCAAGGACTAATCTCAATAAAAAATCTTCCTTGGGAAGCAATCCTTCGTTTTCACAAAAATCTGCATAATCATCAATAATTTCTACTAATTCAAAATCAAAATCATTTATTGTATTTCTAAATGCTTCAATTATAAAATCAAAAGTTGTAGAATAAAATTGAATATTTGAATTATTTAATTTATTATATTGCGCTATTTCATTTTGTATTTGATAATTAATACTTTCATTCGGTAATTTATTTCCTAACGCAACTAATATTTTTTCATCTTCGTTTTTAAAATGTTTAAGATGGTTTATCAATTGACTTATTTCAAAATTATTACCTTTTTTGGTTTCTATTAATATTTTAAAGCTTTTTTGGCTAATTATTCCGTCTGGTATCGCGTTGTGCAATCTTTCTTGTTGAAATAAATCTATTCCTGCTGGAATATTCGAACTTTCAAATAAAGTATTTAGAAAGACTTTAAATTTATTTATTGAATTATTGTATAATCTTGAAAATAAAAGAAGAGTGTTATTTGTAACAACATTTTCTTTTTCTTGGTATCTCTGAAAATAATGAATTTTACTCATAATCTTTTATTAAATATAACATTATTCACCCACAAAAATCCTTCAATTTTTGCCTTTTTTTAATTTAAAATAACAAAAAACAAACAAAACTTATTTATACAAACACGCTGTAAATCAAAGGCATTCTCTCTTTTTTTCGATAACTACCTAGTTACACTATTTAATTATCTGGTTTTCAAATCCTTGTCCTCATCGCTTGTGGGAGTGGGATGTTTCAAATCCAACGTTTTGGGATTGTCCACTTTTTCTTCCAACAATGCCCAGTTTATTACTTCCAAAACGTCTTCTACGTAATGAAATTCTAAACCACTAATATACAAATCGTTAATTTGGCTTACGTCTTTTTCGTTGTCTTTGCACAAAATAAGTTCTTTGATTCCGGCGCGTTTGGCTGCCAAAATTTTCTCCTTAATTCCACCCACCGGAA
>JAIFNL010000254.1 GCA_020047755.1 Bacteroidota bacterium
TCATTTTTTTAGCGAACTAAATATTAATTTGGTAAAAAGCATTTATTTTAATTAATTTGCACATAGTTATTTATCAAATTCACAAAACTCAAATGATCAACTATAAAATTATCATTTTCTTTCTATTTTTGCCCTCATTTATTTTTGCGCAAATAGGTGGAAATCAAACATATAAATTCTTAGAACTCACTAATTCTGCCAGAGCAGCTTCGCTGGGAGGCTCTATAATTTCGATAAAAGAAGCTGATTTAGCATTGACTTATCACAATCCGGCTCTGCTCTGCGACACAATGCTTAATAATCTGGTTTTGAACTATGTAAACTATTTTGCTGATATAAATTATGGCTATTTAGCGTATGCACGAAACTATAAAAAAATAGGAAATTTATCCATTGGGCTTCACTACATAAATTATGGCAATTTCTTAGAAACAAATGAATTAGGTGAAAAACTAGGAGAATTTAAAGCTGCCGAATATGCTTTTAATTTTATTTGGGCAAATAAATTAAATAATTTTATTTCTTACGGCGTAAATTTCAAACCAATTGTTTCTAATTTAGAGCATTACACTTCTATTGGCGTTGCAATTGACGCAGGTATTTTGTATGAAAACGAAAAACACTTAACAAATATAGCGTTTGTAATCAAGAATTTTGGAACTCAATTAACTTCATATACCGAAAATAATCGCGAAAAATTACCACTCGAACTACAGTTGGGTGTAACGAAAGCGCTGGAGCATGCTCCATTTCGCATAAGTATCGTTTATAGGCATATCGAAAATTGGAATTTGCGCTTCGATTCGCCGTCAGAAGCCACAACCACAAATATTTTCAACGAAAAACCAAAAGAAAAAACAGAAATAAGTAAATTTTCGGATAATTTAATGCGTCATTTGGTTTATGGAATCGAATTTATTCCTTTTAAAAGCTTTTATTTTAATTTTAGCTATAATCATCAACGCAGAATGGAGCTTTCATTGCAACAAATTGGAGGAACGACTGGCTTTTCTTGGGGTTTCGGACTCAATTTAGCCCGTTTCAACCTAGCTTACGGTCGGGCTGCTTATCATGTTGCTGGTGCATCAAACCATTTTTCGTTCAGTACGCGAATCAAAAAGTAAAAGTTGCTTTCAGAAATTTCATTTAACTAAGACGCTTAAAATCATTAAGTTAAAGTTACTTAACTTTTATTAAGAAAATAAATTTTGCAAAGAATAAAGAACAGTTTATCTTTGCATCTAAATATTTAGATATATTAATATAAAACGTATTAAAAATGGTATTAGGAACAAATTTAAAACATATTGCTACTGCTGCTCAGCACAATGAAGTAATTAACAACAACGAAAACGTAATGATTTGCTGCGGACGTATGGGACCGATGTGTATTCCTGTATATGATATTATGGAAGATTTGGAAGAAGAATATCCACACGTAGCTTTTTACGACATGCCATTCGATAGTCCTGAGGCTCACGTGATTAGAAATGCTCCTGAGTGTTCATCATTCATGGGATTGCCTTTTACAGTATATTACAAAAATGGAAAACTAGTAAAAGCAACCAGTAGCATTCAATCAAAAGCTCAGATTACCAGCATTTTAAATGAAAAACTTGCTTAATTTTTTTATTACTAATAAAGCTTTCTGAAAGTAAAACTTTTAGAAAGTTTTTTATTTTTCAAAAAAAACATGAATTACGACATAATTATAATTGGTGCTGGTCCAAGTGGTTTAACAGCAGGTATTTATGCAGCTAGAGCTAAAGCCAAAGTATTAATTGTAAATGAAGGTAGTGTGGGCGGACAAATGGTTTTAACTCACCAGATAGAAAACTATCCAGGCGTGGAAAGCATTAGTGGTTACCAACTTAGCAAAATAATGCGCAAGCAAGCTAAAACATTTGGGTGCGACATAAAAACAGGAGTTGAACTTACAAAAATTTCGCTCGAAGGTGATGTAAAAAGCATTGAAATTGACTCAAAAGAAACTTTCACTGCCAAAAGTATCATTATTGCAAGCGGTGGACGCTCACGTTCGCTCAATGTAAAAGGAGAAAATGAGTTTAAAGGCAGAGGAATATCTTATTGCGCTACTTGCGATGGTGATTTTTATCAAAATATGGAGATAATTGTAGTTGGAGGTGGCAATTCCGCCTTGGAAGAAGCCGTTTCACTTACAAAATATGCCAGCAAAGTAACAATTATACATCAGTTCGACCATTTTCAAGGCTACCAACACGCCATCGATGAAGCAAAAGCAAACCCTAAAATCAACTTCTTGCTAGAAAGTAAAATTGTAGAATTTTTAGGTACAGAAAAAGTTGAAAAAGTAAAAGTTGAAAACCTCAAAACAGGTGAAATTAATGAAATGTCGATAGCCGGTGTTTTTATTTTCATTGGATATGTTCCTCAAACAGAAAGATTTAAAGGCATAATAGAGCTTAACCAATGGGGAGAAATTATTGTAGATGAAAACTTACAAACTAACCAAAAAGGAGTTTTTGCAGCAGGCGATGCTCGCGTAACTCGCACACGCCAAATCACTACAGCTGTTGCCGATGGAACAGTTGCCGCATTAAGAGCGGTTGATTTTATCAATCAAAAATAAAGAATACGCAAAAGAAAATTAAACGTTTGTTTGAAAATATCATTTAAAATTGATATTTTTGAGCAAACGTTTTTTCTTTTAATTATTTAATATTCAACACATTGATAAGTTTTCCAAATGCAAAAATAAATATTGGACTCAATATTACCGAGAAACGTAGCGATGGTTTTCACAACCTCGAAAGCATCTTTTTACCAATAATTGGCTTACATGATGTGCTTGAAATTGTGGCAGTTAGAGATAATCAAGATTTTCAATTCACAGCTTCCGGCATTCCAATTGATGGAAAAGAAAACGACAATTTGGTTGTAAAAGCTTACCAATTATTAAAGTCCGATTTTTCTTTGCCGGCTTTACACGTTCATTTACATAAGGTTATACCAACAGGTGCCGGTTTAGGCGGCGGCTCGTCCGATGCTTCATTTATGCTCAAAATGCTCAATGAAATGTTCGCTTTAAATTTAACAAACGAAATTTTAAAAGTTTATGCAGAAAAACTCGGGAGTGATTGTCCATTTTTCATTGAAAATACTCCACAATATGCCACTGGAAAAGGTGAGCAATTAGAAAATTTAGCCTTTTTTATACCTTCCTCGTATTTCGCTATTATAAAACCGCCGATTCACATTCCCACAAAAGTAGCATTTGCGGGGATTGTGCCAAAAAAAAATGAGTTTTCGATAAAAGAAATAGCCGCAAAATTGCCACATCAATGGAAAAATTTGGCAAAAAACGACTTTGAAGCCAGTATTTTTGACGAATACCCAGAAATTAAGAAAATTAAAAACCGCCTTTACGAACTTGGAGCAGATTATGCATCAATGAGTGGAAGTGGTTCGGCTGTTTTTGGCTTTTTTCCTCATAAAATAAATTTAGCTAATGAATTTGAAAATTATTTCAAATGGCAAAATTATATTCGATTTTAAAATTTACATAAAAAAATACTAGAAATTTTCCCTTATATTTTTTCAAATTAAAAATAAAATAAAAAAAGCTAGCAATTAGTTGCTAGCTTTTTAATTTTCATACTTTATCTTCCTAGATTTTGTCAAGTTCAACGGTAAAATGTCGCAAAATTGGAGCTTCTTTTACAATTTTAACCCCATTTTTGATTTCATTTCGTCTATCAAATACATTTTTGAGAGCCACAGCCACATAATTCATGTGATTATTGGTATAAGTGCGTCGTGGAATTGCCAAACGAACAAATTCAAGTTCTGGAAAACGATTTTCGCGCGTTATTGGATCTCTGTCAGCCATAATTGCACCAATTTCAACACCTCTTACACCCGCTTCGAGATACAATTCAATAGCCAAAGTTTGCGCTCTAAATTCTTCAGCCGACACATTTTGCAAGAAACGCTTAGCATCAACAAAAATTGCATGTCCACCAAAAGGTTCTTGCACCGGAATTCCATATTCTTTCAATTTATTACCTAAATATGCAACTTGCTGAATACGAGAATGTAATGTTTCAAATTCTGTACCTTCGTCCAAACCTTGAGCTAGAGCGTTCATGTCGCGACCTGCCATGCCACCGTATGTTATAAATCCCTCAAACATAATATTATAGACGCAAGCTTTTTCATAAATCGCTTTGTTTTTGAGTGCAATAAAACCACCAATGTTCACAATCGCATCTTTTTTGCTGCTCATAGTCATTCCATCGGCATAAGAGTACATTTCGGCTACAATTTGTTTGATTGTTTTATCGGCATAGCCAGCTTCGCGAGTTTTTATAAAATATGCATTTTCGGCAAAGCGAGCCGAGTCAAAAATGACAGGAACTCCATATTTATCGGCAATTTTACGCACTTCGCGCAAATTTTGCATCGAAACTGGCTGTCCACCAGCATTGTTGTTTGTAATTGTAACTATAATAAAAGGAATTCGCTCAATAGGATAGCTAATGAACACATTTTCAAGCTTTTGAACATCTACACTTCCTTTAAAATCGTGGAGCACAGTTGTGCTAAAAGCTTCATCGATAGTGCAATCAATGGCTTCTGCTTTGCGAAATTCGATATGCCCTTTGGTTGTATCAAAATGCGAATTTCCGGGTACAATATCGCCTTCCTTCACAAGCACCGAAAACAGTACATTTTCGGCAGCTCTGCCCTGATGAGTTGGTAAAAAATAATCAAACCCAAGAATATTTTTTACACTGTTTTTTAAATTTGTATAAGACGAAGATCCAGCATAACTTTCGTCGCCCAACATCATGGCAGCCCACTGTTTATCGCTCATTGCTCCGGTTCCAGAGTCTGTCAATAAGTCCACAAAAACCTTATCGCTACTCAAATTAAACAGGTTATATTTGGCTTCTTTTAGCCATTCTTCACGTTCTTGGCGAGTGCTTGTTTTTATGGCTTCCACCATTTTAATTTTATAACTTTCTGCGTATGGTAAATTCATTTTAATCTATTTTTTTATTAGTGTATTTTATTAAACTCTCAAGAATTAATTTTCAAAACTATTATACTATTCAAATATAAGATATTTAAAAAGTCAAATACATTTTTACTGTAAATTAATTCAAAAAATTGAGACAAAAAAGGGGAAGTACATTTTATAAAAAATGTAAGCTAGAAAAGGAATTTATCACGGTTTTTGATATTTTTGTAAATCGTTTTCATCACGCAACAGAAACAGATTTTAAATAAATTTGGCTATGCAGATTTGTTCTACAAAATAGATTTTAGAACAATTAAATGCTAAAAATATTTACAAAAGTAGGTAATTTCTTTAAATTTGCAATAAAATAAACCTTTTCTTTTAGCCAGACTTCAAAAAAAATATCGTTTCCATTTCTTGCGGTTATTGAAAATCAGAAGTTTATCGCTCTTTTTAATTTTAAAATGTATTTATAATGACTAAATTTCTAAAAATAATACTGATTATTTTATTCTGCTCAAGCTATTCAGTCGCTCAAGAGACGCATAAAAAAAATGAGGTAACTGATACTATTTCAAATAATTATATAAAAATAAATGATAGCCTTGATTTCTGGATAATAGATAAAAATACACGTATTTTGAAATCGCCAAACCAAAGTTCAATTTGGCACAAAATTGAAAATTACGATTTTTGGAAAATTAATTCTTCAACTTTTTCTATAAGCTTAATTACTAGTAAAATGCAAATTTGGATTTCTGCCGATAGTGTACAAGTGTGGAAAGAAAATAAAATTGGCGAGAAACAAAAATATATGGCAAAATACCGAAAGATAAACGAAAATATGAAACACTGGGCGCTAACGGACTCGTTGAGTCTAGTTTTTTTTAAAGATACATTTTCGCTTTGGAATGTGAATTTTTACACTAATTACCACAAATTAAGCTTTTTAGATAATGTTCTTTACATGAACGATACTTCAAAACTTTGGTTAATTTCGGACACTCTTTTTTTGTGGACAAAAAATGATAAAACTTTCATTTGGGAAAAAAAAATTGAGCCTATTCCTTGGGTAATAAGTTCAAATACAAAAGTTTGGAATATCAATGAAACCATTGAACTTTGGCAAACTGACAAAATAAAAAATTTCTGGAAAGAGGATAAAAAAACGGCTTCATGGACAAAAATAGATACAGTAACAAACTGGTTATTAGGTGATACATCGCATTTATACAAGCTAGATGCCAATACGCTAGTAAAAGTAAAGAAAGAACAAGTAAGTATCTGGAAATTATCTAATAAAAAAATATATTCAATTTTAGCAGAAAATAACGGTAAAGTTTGGAAAATAAATCCTCCACCAAAGCTCATTGTAATAAAAGATTCTACGATAAAGCCCAAAGAAAAAGGGATAGAAAGTTTTTTTATAGACAATACAACACATTTTTGGAACCTGAGCGACAGTGTTAAAATATGGCGAATTAAAGAAAAAATTGAAGTGTGGGAACAAAATAATGATTTTAAAGTTTGGCAAATTGATGATTCTACAAAAGTAATAAATTTATATGATAAATTTCGCTTGTCTATCATTAGCAATAAAATACAAATTTGGTTAAAAAATGATAGCACAGGACAATGGCTAAAGGCAAAAAATGCCAAACAATGGAAAATTTCGGGATCGATGTTTGATGCAATTTGGGAAATAAATGACAGCCTTAAATATACTGAAAAAGAAGAAGTTTCGCAGTTTTGGATAAGTAATTCACACTACAAAATAGCCAACGTGGAAGAAAGTTGGCGAGGAATAGAAGTGTGGAAAAACTTTGACAGCTTGGAAGTGTGGACTATAAACGAAGAACTTCGATTTTGGTGCGAAAAAAAGAAGGTAAGTATTTGGAATAAAGATAATTCATTCAATTTTATGAAAGTGAACGATTCCACCAAAGTATGGCAAGTAAATTCAGAAATAAGACTTTCGCAAGTAAATGACGTATTGAGAATTTGGGTGAAAGAAAAAAGCAAAGATGGTGATAGTAAATGGGTGATATCTAACCAGTTTAAACCTATACGATTTCAATATCAGGGACATCCTATGGCAATTGCTGTTTTCAATAATTTACAAATTTGGCAGCATAATAAGGAGGTAACATTTTGGAAAAGAGATACTAAGCGTAAAGTTTGGACAATAACTCCTATTTTGAAAGTTTATTCATACATTCCAGATAAATTTTTGGAGAAAGAAAAGCGAATAAGTAATTGGAAAACAGGAGGTTTAGGCGGTATTGATTTCTCTCAAGCTTTCTTTAAAAATTGGGTAAAAGGAGGTGAAAACAAAATAACTCTTCTTTCGAGTATAAAACTGCATGCAAATTATGAAAAAGAAAAAGTAAGCTGGCAAAATGAACTTGAAATGAAACTAGGAACGTTAAAACCTGGCGAGAACGATTTTAGAAAAAATGAAGATTTATTGCAATTTAACTCCAATTTTGGTCTAAAAGCGTCTAAAAATTGGCTCATTAGCGTCAATTCTAATACCTCTACGCAGTTTTTGGCGGGTTATAATTATCCAAATGACTCTGTCGCTGTATCTAATTTTCTTTCGCCCGTAAAGCATATTGGTGGCTTGGGCTCCAATTTTACTCCCAACAAACGCTTTACTCTTTTCCTTTCGCCATTGAGCTTAAAATCAACATTTGTAAGGGATACAACCGTTGGACAAGTAAAATTTGGTATCGACAAAGGCAAAAAAGTACATCATGAAATTGGATTTCAACTTAAAACAGAATGGAAAAAAGAACTTTGGAAAGATGTTAATTTACTCACTAAATTAAGCTTATTTTCTAGCTACTTAGAAAATCCAGAAAAAATAGATATGGAATGGGAAACAAGCATCATTTTTATATTCAACAAATATATAAAAACCACAATTTTATCTCATTTTTTATATGATTATGACATAAAAGTACCAATTTATGATAAGCTTGGTACTTTAATCGAAAAAACAGATGCCCTCCAATTGAAGCAAACGCTAAGCATTGGTTTTGCTTATAATTTTTAACATTGAATAAATTGAATTTTTTAGAAAAGTATTTACTTTTTCTTTGGAAAATTTACTAGTTTTTTGTTTTTTTGAAACAAATTTCAAAAAACACCCTGGTAAAAAAAAATATTCGGTATAAAGTTTGCAGACTTTCTTATAAAACAGACAAAATTTAAATGAACAAAATGAAAACAAAAATTCTAATATTCCTTTTATTGCTTTCAAATTTGCAATTTTTTGCACAAGACCAAAAAGTTATTGACTTTTGGAAAGACGGAAAAAGAAAACGAGAAGGCACTCTTTCTGCTGGACAAGAACATGGTCTTTGGAAATATTATAACGAAAATGGGACTTTAAATCAAACAGTTAGCTTTCACAGAGGACGCTTGCACGGAGCTACAACTTTTTATTACCCAAACGGAAAAAAAGAAAATGAAGCCGAATTTTACAACAATGTTCAGGAAGGTTCATTCAAAGCGTGGTACCCCGACGGTGTTTTGAAAATTTCAGGCTTTTATTACGAAGGCGAAAAAGACAGTAATTGGGTGTATTTTTACCCTGCCGGAGGCATTCAAAAAATTGAAGAAATTCATAAAGATACTATCAAACTGATAACTTATATAACCGCAGAAGCGGACACTCTCATAAAAAATGGAAATGGCTTGTTTTCAGAATATTACAATAAAAGCAATTTAAAAACCAAAGGTTATTATAAAAATGGTTTTGAAGATTCGCTCTGGGTTTATTATTTTGATAATAAACAGCTTTGGATGAAAGGGAGTTTTAAAAATGGTAAAGAAATAGGAAAATGGGAAACATGGTTTGCCGATGGAAATAAAAAAAGCATATTAAACTACGAAGACGGCGAAAATATAATCTGGTATCAAAATGGGCAAAAAGAGATGGCTGGGCATTTAAAAAACGGATTGCGTGATGGCGAATGGACATTTTGGCACAACGACGGAACTATTTTTGAAACAGGTAGTTATATTTCAGGAAAACGCGAAGGCTTACACGTTCGGTATTTGTTAGACGGAAAAACAGAATCGCAAATACAC
>JAIFNL010000080.1 GCA_020047755.1 Bacteroidota bacterium
ATAAACTCGAAAATTTATTTTGCAAAGCTTGCACCAGCTCGTAGAGTGAATAAACTTGGGGGTTTTGGTCTATTTGCCAGCTTATTGTGTTAGCAGACTCGTTCATGAAAATTGTTTTGTTGGCGTTTTTTGAAATTTGATAACCAATTCTTTGCAAAGCACGCGCGGTAAGCTCGTAATATTTAGCGGTTCCTACCAAATTAATGGTCTCTTTGGTGTTTTTATTCAATTCAAAATCGTAGGTGGTAGCATTGAAAAAAATTTCAGTGCTTTGAAATATCGTATTAATTACTCCTTTTAAAATTAAGTCTTCGGGTGCGCCTTCGTGCAAAGCATCAGGCAAAAAAAGCCAAATTTTATCAGCCGATTTGAGGGCAATGTTCAAATCGTGAGTAGAAAAAATGATGGTTTTAGAATGTTGTGTGCAAAGTTCTTTCAGTGTATTGATTAGCAAATATTTGTTTGCCAAATCTAAGTGCGCCGTTGGCTCGTCGAGCACAATAAGTGGAGTATTTTGCGCTAAAGTTCGGGCTATCATTACCCTTTGCTTTTCGCCGTCGGAAAGTTCATTTACAAAACGGTGCTTAAATTGAGTCATATTCAATAAATTAAGCGCATTGTCGGTATGAAAAATATCTTGGTCGGTTAGCTTACCCAGCCAATGCGTGTGGGGAAATCGACCAAGCGTAACCAACTCGCTAACAAGCATATTAGGCACATTGATTATTTCGGTAGAAACAAAACTCAACATTTTGGCAAATTCTTTGCGCGAAAACTCGTTAAACGGTTTTCCAAAAAAAGAGAACGAACCTCCGGCAACTTCTTGCAAAGCTACCATTGTGCGCAAAAAAGTACTTTTGCCAATACCATTTGAACCTAAAACGGCAATCAATTCGCCTTTTCGAGCCGAAAAATTGATGTTTTCTTTAATGGTTCTAAAACCACCTTTCGCATTTCGATACCCTACGCTCAAATTTTCTGCGCTGAAAACGTTTGCATCAAAGCTTTGCGTTAATTTCATTTTTTGTTGTTAATATTCAATTCATTAACTTTTAGCACCTTAAAAAAGTTCTTTTTTTTTTGCACTTCTTCAAAAAAAAACTATCTTTCGCAAAAATAAACTAAATTATAAACAAAAAGAAACTTGCTTTGAAATATAGTTCTTTTGAATTGTAACTAATTGATTGATTTTATTTTGTATTAGAAATCAAATTTTATATTTCTTGTTTTTTAACAACGTCAGAATTAGAACCTTTTTAAGCTAAGTTTTTTCAAATAAAACTAAAAATACAATGAGCATTCAAAATTTAGAGCCAAAAGTGGTTTGGAATCACTTTTATTCGCTAACACAAATCCCACGTCCCTCGAAACACGAAGAGGCAATTAGAGCTTTTATGGTCGATTTTGGCAAAAAGCTAGGATTGGAAACCATTATGGACGAAGTTGGTAATGTGATAATTAAAAAACCTGCTACCGCCGGAATGGAAAACCGCAAAGGAGTTATTTTGCAAGGACACCTTGACATGGTTCCTCAAAAAAATTCGGACACAGCACACGATTTCGTAAAAGACCCGATTACGGCTTACATTGATGGTGAGTGGGTTACAGCACAAGGCACAACCTTGGGCGCAGACAACGGAATGGGCGTAGCGGCTACAATGGCTGTTTTGGAAGCTAAAGACTTAGTACACGGACCAATAGAAGCTTTATTTACTGCCGACGAAGAAACCGGAATGACTGGCGCATTTGGTTTAAAAGCAGGAGTATTGAACGGCGATATTTTGATGAATTTAGACTCAGAAGACGAAGGCGAACTTTATGTGGGTTGCGCTGGCGGTACTGATGCTAATGCGTCGAGCACTTACACCGAAACAGCTATCCCTCAAGGACATGTAGCTTACAAACTGTCAGTTATCGGGCTAAAAGGTGGACACTCTGGCGTAGATATTCACTTAGGAAGAGCAAACTCAAACAAGTTGATGTTCAGATATTTGAAACATACACAAAAACATTTCGATTTAAAAATAGCTGAAGTACTTGGCGGCAGTTTGCGCAATGCAATTCCTCGCGAAACATTTGCAAAAGTAGTTGTACCTGAGGCAAAAGCAGCTGATTTTGAAAAATGTGTAAGCCACTACGAAGGTATTTTCAAAGCTGAATTTAAAAGCGTTGAACCTAGCTTAGAGCTAAAAGCCGAGAAGATTGAAATGCCGAAAAATATAATGGATTCAGCTTCGCAAAAAACATTAATCAATGTAGCTTATGTTTGCCCCAATGGCGTAATGCGCATGAGCAACGATATGCAAGGTTTGGTGGAAACATCAATGAATATGGCTATTGTAGTAGCAAAAGGCGGCAAAATTAAAATTCAAAGTTTGCTTCGTAGCTCGGTAGATTCAGCAAAAGAAGCCTTGGAAGAAAAAGTAGCTAGCTCTTTTGAACTTGCTGGTTATGAGCTTGCTTTGGAAGGTCGCTACCCTGGTTGGAAACCCAACATGGATTCGCCTATTTTGAAAACCATGCAAGGTATTTATCAAAATATGTATGGCAATATTCCTAAAATTATGGCTATTCATGCAGGTTTAGAGTGTGGTTTGCTTGGCGGCGTTTACCCAAACTGGGACATGATTTCGTTCGGTCCTACTATTCGCTTCCCCCACTCGCCCGACGAAAAAGTAAAAATTGATACCGTTGTTAAATTTTGGGATTTCCTAGTAGAAACCCTAAAAAATGTTCCGGTAAAATAATATATATCAAACTGCGAATTGATACGATGACTTTTAGTCATCGTATCAATAATGCCAAACAATTTAATAATTAGAAATGAATTTAAGGCGAAGATATTCTTTTGTTGTTCGTGTAATGATACTACTGATGGGTATTTTATACGCCTTAAATTCATATTCTCAAATAAAGAAAGTAGGTATTCCGCTAGTAATTAACTACGAAAAAAGTAAATACAACGCCGGAACACAATCATGGTGCATTGCTCAGCAAACCAATGGTATGCTTTATTTTGCTAATAACCAAGGTGTTTTGCAGTTCGATGGCACATTTTGGAATTTATATCCTATGCCCAATGGCTCTGTGGCGCGTGCCGTAGCGGTCGATTCGCTCGATAACGTATATGTAGGCGCTTCCGATGAATTTGGAGTACTCAAGCCCAATGAATATGGAGTATTGAGCTATTATTCACTTTCAAAACTATTGCCCGAAAAAACATTGAACTTCGATGAGATTTGGAAAATACACTCTACCAAAGAAGGCATTTACTTCCAGTCGTATTCGGCGCTTTTCTTATACAAAAATGAGCAAATTCATACCCTTTTAAAAAATGCAAACATTGATTTTTCGTATTATGTAAACGATACTTTGTTTGTTCGGGATATAAAAAACAATAATCTTTTTGCCTTCAAAGGAACTCAATATATTGAAAAACACTTAAATACATGGGATAAAGGACAAAAAATTTGGTCGATGCTTCTGTATGATAAAAATAAATATCTATTAGCTGGCGAAAATGGTCTTTTTTTTCTTGAAAATGAAAAACTTAGCAAATGGGAAACTTCTTTTACCGATACTTTGGTAAAACATCGCATTTTTTCTTCTACTCAAATAGATGAAAACACCTATGTATTTGGAACAGTGCTAAATGGATTGTATGTAATCAACAAAAAAGGTGAAATTTTACAGCACATTAACCGACAAAAAGCCCTTCAAAACAATACCGTATTGAGTGTATTTTTAGATTTTTCAAAAAAACTATGGGTGGGCTTAGACAATGGAATTTCGGCTATTGATATTAGTTCGCCTTTTACGGTGTTCAATGAGGGTGTGAATCTGAAAGGCACAGGCTATGCAGCTTGTGTGTTTAACAATAAGCTCTATTTAGGTACAAATCAAGGAGTTCAATACACAGATTGGTTGCCGAAACCCTCAAAATTTAAAATACTCGATGAGCTGAAAGGACAAGTTTGGTTTTTGCAAGTTTTTGACGGAAAACTTTACTGCGGACACAACGAAGGAATTTTTGTAATCGACGAAAATAATTCGGTATTAAAAGTTTCGCAAGAAAACGGAAGCTGGAATATGGTAAAAGTTCCGAATAATAAAAATATAATGCTCGGCGGAACTTATAACGGAATTGTTGTACTAAAGAAAGACACAAAAGGCAATTGGGCTTTTTCGCACAAACTAAAAGGTTTTGATTTATCGAGCAGAACAATAGAATTTGATAAGGATAATTCGGTTTGGATAAGTCATGGATACAAAGGTATTTATCACATCAAAACCGATATTGATTTCACCAAAGTTATTTCAACTAAGTTTTATGATACTACAAAAGGCTTGCCTGCTAATTTTGCAAATACCTTATTTAATTTAAAAAATGAATTGGCAGTTTCTACGCTCGATGGAATATATTGTTATGATTCAAAGGTGGATAAATTTGTAAAATCTAAAAAACACGAAGATTTATTTAAAAATATTCATGCCTTTGTACCACAAGAAGACAAACAAGGAAATATTTGGTTTGTAAATGCCGGAAAAATTTCAAAATTAATAAAAGGAAAAACAGGTATTTATACTTTAGACGATAAATTTCTAAACCAATTTCAAAATACCTTAGTCAATGGTTTTGATTTTTTGTATATATATGACAAAGAGAATATATTTATTGGTGTAGAAAATGGCTTTTTGCATTACAACAATAAACAAACTGAAATAGTTCCTAATTTTCCAACTTTTATACGCAAAGTAATTTTCACCAACGCCTTCGATTCATTGGAATACGACTTGAGTTTGTTAAAACCAACACAAGATAAGAAATATATTTTCGACTACAAATCGAATAGTTTTAAGTTTTTATTTTCAGCACCTTTTTACGATGGAAATTTGAAAATAAAATACCAAATATTTTTAGAAAATTATGACAAGGAATGGTCGGAATGGACTGAGAATAATCAGAAAGAATACACAAATTTAGAAGCTGGAACTTATACATTTAGAGTAAAAGCACAAAATATTTACGGTGTTATCAGTCAAGAAGCAGTGTTTAAATTTACAATTTCTCCTCCTTGGTATCAAAGTATGCTGGCTATTGCGGTGTATCTCATTTTAGCAGTTATTTTTATTTTTGTGATAGCCGGATATATTGTAAAGCGCATGGAAAAAGAAAAAATCCGTTTGCACCAAAAGCAAGAAGAAGAGCTATTGCAAAAAGAAAAAGCCTTTCAAGCGCAAAGTTTAATAGCCGAGCGCGAAATTATCAAGCTAAAAAACGAAAAATTAAACTCTGAAATAGAGCGCAAAAATATAGAGTTTGATTTAAAAAAGAAAGAATTGGCATCGGTAGCCTTTCAAATTACACACAAAAACGAAATACTGAGCGATGTGAAAGAATCATTGATTGCCATTTCGGAAAAAGTAAATTCCGATGCGCAAAAACACCTCAGAAAACTCATCAAATCAATAGAAGGCGAAACAAAAATAGATGAAGATTGGGAGCAATTTAAAAAACATTTTGAACAAGTGCATGGCGACTTTTTCAAACGCCTAAAAGAGAATTATCCCGACTTAACCCCCAAAGATTTAAAGCTTTGCGCTTACTTGCGCATCAATCTAACCACCAAAGAAATAGCTCCTTTGATGAATATTTCGGTACGTGGAGTAGAAATAAGCAGGTATCGGCTTCGTCGAAAATTAAATTTAGACCTAAGCGACAATTTGATTGATTTTATGATGAATATTTGATACCGTGATTTAATAGCGACCGAAATTCTAAGAAAAGCAAAACTACCCGTTTTTTTTCTAAATACTAATAACAAACTGTTCAATTGTTATTTTATCATGAAAAATTGGGAAATTTACTATTTTAGCTCACTTTTTCAAAAAGACACCATTTTTTACACTACCCAATTATTAAAACTGCCCTGTGCCTAGCATAACAAGGGTGCAGGCTTCAATACATTCAATATTTTTTTCTTCGAGTAGTTGCATCAACTCATCATTTTCGGTTTCGGGATTAAAAATAACACGCTTGGGGTTTAGCGCAAGAATGTAATCATAATATTCTTGCTGCGCTTTGTAACCCAAATAAAGCGTAACGGTATGAATATTTTCTATAATTGGCTTACCATTAATTATTTGAATGCCTTCGATAGAACCCGTTTTTATTCCTACCGGAAAAGTTTCTATTCCATGTCGTTTGAGCAACGAAACAGCTTTGTAAGCATATCGGCTCGAATTAGGGCTTGCGCCAAGTACCAAAGTTCTTTTCATTTTATCATTTATTATAAGGTATTTTGCTTTGAGCAAAACCCAAGTTGTAAAAAACAAACTTCCCGAAAAATAGATATTTTCGGGAAGTATGTCTTAATTGTAAAAATTTATTTTTAGTGTCTGAAAGAAAACGCATAAACTGCGGTTTTAAAATTTCAAAATGCCTTAAATCTGCTGTTTTCTTTCAAACACTATTTAATGATTGAAAGAAAACCTATTTACGGTTACGTTGCTGTTTTGCAGCATCTTCCAAGCGTTGTTGAAATTTAGATTTCACCACAGGTTTCTTCTTATTTTCTTGAAGTTTCTTCAAAATGTCATCTTCGTTGATAAAGAATTTGCGAATAGCCATCATTTGTAAGAATGTGATAATGTTTGAGATAAAGTAATAATAACTCAAACCGGAAGAGTAACTATTGAACCAAAAAACCATCATAACAGGCATCATGTACATCATCGTTTTCATGCCTGGCATTTGGGTCGAACCTCCCATATCTGCGCTGTTAATCTTGGTAGTGAGCACAATAGAAGCCGCCATAAGCAAAGTAAACAAACTTACGTGCGCTCCATAAAATGGAATCGTAAATGGCAATTCTAAAATGGAATCGTAAGTAGATAAGTCTGTTGCCCAAAGAAACGACTGCTGACGCAATTGAATAGATGCCGGAAAAAATCGGAACATTGCAATCAAAATCGGAAATTGAAGCAACATTGGCAAGCAGCCTCCCATAGGATTTACGCCGGTTTTTTTGTACAAAGCCATAGTTGCTTGCTGTTTTTCCATTGCCTTGTCGTTGCCAAATTTCTTAGTCAAAGCATCAATTTCGGGTTTTAACACACGCATTTTAGCCGACGAAAGATACGATTTGTAAGTTAGCGGAAACAAAACAAGTTTAATTATAATGGTCATAACCAATATAATAAGACCATATCCCCAACCAAACGAACCTAAAAAGTCGAACAACGGAATAAGTGCAAATACGTTTACCCAGCGGAAAATAGCCCAGCCAAGTGGTATAAGATTTTGTAATTCAAGATTTTCCGCTTTGCTAATCGACTTTAATGTACTATAATCATTGGGTCCAAAATAAAATTTAGAATTGTATTCGTATTTGCTACCCGATTTGTAAGGCAAACGAGCTTCAGCCACAAAGTGCTTTAAATGAGAAGCATCAGTCAAAGTATTTTGCTTTACCTTGCCGCTCGAAATCTCGTCTTTAGCAATCAAAACCGATGAAAAGAAATGCCCTTTGAAAGCAATCCATTTCACTTTGGTTGAAAGGTCTTCTTCGTCTTCGTCAGAAGTTTCGGAAAGGTAGTCAATTTCCTCATCTTCACTATATTTGAAATAAACGGTTGAGTTTTGATTTTCCCAATCTCTACCTTTTTCTTGCTGTGGTAAATCAATTTCCCAAAACAAATCTAAGTAAGTTACATTTTGAGCAATTAATTTGTCCATATTCGACATTTTAATGTCAAAATTTACCAAATAACTATTAGGTTCTAAGGTATAAACAAAGTCCACATAACGTCCTTCGCCTGCATCTAAGCGCAAAACAGCCTCTTTTTTGTCTTTCGAAGCATCTATCTTTGCTCCTTTGAGCGATTTAAAAAAGAAATTATCGGTTGCAACGTTGCGATTTTGAGCAAAGAAATTAAGCGAAAATCTACTTTTTTTGCCTTCAAACAACAATACTTTTTTCCCACCTTTCTCGTAGCGGTCGTATTGCTTCATCATCACCTCATAAGGACGTCCTCCTTTGGTTGAAATTTTTACTTTAATAAGCTCGTTTTCAATGGTTATGAACTCTTCCTTACCTTCGGCTGCTTGCCACAAAGCACCAAACTCTTCATACAATTTTACATTTTTTACTGAATCATTTTGAGCTATATTTTGGCTCAAACTATCGGTTGCAACTTCCAGTTTTGTATGTTTTTTCTTTTCTTCTACCAAACGCTTGGTTTCCAACTGTTTTTGAACCAAAGCTATCGAATCGCGTCGTTGCTTTTGTTTTTGCAATTCTTCTTGGCTTGGCTGATTGAAATAGCTAAAAACCATGATAATTACAAAAATCAAAACCAATCCTATTATTGAATTTTTATCCATAATTAATTATTCCCTCTTTAAAAAATCTTTTTTTTTGAATCGTTAGTTTATTATTATTTTATCGTAAAATTATTTTTTGCATATAATTTTAGTATTTATTTTCTTATTGAAATGCAAATTTATATTTTCAAGATTTATAATTCAGTGCTAGTTAAATTTTCGGATTCTAAAATGGCAGCTTGCACAAAACTCGAAAAAATAGGATGCGGATTTAATACCGTGCTTTTGTATTCTGGGTGAAATTGAACACCTACAAACCATTTTAAATCAGGAAGTTCTATTATTTCCACCAAGCCTGTATCTGGATTTATTCCGGTAGCCTTCATTCCGGCAGCTTCGTACATTTCCAAATACTTATTGTTAAATTCGTAACGATGACGGTGGCGTTCCGATATTTCTGTTTTGCCGTAAGCTTTGTAAATATTACTCATTTTGAGCAATTTACACTTATAAGCACCTAAACGCATAGTTCCACCTTTATCCGTTATTTCTTTTTGCTCTTCCATGATGTCGATAACCGGATGCGGCGTATTTCTGTACATTTCGGTAGAATGTGCGCCTTCTAATTTTAAAACATTTAAGCCAAATTCAATTACCGCCATTTGCATTCCCAAACAAATACCCAAAAAAGGAATATTATTCTCGCGTGCGTATTTTACGGCTTCAATTTTTCCTTTAATGCCTCTATGCCCAAAACCTGGTGCAACCAAAATGCCATGCAAGCCCTTCAATTTTTCAGCAGGAGCTTGTTTTTCAAGACATTCCGAATGTATCATTTCAACATTCACTTTACAATTATTCATTGCTCCAGAATGTATAAATGCCTCAGTTATTGATTTATAGGCATCAGGCAACTCTGTATATTTTCCAACAAGACCAATTCGTATGCTTTTTTGATAATTTTTTACTTTATTCAAAAAATCTTTCCAAGGTTCCAAATTGGCTTCCTCTTTTACCTCTAAATTTAATTTTCGAAGCACAACTAAATCTAGTTTTTCTTCTAGCATTTTAAGTGGCACTTCGTAAATAGTTGAAACGTCAATCGATTGAATAACAGAATCTATGCTCACATTACAAAACTGACCTACCTTGCGTCTGATTTCATGCCCTAGTTCTTTTTCAGTACGTAAAACCAAAATATCGGGCTGAACTCCATTTTCAAGCAATTGTTTTACAGAATGTTGAGTTGGTTTTGTCTTCAACTCGCCCGATGCAGAAAGGTAAGGAACTAACGTTAAATGAATCACAACACTGTTTTGATGTCCAAGTTGCCAACGTAATTGTCTAACAGCCTCAATATAAGGCAATGACTCAATGTCGCCAACCGTTCCACCTATTTCGGTAATGACCATATCGTAATTAAATTTTGAGCCTAAAAACTTAATACGGCGTTTTATTTCGTCGGTTATGTGTGGAATAACCTGAACAGTTTTTCCCAAATAATCGCCTTTGCGCTCTTTGTTAATTACTGATTGATAGACTCTTCCGGTGGTTACGTTGTTTGCCTGCGAAGTAGGCTTGTTCAAAAAACGTTCGTAATGTCCCAAATCTAAATCCGTTTCGGCGCCATCTTCGGTTACATAACATTCGCCATGTTCGTAAGGATTGAGCGTACCCGGGTCGATATTTATGTAAGGGTCTAATTTTTGGATAGTTACATTATAACCTCTGGCTTGCAACAACTTAGCAAGTGAAGCAGAAATTATTCCTTTCCCAAGCGATGAAGTTACGCCACCGGTTACAAAAATATATTTTGTTTCTGACATTGAAATTTGTGATTTTTAAGAAAATTGAAGTTGTACTATTCGCTCAAATTGGCTTTTATTTCTATTTTCAACGTTTCTAAATAATTTAATTTTTATAGCCTTAAAATATTTTGAATAAATTGAAAATAAGCAACTTCCGAATGCAATACACAAGCTTTACTATTCCTTGGCAAGCATAAAAAGTTCTGCAAAGAAAATAAATAATTTCCTATCTCACTACTTTTTAACTCTTTTTTTACTTTTTTTAAGTAAATATATTAATTATCAATGATTTATTGATTGGAAGTGAAACCAAATTTGCCCAAAAACTCACCTTGCGAAAAGTAAGAACCACCTGAATAATGAATTAAGTGAGCTTTGGATAAATCGAAGCTATTTGTTTCATTATCAATATATTTATCATCTACATTTATTGCCACAATTTCAGCCAAAAACATATCGTGCGAGCCAAGTTCTTTAATTTCAACTACTTTGCATTCAATATTTACTGGAGCTTCGGCTATCAAAGGAGCTTGTACCTGTTGTGCTATTTCTTTGCAAAGCCCCATTTCTTTGAATTTGTCCACATTTTTTCCCGATTTCACTCCGCACCAATCCATTGCAAACGTCAAATCTTGGTTTGTCAAATTAATTACAAACTCACCGTTTTTTTTGATTATCGCATGCGAATGTCGTTCTTTCCTCACTGAAATATAGCACATTAAAGGCACAGAACAAACTATTCCAGTCCACGAAACTGTTATAATATTGTGCTCTTGCTCATTTGCTCCACAACTTACCATCACTGCCGGCAAGGGATAAAGCATATTTTTTATTGCCCAACTTTTTTTCATTTTCAATAAAATTTTAGTGGTTTATTTTTTGCAAATATATCAATAATTTATTTGTAGGAATAAATAACCGCAAAAATTCTAATAAAAAATTGTTAAATGACTAAAAAATTACATAATTTTGCTAATTATTGAAATTAAGCACCCGTGCTATTTTATTTTTGAGCAAACCTTTTGCTATTTGCTTATTTTTAAGCACTTAGCAAAACAAAATATACAATTAATTTTGGTTCACTACTTAATATTCCATCATCACAATTTTAATTTTATGGCAAATATTTTAAAAAAGTTTCTTCAAGCTTTTGAGCCTGAAAAGCAAACGTTAGTAAAAAAGAAATTAGGTTTTTTCTCTGATAGCGAAGGCATATTAAATCGCTATTTGCGCGAAAAAGAAAACTGGGAAAATCATTTGCAAAATACTAAAAAATTTATCTTGCAAGCCACTGAAAATAAGGATAAAAACATAGCAGTTATTTTGGGTTCGGGTTGGTTGCTCGATATTCCGCTACAAGAACTATCGTCTATTTTTCAAAAGGTTTACCTTGTAGATATTGTTCATTCTAAGCAA
Organism: Bacteroidota bacterium; assembly: GCA_020047755.1. Classification (GTDB taxonomy): domain Bacteria; phylum Bacteroidota; class Bacteroidia; order Bacteroidales; family JAIFNL01; genus JAIFNL01. The sequence goes on from JAIFNL010000080.1 coordinate 11,551, forward strand.
GTTAAACATAAAATTTCAAAAATTCACAATGTGGAATTGATAGAACACGACATAACAGGCGGCGCACTCGAAGGTGTTTTTGATTTGGTGGCTAAATATAACACCAACAATAGACAGCAATTAGATGAAATTGAACTTATTAATACTAATTTTGGCTTGCCCGCCAATGTAAAACCCGATTTTGTAGCCTCTGTAAATTTACTTAGTCAGCTCGATTATTTTGCACTTGCTTACTTAAAAAAGCACACTACTTTTTGCCCTATTTCTTTAGGCGAATTTAAAGAAAAAATTCAAAAAGCGCATCTTTCTTTTCTACCAAAACAAAAATCGTGCATTATAACAGATTATAAAGAAACAGTTTACAAAGACAACGACCCAAAGCAATTAATAAGAGAAACTTTTTTGCTAAAAGTAAAATTTTCGGACAAAGAAATTGCCAATAAATGGAAATGGGATTTTGATACACACAAAAGCTATTACGCCGAAGGGAACACTTTTATGAACGTAATGGCATTAAACTATTGATAGCGTAACTTGATAGTGACCGAAATTCTAAGGAAAGTAAAATTACGCAAATTTCCCCAAATTCTAATAACAAATTGTTATATTGTTAAATTGTTCAATTGTTATTTTATATCGAAAAATTGGAAAATTTACTATTTTAGCGAACTTTTTCAAAAAATCACCATTTTTTTATGCTATCAAACTATCAATAGAGCAATTTATCTAAAAAGGTAAAAACTGCCTTTTAAATTATAGTTTTTATTATCCATTCCTACTGCATTTATTATATAAAAATATACACCATCGCTAGCTTCGTTTGAGTTGATAGTGCCGTCCCATGTTTCATACGGATTGTTCCATTGATAAACCTTTCTCCCCCAACGATTTACGATAATGCACGAAAAACTTTTCAAACCATAAGCTTTTGCTCCAAAAAAATCGTTTGCACCATCTGAATTGGGAGTAAAAACATTGGGAACTTCGATGATAGAATTATTAATGTAAGCTGTAAGTGTAATAGTATCAGATATTTGACAATTATTTTGGTCGGTAACTGTTATTGTATAAAAATCGCTAAAAAGAGCATTCAAATTGTAAGGTGGAGGAATGTTTTGCGCAAGAATTTCAATCAAATAACTTGGTGTACCTCCTTGAATATCAACATAAATAACACCATCGTTTACTATATTGCTGCTTGCAGAAGTAGCAACTAAACCCAATAACAGCTTTGGTGCTTGTTCGATAACCAAACTATCTGACAATGAACAATTATTAGCATCGGCTACGGTTATTTTATATTTTCCCGACATTAAATTTTCTACCTTATAACTTGTGCTACCATTACTCCATTTATACGAATATTGAGGAGTACCACCTTTTGCCAAAACACTTGCAAATCCAGTAGCTTCGCCATAGCAAAGTACATTTTTCGATGTTTTCTCTAAACTCAAAACGGAAGGCTGAGTTAATAAAAATGAAGCATTTTTTTTGCAACCATTAGCATCAAAAACTTCCACTAAATAATTGCCTGATTTTAAACTATCTATCAATAAGTTAGACTCACCATTTGACCAGTTTATAGTCGCATTTTCGGGTTTTACTTGTATTTGAATAGAGCCAGTACTATCGCCAAAACAAGCAACTTGCTCAATTTTAATTAAACTAACTACTACTTCTTCTGGCTGTGCAATGGTAACAAATTGATTATTAAGACAATTATTTTTATCTTTAGCTATAATTTTATAGGTTTTAGCCGAAAGATTCGAAAAAATAAAATTGTCTGAGAAATTAGTTTCACTCCCAAAAGCAAATTTAAAAGGTGAAGTGCCGCCTGTTACCGAAATTTCAACACTTCCATTGTTGTCATTAAAGCATGGAAAAATATCAGTTTTTGCAACTGTTATTTTTATCGAATCGGGCTGTGTTAGTTGAAAATTGAAGGTATCGGAAATACAACCAAATTTATTTTTAATTGAGACTTGGTAATTTTGTGCAGTCAAATTAGTAAATTTATTTTTATTTATTTCATAATCAACAGAATTAATCGAATAAAAGGTAGAATTTTTAGGTGTATTGGTTGTAATAGAGATACTTCCATCTGAAAAAGAATTACATGTAATATTTTGAATATCAATATTTTCAATTTTCAAGCTATCTATTTCAAATTTCAAGCTATCGGTAAACGTTTTGTTTCCACAAATATCGCAAAGCGTATCATTGTAAGTAATTGTGTAGTTGCCTGGTGCAAGCGGTTCTTTAAAATGCAAAGTATAATCGCGCGAATATGTTCCGCCGTTTTTGCACGTAACATTTGTTACCGAATCAACCAAATATTCAGTAAAAGAATCACTAATTTTGAAAAAATTTGCAGCAACTTTATCGCATAATATATTTTCGCTAAAAAGAACTTTTAAGGTATTTTGCCCGCAAATAGCATCATCAAGCAAAGCGTTGAATGTTGGTGGTCTTCTGTCCCAAATATCGGCTGTAGATTCTTTAAAATCAATGGAATATCCATATTTAGAACCACTCCAATTTGAAATATAAATTATGTAAATATGGTCTTTAAAAACTGGAATATCATCATTCCATGCTGGTCCGTTGCTAACGCCAGGTCCGTTGCAATTGCCTGAGCCTTTGCTAATTTTAGAATTTGCTCCAGTCAAGGCTTGTTGCAAAGTTGTGTTGGTGGCTCCATAAGTATTTGAGCTGATAAGAAACTGTTCTGACCTGTTAGCCAAATCATTACATGAGCCATAGGTAACATCAAATACATTCCAATCGTAATCGGTCAAACTGTCGTGAGGTGTAATTGTAAAACGCAACAAACCAGAACTTAAGGAAGTAAATGTGTACCACATTCCATTTAGTTCGTTCATCATGCAAGGCTTTGCTCTGTAAATTTCGTTGGGATAATTTCCGGTTCCTGTCCAAATATAAGGGTCTGGCTCGTCGTAAAAGGTTGAGCATATTGGTATTGCGCCCATACAATCTCCTACGGTTGGCAATTGTGCAAAGGAATTTGTTTTTAATAAAAACAAAAAAAATAGTACCAAATAACTTTTTTTCATATCAATAACATAAAGTTTTATTCACAAAAATAAAACGAATTTTCTAAATGATAAAAACATTCAATAAATAAATTCGCATTTCTATGCTTTATACAAAATAAATATATGCTTACTTAAAAAAAAATCTAAAAGTAGTCCTACATTAAAAAAAATTGATAATGTGCAGTTTAAATAAAATATAGAAAAAAAAATAAATAGTCTGAGCTTGAGAATTTATTTAATTTCAAATTACCAAGTTTAAATATTAAAAAACAACAATTTTTTCGGTAAAAATTTGTTTGTTAATTTTAATTTTACAAAAATAAACTCCCCGTGCAAAATTAGTAAATTCAAAGCTAATTTTAGGAGTAGTGCTTGAAAAAAAGACAATGCCTTTTTCATTGAAAATCTGTACTTTTTCTATTTTTTTTCCATTCAAGCTAAAAAGAGAAAAATTGCCAAAGTTTGGGCTTGGAAAAAGAATATATTCTTCTATTTTTTTTCCATGAATAATGGTATTAATATCTGATTTATAGGTAATTGCACCAATATCAGTAATGCTTCCATCGCTATCTTTGGCAGATGTAAAATCACCTGCATCAATGCAAGGCGAATGTGCATTCAAACTAAAATTTTGAGCAGTGGTATCAATAAAGTTTGGATTTGCCAAAATATTATTGTTACCAAGTAAATTTTCCTTGTCGGAAAGGCAGTACGAAATAGTTAATAATGAAGAAGTTTGAATTTGATAATCGTTCTTGTTTCTATTTGAAAAAATGGTATTTTTAACATGTACATTTCCTCCAGAATTGGCATCGCCTCCGTGGAAGCACTGTACACCAAATGTATTGTTATATAGCGTGTTATGGTCGGCTATCAAGGTAGCACCATAATGAGATTGAAATCCGCCATGGTTTTTAATGAAAATATTTCGTTCGGCAAAAGCTTTTGAATTTTCGCCAACCGAGAGTCCATAATCACAGCCTTTTACAAAATTATAAGCAATGTAGGCATGGCTTGTTTGCATTCCTATATCTATGGCATCATCTCCCCAATTCTCTATTTGGCAATTAGTTACAGTTATGCTATCAGCTGCATCACAATCAATGGCATCAATTTTTCCTGAATTTTTGATTCCCACTAATTTGCATTTATCTATAAACGCTTTTTTCACCGAGTGAAGTGCGATTCCATCAAATCCATTAATATTTGAAAATAAGGAATTTATCAATTTTAAATTTCCATAATTTTGATTAATAATCTTCTTTGAATCCGTTAGTTTTACATATTCAAATTCAATGGAACACATTGTTGCCGTAATACCGCTCCAAAGTGTATTTTTATTTGAAGATTTAAAATATATTGTATCAGTCTGGTTTCCAATAGCTTTAAATGTTCCATTTACAATTATTTCCACGTTTTCGAGCAAATTAATTTCGCAGCCAGGTTCAATTTCTAAAAAAAAAGCTTGCGGAATTGTTAAATTGCTAGTAATCAAATAAGGCGAGTTCGTTTTTGTGAATATTGTATTTTGAGATAAAATACCGCCAATAATAGTTTGAGCTATTATATTTTCAAGTAAAAAAAGAAAAAAAAAGAATGAGATTATTTTTTTCATAACAGGCTCCCAAAAAAAATAAATAATATTGGATTAACGTCAAAGTTATAAGATTTATTTTCCTACAAAAAATATAGATAACTCTCTAATATTTTGTCTCTTGCATTCGTTAAATTGAAATTTAGCGAACAGAATTTATTTCGTCAGCAACTTCTTCTATTTCATTAAAAACTTTGCGTTTCAGAAATTGAAAATTAGACGTTTTCAATTGCGATAAGAATAAACCGAAAATAACAACAGCAATTCCTAGCGAATTAAAAAAGTTAAGTCTCTCACCAATAAAGAAATAAGCAAAAACAGCAGTAAAAACCGGAATGATGTTTGCTAAGGTATTTGCTCTTACAACTCCCAGATTTTGAATACCATAGGTAAAAAATAAAAACGCTAGCGAAGATGCAAAAACAGCTAATTCTAATAAAGGCACTACATAATCCCACGAAAATGTTACTGATAAAAAATTATGATATTCAAAGGTGAAAAAAATAGGAATAAAAAACAAAACGCCAATTGCATTTTGGTAAGTTACGAGCGTATAAACATTATATTTTCCGGCTAAACGAACAAGTACTATTGAATAAGCAATAGCAGAAAAAACAGCAAGTAAAAGCAACACAATTCCGATAGGAGAAACCGAAAAACTTAAATCTGGTTTTATGATTACCAAAAAAACACCTACAATAGAAATTAAAATACCCAAAAGATTCATTAAGCTAATGCGTTCTTTCAAAAAAAGATAGCTGGCAATGGGACTGAAAAGCGGAATAGTAGCAATAATTACAGCTGCAACTGTTGAAGATGTGTAAGTTAACCCAATATTTTCGCCTATAAAATATAAAAAGGGTTGAAAAAGCGCAAGTAAAAAAATAGTTTTCCAATCGGAAGGAGTTATCTTTTGTATTTTTTTCAAAAATGAGCTGACAAGATATAATAAAAAAGTGGAAATTATTAATCGAAACAGAATAGTAGTTATTGGACCTAAATAGGATAAAACAATTTTTGTCCAAATAAATGAAAAACCCCAAAATAGGGTTGAAATAAATATTGCTAAATAAACTCTTACTAATTTACTCATTTTGTTATATTTGAATATATTTTGTGATGTTGAAAATAAAAATTTAGATTTATTTCAAATTTTTATTTCACAAATGTAAATATATTTTTGAAAATTAGAAGAAAAAAGCTAAATTTGTAGAAGTCTTTTGAGCAAAATTAAAGCAAAATTGAACAAAATAGTATATTTATATAATGAATAACTAGGTTATTGTTTATTTTTATCTATTTTATACTATTATTTTATAATAATTTAAGAAAGTAATTTCAGATATATTCAATAGAAATAGCAGTAAAAACATGAAAACTAAATCATTTCTTTTTATTATTTTAAGTATCTTCTATTCATTACATTCTTATTGTCAAGATTTTAATAGAATTGCAACGTTTACAAATACTTATTCGAACGGCTTTGTAAATATTTGGCTTTCGCCTGAAATAAATTCAAAATTAAGCCAAAATTTTCACGACTTGCGTATTTATGACTCTCAAAACAAAGAAATTCCGTATATTTTACAATCGGAAAAGGTATTAAATCACTCTGTCTTTTTCAAAGAGTACAAAATTATAGAAAAAAAGCATGTTTCGGCACAAAATTATACCAGGATAGTTATTCACAATCCAGAAAAAAAGATGATTGATAACATTTCGGTGATAATAAAAAATGCAGAAGTAAAAAAGTGGCTCAAACTCAATGGTAGCGACGATAATAAAACATATTACGTGTTGAATGACAACTATATATATAATTCAAATCCCAATCCTGATGGCACTTCTGAAATTAAAGTATTACATTTTCCTAGCACCGATTATGAATATTTGGAGCTTTTGGTAAGCGATTATTTCGACAAACCGATAAACATCTTAACAGTAGGATATTATGATTACAAAACAGAAAACGGCTTGTATTCCGAACTTGAAATAAAAAGTTTTGAACAATTAGAAGATACTGACAAACAAGAAACTACAATTAATTTTTCTTTCTCAGAAAGCCAATATATCGATAAGTTCGAATTTGTGTTTGATGGTCCAACTTACTATTTGCGAAATGCCGAGCTTTTTTATGAAACACAGGTATTAACTAAAAAACAAAAAGTAATAAAGCAATGGCAGTTAATCGAGAATTTTGAAATCAACTCATACTCAAAAGCAACTATTTTTTCGGAAAATTTAAAAGCCGAAAAAATTAAGTTAGTAATTAAAAACAATGATAACGAAGCTCTCAAAATTAAAAGCATAAAAGCAAGACAATTAACCAAATACTTAACAGCAGAGCTTAAAAAAGACGAAAAATACACTATCAAATTTTCAAATAATGAGGCAAAAAAACCAAATTATGATTTGAAATTTTTTGCCGATAGTATTGACAAAAATCTACCACTTATAAAAATTGATACAATTCAAGCTATTTCACAAACAGAAACAACAAAAAAGGAAAGCATTTTTACCTCTATTTATGTTTGGATTGCACTTAGTTTTGTGGTATTTGGCTTAGGATTTATGTCGTTTAAAATGATGAAAGATATAAAAAAAGAATCCTAATTTTCAATAATAAAAGCATACTTTATATAATTTTGATTTTCAGACAATTAAAATTTCAAAAAAAATAAGTTACGATACTCCAATAAAAAGATTGATAATATAATTAAATAGAATATGAAATTTACAGATAAAGACTTACAACTATTTGGCACAAAGAATATTAGTGTAGAACAAATAGAGGAACAAATTCAAAATTTCAAAACAGGGTTTCCGTTCATGGATATTATAAAAGCGGCAACAGTAGGCGATGGAATTTTGAGGCTAACCGAGCAGCAAAAGCTCGAATACATTGGCGAATACGAAAAAGCATTAAAAAATATTCAAGTAGCTAAGTTTGTGCCAGCTTCGGGAGCAGCAAGCCGTATGTTCAAAAACTTGTTTGAATTTGTGAACAACGAAGAAAATCAATCGATTCAAAATAGCCAAATGCTTAAAAATAAAGGATTTAACTTTATTTACGATTTTTTCAAAAATTTAAGTTATTTTGCTTTTTACAATGATTTTATTCAAATTTTAGCAGAAAAACAAGTGGATATTGAAAAAACCTCTATTGCTGCTATCATTGACCTTTTGCTAAGCGAAGAAGGGCTAAATTATGGAAATTTGCCCAAAGGTTTGCTCAAATTTCACAATTATCCTGAAGATTCGCGTACTTCAATGGAAGAGCATTGGGTAGAAGGCGCATTGTATGCAAACGACAAGGACAATGTTGTTCACCTACATTTCACTGTTTCGCCAGAACATAAAGTATTGTTTTCTAAATTGATAGACACAAAAATAGAAAGCTACGAACAAAAATACGGGGTAAAATTTCGCGTAGAAATGAGCGAGCAAAAGCCATCGACCGACACTTTGGCTGTGGATTTGAAAAATGAGCCCTTCAGAAAAGATGATGGCTCTATTTTATTTAGACCTGCCGGACACGGTGCACTTATCGAGAATTTGAACGAAATAAATGCCGACCTTATTTTCATCAAAAACATTGATAATGTGGTGCCTGATAGGATGAAAACCACTACTATTGAATACAAAAAAGCTCTTGCTGGTGTGTTGTATGTTTATCAGCAAAAAGTGTTCAACTATCTGAGAATCATGGAAAAAGAGGCATATGATATTTCCGATGAAATGATAGACGAAATTTTTGAATTTACCGAAAAAGAGCTTTGCATTTTGGCTGCCGAAACGTTTGTTCCTGAAAATAGAGCCGAACAAATTTCGATGCTCCTAAAGCGCTTAAACAGACCTATTAGAGTATGCGGAATGGTTAAAAATGAAGGCGAACCAGGTGGTGGTCCGTTTTGGGCAACCAATCCAAACCAAAGTGTTTCGCTTCAAATAGTAGAAAGTTCGCAAATTGAAGCCAAAAATACCGAAAAAATGGAAATTGTAAATAATGCAACTCACTTTAATCCAGTAGATTTAGTATGTGGTGTTAAAAATTATAAAGGCGAAAAATTCAATTTGCCCGATTTTAGAGATATGGAAACTGGTTTTATTTCAGAAAAATCGCAAGACGGCAAAACTCTTAAAGCTCAGGAACTTCCAGGACTTTGGAATGGAGCAATGTCTGATTGGATAACTATTTTCTTAGAAGTTCCTATCGAAACATTTAATCCAGTAAAAACCATCAACGATTTGCTTAGACCACAACACCAGTAATTTTTCAGTATTCTGTAAAAAAAAACAGGTATTTGTGTTTCAATTTTTATCAAACTTCTAAAAATTGTTTTCATAAAAGAATTTTTAGAAGTTTTCAAACAAAAAAATATAGTTAATTCTTTGAAAATGAATAGCTATTTTGTGTAATACAAAAATAGTTTTCCCATATTTCATTAAAAATACCATAGTTTAGGTATTGTTTTGCCTTTTTTTTCACTCTTTCTTTGCACAAAATTTTAAAACGTGTTTTAAAAATTCTGAAAAAAATTAAAATGAGAAATTTTTTTATTATTGTGCTAATTTTTAGCACATTGCAAGTAAATGCACAAGTAGGTGGAATTTCAGCGTCAAAGTTAGCAACCATTTGTACGCAAACAGTTCCCGCCAAGAAAATAGAGTTCGAACCGTCTTTATCTTTTGCTTTTGCGAAAAAATATTGGGATAGCAACTCCAATAAGCAGATTATAAATCAAGATAGTACGTTGGTGGCTTCGGGAGCAAGTTTTCGCTTTAGCTATGGAGTAGCCGAAAATTTGGAAATTGGCGCAGCTATTCCGGTAGATATGAGTACTATAAACTACGGAATTAAATATCAATTTCCTTATTCGGGAAAATTAAGTTTTGCCGTTTTGGGGGGATTTAATTTGCCGCTTGGTAATCAATTTTACGACAAAAAGCGAAAATTTGAGGACAATACTTCGCAAATAGTTACTGGAATTGTTTCAAGCTTAGCTTTAAATGACAAAACAAGCATCGATTTTGATGCTCAATTTCAAAAACATACAAAAAAACTCGAAACTGGGCATAAAAACGACCTTTTTCTAAACTCCGATATTGGATTTTATGCAAAAGAAGGGATTCAGTTTGCTTTTGGTACTAATTATTACGCATCAAAGTATGAAAATGCGCAAAATGACGTGCAGTTACTAAGCCTAAATGCAGGAATAACAATAGAGCATGCCGAAAATTTTATTGTCGTTTTAAATACTCCAATAGATGTGTGGGGCAAAAATATCGAAAAATTTATCGGTTTTGGTTTCGCACTTACTATTTTAATCGAATAAAATGGCTTTTTTCTCCAATATTCTTCTATAATTAGTCGCTAAAAGAAAATGCATATTTTATGTTATTTTGAACTTTTAAAATACTAAATTACGGATTTAAACTCCGGTTTTAAAATATCAAAATGCCTTAACTCAGGGGTCTTCTTTCCGGCAGTATTTACAAAAAATATAATATTTTTTTTGTTTTATTAAAAAAAAGTGTAACTTTTTTGTATTAAACTATGTATAACGCAATATTACAGAGAAAAATATTTTAGTATTTTTTCAAAAAATTTTGGAAAATTCAAACTATTTGATTAAATTAGCAAAATGTATTTAAAAGCATACAATTATTTTTTTATAGCATAACTTAAAAGTAGCTAGATTCTCAAAAAAAAATAAAATTACTCTATTTTTTATAACAAATTGTTAAGTTGTTATATTATTAAGCAAAACCAGAAAAGATGAATTTTAAGTATCTTTTTCATAACGCATGTGCTTATAAAGCATTAAATTTTAAACAATTTGAGTTTTTAGAATTAAATTAGATTCTATTTTAAGTTTAAATCAAAACCAACGAAAAAACATCTAAGCCTCTTTTTCAATATTAAAAAATAATGAAACAGCAAGTATTTTTGTTAAAAAAAATTAAAAGAAATGAGAAGTTAAAATATAATGGTTAATTTTGCATGAATTTTCAAGTTCAAAAGAAGTCATTAATTGAGCTATTAAAAGAAAAGCAGTTATAATTTACTCAATTGATATTCAACCGAATAAATTTGAAATGCACATTGCCACATAACAACAAAAAATTACATTTGTTTTCAAATAAAAAGCTATAACTTATGAGACAATTAAAGATTACTAAATCCATAACCAACAGAGAAAGTGCGTCATTGGATAAGTATCTTCAAGAAATTGGGAAATACGAATTAATATCAGTAGAAGAAGAAGTAGAATTGGCACAGCGCATTAGAAAAGGAGACCGCATAGCCATCGAAAAATTAACTCGTGCCAACTTGCGATTTGTAGTGTCGGTTGCCAAACAGTATCAAAATCAAGGACTTAGTTTACCCGATTTAATTAACGAAGGCAACTTAGGGCTCATAAAAGCAGCAGAAAAATTTGACGAAACACGGGGTTTTAAATTCATTTCGTATGCTGTTTGGTGGATACGACAATCCATTATGCAAGCAATCAATGAGCAGTCGCGTATTGTTCGCCTGCCCTTAAATCAAGTAAGTTCGTTGAGTAAATACAAGAAAGCGGTATCGAAATTTGAACAAGAAAATGAACGCAAACCTACGCCTGAAGAAATTGCTAAAATTTTAGAACTTCCTGAAAATAAAATACTTGATACAATGAAAGTGTCAGGAAGACACTTATCGGTTGATGCTCCTTTTGTAGCAGGCGAAGACAATAGCTTACTCGATGTAATCGAAAACGATGACTCTCCCATTGCTGACGGAAAATTGATGAACGAATCACTTTCGCGTGAGATAGACCGTGCGTTTGCTACCCTAACCGAAAGAGAGCGTACTATTTTGCGCCTTGCTTTTGGAATTGGCGCGCCCGAAATGTCGCTCGAAGAAATTGGCGACCAATTTGGATTAACTCGCGAAAGAGTTAGACAGATTAAAGAAAAAGCAATCAGACGCTTACGCCATACTTCGCGTAGTAACTTATTAAAAACATATTTAGGTTAATTTTCTTTTTTTGAAAACGGCAAAATTCTTACTTGTCTTTGTATTTTAAACTCTCGCAGGGCAGTTTGAAACAAAAACAGATAAGAAATTTTGCTTGTTTATTCTACAAAAAAAAATTACTTTTACTTTCCGTATGAATTACATCGCTTATTATCCTTTTATTTGATAAAATGAAATTCAAAGATTTTAATTTTAAGTCTTCAGTTCTTGATGGAATTGAAGCAATTGGTTTTCAAACTCCTACGCCTATTCAAGAAGAAACAATTCCAATTATTCAATCTGGAAAAGATTTGATAGGAATTGCTCAAACCGGAACCGGAAAAACTGCTGCTTTTGTGCTACCTATTATAGATCAAATAATTAGAAAAGACTATCAATATGTTAGTACTCTTATACTTGCACCAACTCGCGAACTAGTAATGCAAATAGACCGGCAGATAGAAGGCTTGGCTTATTTTGTTGATATTTCGTCGATTGCAGTGTACGGTGGTGGCGATGGTGCTGCATGGGATTCGCAAAAAAATGCGTTCACGCAAGGAGCTGATATTATTGTGGCAACCCCAGGACGCTTGCTTTCACACTTGGCATTCAATTACTTAGACTTGTCGCAATTGAAGCACTTAGTGCTCGATGAAGCCGATAAAATGCTGGACATGGGTTTTTACGACGACATTAAAAAGATTTTGACTTACACTCCCAAAGAGCGTCAAAGTTTGCTTTTTTCGGCTACCATGCCCGAAAAAATAAACAAATTGGCAAGCGAAATATTAGTAAATCCTGAGCGTATTAGTTTTTCGGGGTCAAAACCAGCCGAAGGCGTAATACAAGCGGCTTATGTGCTTTACGACGACCAAAAAAATGATTTGATTGCATATTTGCTCAAAGACAAAGAAGATTTGAAAAATATACTCGTATTTACTTCAACCAAAAAAAATTGCAAATCGCTTTACAGCGACCTTACACGCAAGGGTTTTTTGGCAAAAGATATACATTCAGATTTAGAACAAAATGAACGAATAGAGGTACTAAGGGAATTTAAAAATCACTCGTTTCAAATACTGATAGCTACCGACATTTTGTCGCGAGGCATTGATATTGAGAATATTGACTTGGTCATAAATTATGATATTCCGGCAGATGCCGAAGATTATGTGCACCGAATTGGGCGCACGGCAAGGGCAAAATCGGAAGGTTTGGCAATAAGCTTAATAAACGAAAAAGACCAGCAAAATTTTGGCAAAATAGAGAAATTAATAGAAACAGATATATTTAAAATACCTTTACCTCCATTTTTAGGAAAAGCACCGGAATACAGCCCGAAAAAAAATAATGGAGGGAAATATAAAAAATTTTCTCATAAGAAAAAGAATTTTTCAAAAAATAAATAATTGATTTTTAATACAATACAATTTTATATTTTTTTTAGTTGCCCTTTAAATAAATAGGTATGTGTGCATTTGGGCATTAAAAATAAACTAATTATTTGTAAATTGCGGAATTGAAATTTCTTTTTCGAGGTAAATCAATATAACAAAACATAGCTAACTTTTTAGAGGCAGATAAAATTAAAAACAGAGATTACTTAATTGTAAACGAAGATTTTAGCCTGCAAAAAAAGAGCAAAGAAAAAGTAATTTATAGCAGAACTCAAAGAAAAAAAACAAATTATTTTAAAACTATAAAAGTAAAACGCTCAAATGAGAAAAAAAATTCTTTATTCCACTTTAGCAATCACTTCTTTATTTGCTATGGTAAGCCTTTATTTCTCTATCAATCACCCCGTTTCGATTTGGAAAGATGACGTAAAAACATGGGAGACAATAACTTATAATGTTTTTGAATTTATTGGTAGTACCTCCGATATTTTGCATTTAATAACGGGCTTACCCACTTTTATTTTCATAGTTTTGCTTTTTCTTACCTTGTGGGTTATACTATATATTGTTTTCTTGCTTATTTCGCTTTTATTTTCAGAAAAAACAACTAAGCATGAAAACAATTTAGCGGTATAATTTTTTAAAAGTTTTCAGGTCTTTTAAAAACAACTAAAACGGGTCTATTTGTTTTATCTAAACCCAATTTTTGTCCGTATATTGATGTTTTTTCTCCGTTATTATCTATTCCTACCCAAATTTCGTTTTTGGTAAGTAAAAGCGATTCGGCAGTTCCGTACTCGGGATTTTCGGTTTCGTAAAGTCTCTGCTTGTTTGGATTAAAAATATTTTTAAACGAAACAGAATCTAAAGCATTGGTTTTTAAGTCTATTCTGAATATTTGGCTTTCATTTCTTTCTAATAAATACAACTTTCCGTCTTCTATTTTAGCGTCGGTAAAATCATCGGTTTGGGTATTAAATAGTTTAGTAAATGGTTCGTACAATTCATTGGTTTTCAGATTGAAAGCATAAATATTTCGGGGTTCGCGTTCTTTGAGCAAATACAAAATTTCATGCTCTGGGTCAAATGCAACTCCTTCCAAACCTTTGTTGTTCCATTCCGAAATATCGAGCTTTAGTTTGCTCCAATCAATGGGCAATATTTTGATAAAACAATTGTCGAAATCGATGCTATACACTTGGCTAAGCCGCTCATTGATAATAAAAAAGCCGTTATGAGATGCTTCAATTCCCTCAAAATCAATATCTTCGTAAACACAGATTTTACGTTCGTCCACTATTTTTATTTTATTTTTGAGTGTATCAATTTGATAAATTGACTTGTTCCAAACTTTGTCGGCTACCACAAAAACCTTCTCTCCTACTTGCACTATTCCGCTTAAATCGAAGCGCACATCTCCTTCTATTTCAAACTGTTTTACACCATCTTTATTTAATTCCAACTCCAGTGTTTGCGTTTTTGATACCGTATTTTGGTTTAATGAATTCTTATCAGAATCAACATTTTGGCAAGAAAAAAAACTCAACATTAGGCTTAATGCTAAAAAAATAGTTAATCTCATATTCATTTTAAGGTTAAATTATTGTGTTTTTGTTATAAAATTAGCGATAAAAGTTGGTCGCAAATGCTTTAAATTCGCCTTTGTTGAGAACAATTCGTTTGAAAAATGCCACCATAAAGCCTGAACCATAAGCCCAAAGTTGTATAAATGAAGCTATTACCGATAAAAAAGCAATCGAGAGATTTTTGGTTTTTGCCAACGAATCTACAAAAAATGCCAAAGCGATAACTAACAAAGGCGCTAAAAACCAAAAAGATAGCAACGAAAGCAAGACAAGAAAAATACTACCTTCAAAAAAAACGGCTGGTAAAAAATGTACTAATTTCAGCGACTTTGGGTGTCGCTTGTATAAATTGATGCGAGCAATTCCAGAGTTATAAACTTGCTTAAAAAATTGCTTGAAATTTGTTCTACGTTTATGATAAACAGCTGCTTGACTAATTAATTTGGTGGTAAAATCAGCTTGAATAATACGCAAACTCATGTCCACATCTTCGCCAAAACGCATTTCGGAAAAACCTTTTGTAACAGCAAAAACGTCCTTTGAAAAACCCATATTGAAGCTGCGCGGGTGAAACTTGTCCATGCGTTCTTTTCCGCCACGAATGCCGCCTGTGGTGAGTGTAGAAGTCATTGAATACGAAATGGCTTTTTGAATATTGGTAAAACTGCTATGTGCCATATCTGGTCCACCATAAGCATCAATTTTTTCACTTTCGAGTGTATTTTTTACTATTTCGAAGTACTTTTCGGGAATAATACAATCGGAATCGAAAAAAACGATGTAATTGCCTTTTGCATAGTTAGCACCATAATTTCGGCTAAGTCCTGGTCCTGTATTTTCTTTTGTAAGATATTGAATAGTAAGCTTTTCAATATAATTATTCACCACTTTTCGGCATGGAATTTGCGAGCCGTCTTCCACTATAATAACCTCAAAATTTTTATAGGTTTGATGGGTTAAACTTTCCAACAATTCATCTACTTCATCGGAGCGATTATATACAGGAATTACTACACTAAAATATGTCATTTATCAAAAATATAGTTAAAATATTATGCGATTTTAAGCAAATTTTGCCTTTAATAAATTAATTACTTTTTTTTCAATAGGAAAAAGAAAATCGTCTTGAGTCAATTCTTCAATTTTAGCAAATCGAAACGACTGAAAATCCTCGAATGCTCCAGGAAAATCGAATGCTACCTTAGATATTTTGAACTCAATAGGCTGCACAAAACGTGCAAAATAATATACATTAACGACTTGTACATCGTCCCAAAACATGGCTCGCTGAAAAAAGTCGGTAGTATAAAAATGTTCTAAAACCTCTATTTCTTGCCGAAATTCTTCTACGGCTTCGCGCTTCAAGCAATCGATTATACCTTCGCCAAATTCTAAACCGCCGCCAGGAAACTTGGTCATATTCACGCCTTTGTGAACCTCATCGCTCAATAAAACTTCATTGCTTTCGTTAAGTATTAAATGATAAGCTCTGATGGTAAACCTTTTTATTATATTCATTTTCAAATTATTAGACAGCGTGAGATAACTTTTAATTGTTACTTATATATAACAGACAAAATTACTAATTGTTAATTCCTAATTTCAACGATTCCTAAATCTGGGTGCAAAAATACAAAACTTTATTTTTGTTGAAACATTTCTGCAATTATTCTTGCAAAGCCAAAGCTTTTCTCTAACTTTGAATTTCAAATCTATTTAAAATTTGGAGTCTTTCCTTCATGAGTTAAAGCATTATTTTTCAAATAGATAATTCAATATATTTAAAATTGAATTAGCATAAGTTTCTATTTTACAGCAAATTTATAGCCAAATAAATTCAATAAATAATTTACTTTTTAAGAATATTTATAAAATTTTAGAAAACAAAATTCATTCAAATGCTCAAAAAAATAAAAATATCGGCTGTTTCATACCAAAATACAATTCCTTTTTTGTACGGCATCGAAAATTCAGAGTTCATCGACAGAAATACCTGCGTTTCGTTAGATATTCCTTCGGAATGTGCACGTAAACTTCTTGATAATGAAGTAGATATAGGTTTAATTCCCATAGCAATTTTGCCTTTGCTCGAAAAATATACAATTATTTCGGACTATTGCATTGGTGCCGAAGGAGATGTAAAAACAGTTTTGTTACTTAGCGAGGTTCCTCTCAATGAAATAGAGCGAGTTTATCTTGATTATCAATCACGTACATCGGTTAATTTATTGATTGTTTTAGCCAAGCATTTTTGGCAAATCAACCCTGTTTTCAAACACGCTCGCCCAGGTTACGAAGACGAAATCAGTGGCACAACGGCGGGAGTTGTAATTGGCGATAGATGTTTTTCGCTCAAAAACAAGTACAAATATGTATATGACCTTTCGGGCGAATGGACAAAATTCACTAATTTACCGTTTGTTTTTGCGTGCTGGGTTGCAAACAAAGAGTTAGATGCTACATTTGTAGAGCAATTCAACTCTGCCTTAAAGTTTGGTATTGAGCATATTACCGAAAGTATTGCAAATTACTCAAACCACCTTTTGAACGATGAAGAGTTATCGAGTTATCTAAAAAACGACATAAAATTTCTCTTCGACGATAAAAAACGCCAAGGCTTAAATCTTTTTTTAGATTATTTGAATAAATAACAACACAATTTTCAAAAATAAAAACCAAAAAACTTTCCGAAAATGAAAAACTTTCGGAAAGTTAAATTAATCTAAAATTAGCCATTCAAACGCCTCTTCTTCAGTAGAAAAAGCACGCATATCGCCGCCTATTATTTTATTGTATAAATTCAAAAATACCTGTTTAGTTCCTGATATACCAAAAACCGCTTGTTTTTTAAGATAAGGCTTAGCTTCATTTCCAGCTTCTTTTAATCGGGCAAAAGCTTCACCAATTATAAAACTATTTTCCAAATTTATCAGCATCAATTGCGTTTTTTGTTCTTTCGTTTCTATATGCTTCTTTCTAAAGGCATTAGTAATATCTAATACAGTTAAAAAATTTTGTTCGCTTTTCAAGTTAGAATAATCCACATAATAAATTTCTTTTCCTTTGTATTCTCTAAAATAAACTCTTTCCATTCTTTTAATATAAAAACATATAAAAACTGATTTAAGCAATTATAATAAAAAAAACTACATATATTTGTATATAAGCATTTTAAATAATTGCAAAAACAAAACAACAAACCATTTTCCTTATATCCTAAAAACTAATTCTCTTCTTTAACATTCTCAAAATAAGGTACAAACGGGCTATAATTGCGTTTTGTAAACTGCACGCCTACTTCTATGTTTTTTGTTACTTTGTACTTTGCTCCTACCGAGTAATCTAAATTATCAAAGGCATTCGGATTCATTTGTCCCGAAAAAACATTGTTACGATAAAGCACAGAACCCACTATTTGTAATTTTTCGGTTACTTGATAAGCTCCCGACAAATACACATAACTATTTATAAACGAATTGTTTAACTTATTACCTTCAGCATCGTAGCTTTGCGACAAAAGCTGATTATTGCTCAAAATAAAACCAGCTGTAAGCGAAAACCTAGAAGTAAACCGGTAATTAAGATTGGGGTTTGCATACGTTGAAAACATAGAACCACCTTTCCAAGCTGTAAAAGCTGTGCCTAAATTAAAATTGCTGCTCCAGCGTTGCAATTTGATAGGAGTTGCTGGTTCAAACGTATTTCCTTGATTTATAATGTACTCTTCTTCTGCACTTTGTGCAAAAGACGACATTGAAAAAACAAGAAGCCAAAAGCTAAAAATATATTTCTTCATTTGCTCTTTCTGTTTTAATTATAATTACTTTTTTTTGAAAACTACCAACTGTCATGTTGCCCAACAGGTTCTTTTCCAACAATAACGTCGTGAGTTTTCTCGCTAAGGTAGCAATTTTTTTCGTTTCTCAAAATTTCTACCAGCGTATTCATTTCTACGATATTTTTAAAATTAAGTTCGTATGTTTTTTCAGCCTCCAAATTCAAACGCATTTTGTAAGTTTCGTTTACCGGATTTGCTATTATTACATAAGTTTCTATCTTAATGAGTGCCATAATATTATATTTATATATTTTGTTTATACTAATTAAAGCCTAATAAAAAATCAATGTTCTTCCCAATTCAAAGAGCGATTCACTGCTTTTTTCCAATTCGAAAGGTACGCAATTCTTTGGTCATTATCAATAATTGGGTCAAATTTTTTATCCACACTCCATTGCGTGCTTATTTCGTCAATGTTTTTCCAATATTTCACTGCCAAACCTGCCAAATAAGCTGCTCCCAAAGCGGTTGTTTCCAATATTTTGGGACGAACCACCGGAAAGTTGAGCAAGTCGGCTTGAAATTGCATTAAAAAGTCATTGGCAACTGC
Organism: Bacteroidota bacterium; assembly: GCA_020047755.1. Classification (GTDB taxonomy): domain Bacteria; phylum Bacteroidota; class Bacteroidia; order Bacteroidales; family JAIFNL01; genus JAIFNL01. The sequence goes on from JAIFNL010000080.1 coordinate 30,572, forward strand.
TCCTCCGTCAACTCTAAGTTCCGAAACCGAAAGGCTTGCATCGAAAAGCATGGAATTTAGCACATCGTTCGACTGGAAAGCAATGGATTCTAAGGCTGCACGTGCAATGTGCGAAGCGGTTGTGGCGCGTGTGATTCCCAAAATGGCTCCACGTGCGTACTGATCCCAATGAGGTGCGCCAAGCCCCGTAAGTGCTGGCACAAAGTACACTCCACCATTATTTTCGACCTGCAAAGCCATTTGCTCGCTTTCTTTTGCCGACGAAATTATTTGCAAACCATCTCTAAGCCATTGAATGGCTGCACCACCAATAAATACGCTACCTTCGAGTGCATAATTTACGGTTTCGCCTATTTTCCAAGCTATGGTAGTGAGTAAATTATTTTTCGACAAAATGGGTTTTTCGCCCGTGTTGAGCATCATAAAACAGCCCGTTCCGTAAGTATTTTTAAGCATTCCTTCTTTTACACACATCTGACCAAAAAGTGAGGCTTGTTGATCGCCTGCAATGCCTGCAATAGCTATGGGTTTGGTGAAAATAGAAGTATCGGTATAGCCATAAACCTCGCTCGACGATTTTACTTCGGGCAACAAGCCTTTGGGAATATCGAAGAGTTGAAGCAATTCATCGTCCCATTGCAATGTATTGATATTAAAGAGCATAGTTCTACTTGCGTTGCTTACATCTGTTACGTGAATTTTTCCTCCGGTTAGTTTCCAAACAAGCCAAGAATCGACCGTTCCGAAAGCCAATTCGCCATTTTCGGCTTGTAAACGTGCGCCTTCCACGTTGTCGAGTATCCATTTTATCTTAGTTGCCGAAAAATAAGCATCTATCACCAAGCCGGTTTTGTTTTGGATAAGTTCAATGTGATGCTGCTTCAATGTATCGCAAAAGGCAGCAGTTCGGCGGTCTTGCCAAACGATGGCGTTGTAAATAGGTCGTCCGGTTTTTCTGTTCCAAACGAGCGTTGTTTCGCGCTGGTTGGTAATGCCAATGGCGGCTATATCTTTAGATTGTAAATTACTGTTAATGAGCACTTCGGCAGCAACAGCAGCTTGCGTATTCCATATTTCGTCGGGGTTGTGTTCTACCCAAGCCGATTGTGGATAAATTTGCGTAAATTCTTTTTGTTCAATAGCAACTATCTCGCCTTTTTTATCGAACAAAATAGCCCGCGAGCTGGTTGTTCCTTGGTCTAATGAAAGAATATACATAGTTTTGTTTTTTTAAATTATTTTGTCGAAAAACACGCTACTTCAATTTTCCAAAATTACATTTTTTTTCATTTTTTACAAAAAATTTGATAACGAAACTTGAGAATAACCAAATAAAAAAAATGAATTACGCAACTTTCTTAAAATTCCATAACAAATTCAATAAGAATGACAAAAAAATACCACGAATTTACGAATTATAAACGATTTCCATAATTTAAAAATATAAAAAATAATTTATTAGTAATAAAATGATAAAATAAACTCTGTCAAACATATTGCAAATTTGCTTTGTTATTAAATTGTTTAAAAAAAAAAATGTTATAATTTTAAATTGCTTTTTTTCTATAAAACAACCAAAATTTATTTTTTTGTCAATTTCTTTTTATTCGGCTGCTGCGCCCATAAAAATAGCAACAACTTTATCGTTTTCGAGGTCAAAGAAAATTCCACCAAACGCGCTTCCTACTATAATAGGCGTATTTTCTTTATTTCTTGGGTCTATTTCTTTTTTATAAGCTTCCGAAACTTGTGCGCGAGAGCTTCCAATTTTTATTTTTCGAGAAGTTTCGAGTTTGCAGCCTTCGAAAATACTTATTCGGAAAAGAGTTTTCTGGTTTGAATTTTCCCAACATACATTCAACTCTATGCCTTGATTTTTGTAAAACCAATCTTGATGCACCAAACCGTCGGTATCCCAAACGATGGCTTGCGAAACCTGGTCGGGCTTGCCTATATTTTTAAGTATCGCCTCTTCGGTCATTTCTATTTTTAAGTTGCCAATTTGCTCTGTTTGTAAAAGGTTCATTCCTAATTGAGTATAAATGCTATCGTAACGAATATCGCGCCATTCGCTAAGCGATTGGCTGGCAGCATTTTCAATATTTTGAACCCAAATCTCTTTCGTTGAAGGGTTTACAAAGAAATGGAAATACGTTTCAAAACGCTCCTTTCCATTGTACCCAACTTGAACTGTCCACACATCGGCACTTTCGGTAGAAGGCTCGATAATGAGCGAAATTTGTTGTTGTTTTTTAGTAATAGAATCTACCAACTGGTTCATTTCCTGCACTTCGGGCAAAGACAAAATGGTGTCTTGAATAAATTTTTCGGTAGAAGAAATTTGTTTTTCTTTTGGGTTACAACTTGTTACAAAAAAGAAAATAATTAAAACAGGAATTAAATTTTTCATCTCCTATAAAGTTAAAAGTTATTTTGTAAAGTCTATACTAATAATTTGATAGCGCAACTTGATAATAGCCGAAATTCTAAGAAAAGCAAAATTACGTAATTTTTTCAAAATTATAATAATAAATTATTATATTATTAAATTTTCCTACTGTTATTTTATCATTAAAATTAAAAAAATTACAACTTTAGCTTACTTTTTTAAAAAGCCACCATTTTTTTACACTACCAATTATTTAGAAATTCTCTAATATTTTCCGTTTTTTTTAGGATTAAATTTACGAAAAAAGCATTTCGTAAGGTCTTTCCATTAACTCTTCAAGCTCATTTAACCCAATATTGCGGCTTTTACGCACATATTCTCTACCGTCAACAAAAATAAGTAAGCTAGGCACAGCAAACACGCGCTGCTGTGCCGATAACTCTGGGCTTTCCTTGGTATTTACATAAAAAAGCCCTGTTTTGGGAAATTCTTCTGTAAAAAGCTCTTCTATCTTAGGCTTCAAAACCTTACACACATTGCACTCATTGTGCGAGAAATAAAACAAAGCAGCAGCATTTTGGGTTATTGCAGCCTCATATTCAGCTATCGAAGTTATTGTTTGATACATTTTTAGTTACTTATAGTTTGGTTTGAAAAAACATCACAAAAGTAAAAAGATTTTAGGATTATTTATAAAAAAGAACTTAGATTCTTTTTTTGACCAAACAAATCAATTTAGAAAAAAAGTAAAAAAAAATTGTATCGTTAATGAAAAAAATATATATTTACGCTCCGAAAAAATCAAAGTATTTACATACAAACATAACTAAATAAAAATGATAACTATGGCAAAAATTAAAGTTCAAAATCCTGTAGTTGAACTAGATGGCGATGAAATGACCAGAGTAATTTGGCAATTTATCAAAGACAAACTTATTCTTCCTTATCTCGATTTGGATATTAAATATTACGATTTGGGCATTGAAAAACGCGACGAAACGAATGACAAAATAACTGTTGAAGCTGCCGAGGCTATAAAAAAATATGGGGTTGGCATAAAATGTGCCACAATTACTCCCGACGAATACCGAGTAGAAGAGTTTGGGCTCAAAGAAATGTGGAAGTCGCCAAACGGAACTATTCGCAACATTTTGGGAGGAACCGTTTTTCGCGAACCTATTGTAATTAAGAACATTCCAAAGCTAGTTCCGGGTTGGACTATGCCAATAGTTATTGGACGTCATGCCTTTGGCGACCAATATCGAGCTACCGATTTTTTAGCCAAAGGAAAAGGCAAATTGACCATCACATTTACGCCCGAAGATGGACGTCCTGTGCAATCGTATGAAGTGTATAACTTTAAAGATGACGGAGTTGCAATGGCAATGTACAACACCGACGAGTCTATCACAGGCTTTGCACATTCATGCTTTCAAATGTCGTTAGATAAAAAATGGCCTCTCTATTTATCGACAAAAAATACCATTCTAAAAAAATATGACGGTAGATTTAAAGATATTTTTGAAGAAATTTACCAAAAAGATTACAAAGCCGCATTTGATGCAGCTGGAATTATTTACGAGCACCGTTTAATCGACGACATGGTAGCTTCTGCCTTGAAATGGGAAGGCGGATTTATCTGGGCTTGCAAAAACTACGATGGCGATGTACAATCAGATACACTTGCTCAAGGCTTTGGTTCTCTGGGACTTATGACATCAGTTTTGGTAACCCCAGACGGGAAAACCGTTGAAGCCGAAGCTGCTCACGGAACAGTAACTCGCCACTATCGTATGCACCAGCAAGGCAAAAAAACCTCTACAAACCCTATTGCGTCTATCTTTGCGTGGACTCGTGGGCTTGCTTACAGAGGTAAATTTGATGACAACCAGGAGTTAATCAATTTTGCTACAACCTTGGAAGATGTTTGCATCAAAACCGTAGAATCTGGCAAAATGACCAAAGACTTAGCTCTTTTGATTCACGACAAAAATCTAACCGAAAAAGATTATCTAAGCACCGAAGATTTCTTGGAAGCCTTGAACCAAAATTTGCAAGCTCGCTTCAATTTCAAAACCGGCATTATTTAATCTAAAAAAAAACCAGTTTTAGAAATTTTCAAAAATAATTTTAAACCCGTAAAAATATTAAAATTTTACGGGTTTTTTTCTATTTTCTGTTCTACTTTGCCAAAACCATCACCCAATAATCTCCCTTTCTAGACACAGCAATGTGAGTAAAAGCACCATTCATCATATTTAGGCAATGCCCTTCGCTATCCTTCCAACTTTGAATTACTTCAGCATTTGTTTTTTGCCCAAACGCAATATTTTCGCCACAATTACTCCACACATAACCAGCCTCTGTAATCCGCTGGCTAAAAGTAGAATTATCGGTACCCACATGCGAAAAGTGCGCGTTTTTTTCCATGTCTTCGGCATGTCGTTTGGCGGCAGCTTCGAGTTTCGTGTCCCAAGCTAGCGTTCCTACAATGGGTTTGTTTGTTGCTCCGCAGAGGCAACCACTTGTTCTTAAATCATTTACCAAGCTCAAAATTTCTGTTTGGTCTTGGTTATCAATCGGTGTTTCTGTTTTTTCGCAGCTAAACATCAAAAAGCCAATAACTAAAATTTGAATTAAATACTTTCTCATAGCCTAAAAATTAAATTATGTTTTTTGAAATTAAATAATATCTGAAAAAAAATACATTTTTGTGGCTTTCAAAAACCTTAGTTATTCGAAATAAACTGTGACTTTTAAAATTTCAAAATACCTAAAATCTGCTGTTTTTTTTCCAAACACGAACTATGTAAAAATAATGAATATAATTCGTTTCAGTATAAAAATATCTGTATTTTTATTTTTATTTTTGAAAAAAAATTAGTACTTTGTGTGTTTAAATTCGATTAGAACTTCTATACTATTAGCTTTTATGTTGTGAATAGTGAATAACGTTTTAATTAATTGATTTATAATAGTGTAAAAAAATATCGCCTCTTTTTTAAGAATTAGCTAAAATAAAAAAACAAGTTTTAGTGATAAAAAAATAATGTAACAATGTAACAATTTAACAATTTGTCATTAGAATTTCTCCAAAATTGCTTAATTTCGCAATTTGTAGAATTTCTGTTACTATAAATTTACGCAATCAATTTGTCCTTAGAATATAGAAAAAGTTGCGTAATTTCACTTTTTTTTCAGAGTTTCGATTGTTTGCAAGTTACACTATCCAATATTTTGGCTTTTACTACGTTCAACAAAAAGATAAAATTTTATAAAAAACGAGAATGAAAAAACAAGTGCTTTATTTATTAATTTTTACTTTTTTTTCAGGGTTTTCTTTTTCACAAACCAGCGAAAAAGAAGAGCCTTATTCATTTAAAAATTTCAAAAAACAAGAAATACCGTTTCTCGAATTAGCAAAACCCGATTTAACGCAAATAAAATTAGAGGATAATAAAAAATTGCAATTTGCAAAAAAGATAGAAATAACTATTCCGGTAAAAAACAAGAAAAATATTTATCTCAAAAATGATGAATTTTCTATTTGGAGATTTGGTATTTGTGCAAAAGATGCAATTTCATTAAATCTTACATTTTCCGAATTTAAAATACCCAAAGGGTCAAAACTATTTGTTTATAGCGCCAATAAAATGTCTATTTTAGGCGACTTTTCGTCAAAAAACAATACCGGAAGTGGTATTTTTCCTGTTTTACCAATTTACTCCGATTCGATAATTATAGAGTATTTTGAGTTGAATAACTCTGAATTTAGCTCCAAACTAGCTATAAAATCGGTAGGTTATGGCTTTATAGATTTAAGAGAAAATAGTTCAAAATCAGGCTCTTGCAACGTTGATATTCGATGCGAACTTGGTTTACCATGGTATTTAGAAAAAAGAGGCATAGCTAAAATGTTTATCGACAACGAGTTTTTTTGTACAGGTAGTTTAGTGAATAACACCCGAAATGATGAAACACCTTATTTTTTAACAGCAAACCATTGTGTATCAAGAGAAAGTTCGGCAAACAACACTGTTTTTTATTTTAATTACGAAAATTTAGAATGTGGCAATGCCAGTGTAGGTCTTTTTCAAACTATTTCAGGAGCAAACTTAGTAGCAACACCTGAAAAAGACAACCAACTTGATTTTTCTTTGCTAAAACTTTCAGAAAAAGTACCTGACACTTTTTTGCCTTATTATGCAGGCTGGGATTTGAGTAATTCGGCTGTAAATAAATCAGTTAGCATACATCACCCCGATGGCGATACAAAAAAAATATCGTTCGCAAATACAGCTTTACAAACAGCTTCCTATACGGGTTATATAGCTTCAACTCATTGGAAAATAAATAAATGGGATATTGGAACTACCGAAAGCGGTTCGTCAGGAGCTCCTCTATTCGACGAAAACCGGCGCATTGTGGGGATTTTAACTGGCGGCACGGCTTCATGTACAGCCCTAAATGAATCCGATTACTTTGCCAAATTCGCAACCGCATGGAGTTATTATTCCGAACCCAATAGACAATTAAAAAAGTGGTTAAACCCAGATAATGAGAACATTACTACATTAAATGCGTTTGAACCTTTTCCCTTGACTTCAGAAAATAATGCAGGAATTGTAGAATTTATTTTGCCACAGCAAGTTGTTTGCTTTGGCAAAAATATTACCGCAAAAGTTTTAATTAGAAATTTTAGTTTTACCGACTTAACTACGTTAAAATTAAAGTTAAAAATAAATGATAACCTTATTGATTCTATAGCTTGGACAGGAAATTTGAACTCGTATGAAACTGATTTTGTTGAGTTTAAAAAATTCCAAATGCCCGAAGGGAATCATAAATTGACGATATTAATTTCCAACCCCAATAATACAACTGATGCTGTGATGGCAAACGATACTTTATCTTGTTTTTTTTCGGTAAGCGAAGCAAATTATTTTAAATTGAAAATAAAAACAGACAATTATGGCTACGAAACAACTTGGAAAATAGTAAATAAAGCCAAAGAAACGATTTTTTCGGGCGGTCCGTATGCTAGCAATTCTACGTTTAATTACGATATTTGTTTAGAAGATTCGTGTGCTACACTTATAATTTACGATGCAGCAGCAGACGGAGTTTGTTGCAAATACGGAAATGGATTGTTTGAAATTACAAACAATTCAAATTCAATCATTTATGAAAGCCCACCCTTTACTGATTCTATTTCTTTTTCATTTTGCAGCAAAATAATAGAACAAGATACTACCCAAAATATTTTCATCTACCCCAATCCTATGTTTGAAAATATAAACGTAACATACTCAAATTTAAGTAATTTGAAATATGAACTTTACACATTAACGGGTACTCTTTTACAAGTAGGAATTGTTTCGGAAAACAATGCAAGCATTACATTAAATGATTTTAATTCAGGTGCTTACATTATTCGTTTTTTTGATAACGATTTGTATGAAAAATTTTTTAAAATAATAAAAATAAACCGAAAATAAATAAGCTTTATTTATCTGACCTTAAAACAAATTTTAAATAAAAAAGTACAAAAAAATAAATTTTTCGTTGTATTTACTCTGATTTAATTTCGATAAATTCAAAGTTCAAATTTACAAGTCTTTGGAAACGAAGCCCCAAAGAAAGCATATCTTCATCAATATCTTTGTATTTCCAAATAATTTTAACATTACTTTTGTTCGAAAATCGTTCCAATTCCAGAATAATTTTCATAATCTGCTTTGAAGATGCTGTATTAAAATATTCAAAATCAAAACTAAAAGTTGTTTCTGTATTAGGCTGTTTGCCATAATTTCTTATCCAACTAATGATTACATCATAAAAATCAATAGCATTTTCGGGATACGAACGCTTTGCAATGGAAAAAAATCCTTTTTCCGCATCTAGCATTACTTCCGGAGTATCATCAGTTGGTTTTATATTCAAAGTTTCAATCTTATTCACACTTTTTTTTATTTTAATCGTTAGCGTATAGAAATACTGCTCAGAATCTATTTTATAAAATTTAAAACCTAATTTATTTTCGCTTTTTATACGCATGTCAATCAAACCAAGTCCAGTTTTTTTTGCGTTTCCAGAACCTTCATCGAGCAACACCCTGTCATAAGCATCGTCAAGTTCCTCATATTCAAGCAAATTTACGTAATTAATTTTATCTTCAAGTTTCTGATAATTTTCCGCTAAAATATAGTTTCCTGATGTAATAATAAAATTTTTTTCATTTTTACTTATAAAAAATATTCCGGGCTTCCCAAGTTGCTCTTTATTAGTCAGTTCACCATGTTTTACTATATTTTGAAGAAGTTCCATAATTACATTAAAAACCTTGATGGAAATTAACGATGCATTCATTTGGCTTTCAATCATAGAAAGCAAATTAAGCATATTTTCTTGGTCAAAAATACCTTTAAATGTTAAAATAATATTTTCTTTGTTAAGAATTTTATGAAAATCAATGATTTTATCAAGTGATTGTTCTTTAATTTTCAACTCGTTCACTATTTTTTTATCATCTATTTGAGATGGAACCTTAGTGTTAAAATAAAAGTATGAAATTTTATCATTAATTTTACGAAAATTATAAAATAATTTATTTCCTGATTTTCGGCACATTTCAATTAAACCCAATCCAGCACCACCTTTTTTTGATAATTCTCCATTTTCGAGAACTTCGAGGTAGTATTTTTTCAAAGAAGCAGCATCTAAGCTATTTACAATTTCCAATTTTTCTTGCAAATCGGGTACTTTATCGTTTTCTACCACATTGCCGGTTGTAATAAAAAAATGCCCATCACGCATCTGAATTAAAAAAATGCCAACTGTTTCGTCATTATCTGGATTTAATTCTTGGTGTCGAGTTATATTTTGAAGTCCCTCAACCATAATAAAATACACACGTCGTTTAACAGACAAAAAGCGTTTTTCTTTTTCAAGATTCGTTTCAGCTAACGACAAAATATTCTCTGTTATGCTACGGTTAAAAACACCACGATAACAATACTCTAATGTTCCTTGTTGAATATCCTGAAATAATTGATAGGCTAAATCATTGGTCTCGTTCATAATATTTAATGCTTTTTAGCTTATGTTAAACTACATTTCGATTTAAAACACAATAAAATTAAAACAGCGAAAAAAAATTTTAAAAATTTCATCTATTTGAGTAATTCCTGTCTGAAATAATAATTAGAATATACTGTAAAACAGAGAATTAAATACAAATACACTATTTTTTCTAAAATATAAATATACGATTTAATTTTATAATTAACAAAAAAAGATTTTTTTTGTTTTATTTAAAGTTATTTTCCGTAAATATCATTAACTTTGCCGAGCAGTAAGTTGCTCTATCGCTGTTACATTTATCTGTAAGAGAGGAAAGTCCGGGCAACGCAGAGCGGCATACTTCTTAACGAGAAGATTCTTGCGAAAGAATAGTAGCGCAACAGAAAAATACCGCCTTTTTTTCGGAAAAGGTAAGGGTGAAAAGGTGGGGTAAGAGCCTACCGGTGCGGCAAGTAATTGTTGCAGCCGTGCGCCTTATGTGTTGAAAGTTCATGTATATCAGTATTTAAGGTTTGCTCGACCTATATTGAGGGGTAGAACGATTGAGTACGAAAGTAATTTCGTGCCTAGATAAATGATAGGGGATTTGGCAGAAATGCCAAATTACAGAATCCGGCTTATAGACTTACTGCTTTTTATTTTTTTTTTGTAAATATTCTTAGGGTTTTTTATGAAGTTTGTTTCTATAATAATTGCTCTGCTTTTTATTTTTAGTAATATAAAAATATCTTATTCACAGGTAGTTATTAATGAATTTTTAGCTTCAAACGAAAAAAATATCATCAACTCTTCTACACAAACCTATGATGACTGGATAGAGTTACACAATATATCTTCTACCGATTTCGATTTAAGCTCATGCTATCTTACTGATAATCTTACAAATCCCACAAAATGGAAATTTCCGGCAAACACAATTATAAAAGCAAATGGCTTTTTAGTTGTTTGGGCAAATAGTGTTAATAATCAATTAAATACAAATTTTAACCTTTCTGCTTCTGGCGAAGAAATTGGGCTTTTTTCGGCTACGCTTTCATTGATAGATAGTGTACGTTTTGGGCAACAATTATCCGATATTTCTTTTGGCAGGTGGAGCGAAGAAAAAGGGCAAAAAGTTTTTTTTAAAATACCTACCTTTGAAAAAGCGAACTCTGCATCACAATATTTTTGGGGAATCGCACAAAAACCTTCTTTTGTTTCAAAATCAGGATTTTATAATTCTTTGTCTGTTGAAATTATCCCCAACACTTCGGGCGATAGCATATATTATACCACCGACAATTCTACGCCTACTAGAACCTCCAATTTGTACAAAGCACCATTTCTTATTTCTAAAAATACAAACGTTAGAGCAGTTAGTGTTAGACAAAAATACCTGAATAGTTTCACCATTTCTGCTAGTTATTTTATTAACGAGCCTCAAAGCAAATTGCCAATTTGGTCGATAACAACCGATTCTGTTAATTTATATGGAAATACCGGTATTTATTCTCACCCTTGGACAGATGGATTAGAATGTGAGGTGGACAATATTTTCATTAAAAATAATTTAGAGGATTTTAATATAAAATCTGGACTTAGAATACAAGGAAGTAGTTCGGTAGGAATGCCTAAAAAGTCATTTCGCGAATTTTACAAAAGTAGTTTGGGCAATGAATATTTGAATTATAATTTATTTTCATTAAATAATCTGGCATATTTTAAAAATACAGTTTTGCGTGCAGGCTACGATGACGACTTGACCGATGGGCTTGGCACACTTTTAAGAGACCCACTATCTTCTGATTTATGGCGTAAAACGGGAGGTTTAACATCTCTTTCAGAATGGTCTGTTCTTTATTTGAATTCAAAATACTGGGGTATTTATAATGTAAGAGAAAGTATTAATGAATATTTTATAGAGCATCATACGGGATCAACTAATTTTGAATTAGTTCGTTATCAAAAAGAAGGTGCCGAAATTAAATATGGAAATGGAAGCGAATGGCAAAAACTCGTAAGCTTTTTTAATACAACCGATTTTTCAAAAGAAAATAGCTTTTATGCCGCTTCTGAATTTATTGATATGGCTAATTTTATAAATCTTCTGGCATTTGTGCATTGCACTCAATACCGAAGTTGGACTTGGGGAAGTTTTGCCTACAAAGAATACTCGCCAAATGGAAGATGGCGTTGGACTATTTGGGATACAGATAGATCATATAGCACTTTAAGCTGGAATGGCTTTACCGAATATCAATATTTAACTGCCGAGAAATGGTCTAATTTTATGCCACAAAAATTGATTCAAAATGAAATTTTTAAGCATAAGTTAGTAAATAGAATTGCCGATTTACTTAATTCAGAATTTTTACCAGATAAAGCAATTGCTTCGCTCGATTCTGTTCAAAGTATTATTGAACCCGAAATCAGAAGAGAAATAACTCGTTGGACTACAATTTCTTATACAACTTGGCTCACACGAGTTGAAAATTTACGGACTTTTTTTAAACAGCGACCTACTTATTTGCGCAATCAAATTTTGAGCTATTTTTCGCTTGCTGCAACTAAGCAAATTACATTAAATATTGAAGGCAAAGGCTACATTCAAATTAATACAATTAAACCCACTCAATATCCTTGGCAAGGTATTTATTTTCAAGGTGTAGCAATTGAATTAACAGCTGTTCCTGCACAAGGTTTTAAATTTCTGAAATGGTCGAATGATGCAAGCGGTATTACAATTAAAATAATGCCAGAAAACTTTTCGGAACTGACGGCTTTTTTTGTCGAAGATACTGCTGCTAATAATAACAAACCCTTAGTTATTAATGAAATAAACTACAATTCTGCGCCTATTTTTGATACCGAAGATTGGATAGAGATTTATAACCCAAATCTAAGTTCTGTGAATTTAGCGAATTGGACTTTGAATGATAACAATGAATTTAACCGGTTTATTTTTCCTGAAAAGACTACAATTCTAACAGAAAGTTTTTTGGTAGTTTGCAAAGATACAAATCAATTTAAAATTCGCTTTCCCGAAATTTCAAATTACATAGGTAATATTAATTTTGGTTTTGGAACATCAGACGAAGTAAAGATTTATAATTCAGATAATTTGCTAGTCGATTTTGTAAGTTATACTTCTTCAGCACCTTGGAGTCCTATTGCTAATGGAAGCGGAGCTAGTTTAGAGCTTGTTTCGCCAGATAAGAACAACGAATTAGCCGAAAATTGGATAGCTATTTTAAACTATTATGGCACGCCAGGTAAAAAAAATAGGGTGCTATTAAATAATATTGATGTATCGATAAATGACGAAATGTGTGTGTTTCCAAACCCTGCAACCGATTTTGTTCATGTAAATATACCAGCAAACCAATCGGGAAAACTCAGACTTTTCGATTTGAGTGGAAAATTGCAACTACAAACGGATTTGAAGCAGCAAAATAATCAGGTTGATATACAATCATTGACTAATGGATTTTATATGCTTCAGATTGTTGTAAAAGAAGGTGTTTTCAATTATAAAATATTAAAAATAAACTAGTATTTTTTTTTAGTATTTTTATACTTGGCATTGAAAATTAATATGTATTTTTTTTAACAAATTTAATTTTATTTGATGGATATTCAAGCAATAACAGACTCGGTATATTATTCGTATGTAATATTGCCTATTTTGATATTTTTCGCTCGTATTTTTGACCAATCTATTGGTATTCTGCGTATTATAGTTGCTACCAAAGGACTTAAACATGTTGCGTTTATTGCTGGTTTTTTTGAATCGTTGGTTTGGCTTTTGGCTATAAGTCAGATTTTAAAAGAAGTTGATAATATTGTAGGCTACATAGCTTTTGCTGCCGGATTTGCTACCGGAAATTTTGTGGGAATTTATCTCGAACAGCGCATTTCTATTGGCTTTGTGGTTGTTAGAGTTGTATTTAGGAAAAATTCTGACGAAACGATACGCTTACTCCGCGAAACAAATTTTACGATAACCATAGTAGATGCCCTAGGCTCGGAAGGTGCTGTAAAAATGATTTTTAGTAGCATAAAACGCAGAGAGTTAAATACTTTCATTAGTATTTTAAACAAAAATAATCCTACTGCTTATTATACTGTGGAAGATGCAAAATTAATCAAAGACGGAGTAATCACAAAGCGCAAACCTTTTCTGCGAAAAACATCTGTACGGAAATAATTTTGCCTATTTACTTTTGATGATTCAATTTATCAAAAGTAAATAGATTTACCGAAATATTTATTTTGCATCGGAAAGATTTTTCTAAATTTTAAAACTTTTCTCGATACTATTTTCATACAAATCTTTGATTTCGAGTATATTGCCCCACGACACGTCGTCTATTCGCAAATCGCCTCGTGTGATGTGCCCAAGTGTTAGAAATGGAAATTCTTTTTCCATCATAAAATCAATAAAATCAGTTTCATATTTAGGGCTAACAGTAACAACTATACGGTTTTGCGCTTCGCCAAACAAGAAAGCATCGTTGCGGTTTTCGGCATCGGTTGTGATATCAAAACCTAAATTATTGAAAAGTGCTGCTTCTACTAAGGTAACAATTAACCCTCCGTTTGAGATGTCGTGAGCGGAGTTAATATATTCATTGTCAAAAAGTTCGCTAACTATTAATTGTAGCTTGTGCGCTGTTTTTAAACAAAAGAATGGAGGTGGCGAATTTTTTACCTTGTGATACGATTTTAGATAAAGCGATGATGAAATACTATTTTTCGTTTCGCCCAATAGGAAAATCATGTCGCCTTTTTGCTTGAAACTCAAACTTAAAGGCTGCCTACTTTTGCGAATTGTGCCTAACATTCCGATGGTGGGAGTGGGATAAATATTTAATTCTTTTCCATCTACATTGGTGTAGTTTTCAAAATTTGCTTTTATGTTGATTATGGGCAAGTTATATTCTCTGCTTACTTTATTTATACCTTTTATTATTTCGGTAAATTGCCAAAAAATTTCAGGGTTTTTGTAATTGCCTATGTTGATGCAAGCACTTATTGCAATGGGGCGACCGCCACTGCAAACTATATTTCGTGCCGCTTCGGCTACCGCAATAGCTGCACCTGTTTGAGGGTGCGCATTTACGTAGCGTGAGTTGCAATCTACGCCAACTACTAGCGAGTATTCATCGTTGAATGGCACAATTGCTGCATCGGAACGCTGCTCTTCGCTTTTAAATTCGTTATTTTCGAGATTAAAGTGCTTTGTTAAATACCTTTTGGAGGCGATATTTTTGTGGGAAAGTAAAAATTTTCCTACTTCCTTCAAATCTTCTGGCAAAGGAATATCTTTTATAGAATACTCTTTTACTTTTGACATGTCGGGAGCTTTATACTCTATATCTCGTTCGGGAATACTTTGATTTTCGAGTATTTCAGATGGAATTTCAGCTATTTTTGTTCCATTTTCAAATATTCTAATCGAATTTAGGTCGTTAATCTCGCCTATACTCTGGCAATTTAAACCTGATTTTTCAATTATCTGAGTAAATTTTTCGGTATTTTTTTTATTTACAACAAATAGCGCACGTGCTGGGCTTTCTGAAAACAAAATTTGCAGATTATTTAATTTTTGTATAGACGTTTTTATTTTATCAATGTATAAATCAACCCCTTTTTTTCCTTTTACAATTTTATGAATAGCCTTGATTATGCCGCCTTTTTCTATGCTTTTCATTACCGCAAAATGGCGTTCGGCTTGGCTATTTTTGCAAAGGTCAATCAATAATTTTTCTTGCAAATTTTCGGCAGAATACGATGTAATATCTTCGTTGTTAGATAATTGATTGAACGAATGTTCTCCTTCGTAGTTTGCTGTACTTTCTAAGTTAGTGTGTGCACCTACCAAAAAAATTAAATAACCAGGTAAAATTATTTTCTTCCGTTTCAATTCTTCTGCATCAATGCTTGCCACTGAAAATGCGTTGATAATTGGAATCTCATTGAACGAATGGTTGGAAAATATTTCGCCTCCTACTACCGGAATATTTACAGCTTTTGAAAATTCTGAAATTGCTTTTATTATGCCTATGAGTTTGTTTTGATTTTCTTTTTCTTCAAAATCGCCAACTCTAAGCGAATCGAGAAGGGCAATGGGCTTGAAATCGTTTGATATTGCACTTTTAATTACATTTTGTACGGCAGCTGAAGCTGCGCTAAAAGGATATTTGTGAGCAAAACCATTTTGTGATGAAACGCTAAATTTTACAACTTTATCTTCGCCAATTTTTATGTACGATTCGTTTTTATTATTGGTTTTTATAATATTATCTCCGTTTTTCAATAATTTTCTAAACCATTTTTCGAGTCCTTTTTTCGATATTTTTTCTTGCCAAATTCCGGCAATAATTTCTTTTTCGAGAAAATTGGCATCACGCTGAAGCAAAGATTGTATTTGATTTTTCTCTTCTTGCGTTAAAGAATCGTAAGTATTTTGAGTAACTTCTTTTTTCATAGCTAGTTCTTGTTCTGTTTCCGGTGTTTTCTTTCAGCAGAAACCTCCGGCTTTTTGTTTTTTCCTTGGCACGAAATTATATAAAAAAAAGAAAATAGAAAATTAAAACGGAAACTTCTATAAATAAAAAGATAGAATAATATTTAATAGATAGATAATCAATGTTTTATAGATTACCTGTCTTTGCTTTATTTTATAATTTCTATAATTATTTTTAGGTCTCAAATTGTTTGTCTATTTTTTATTTTGGGTCGAAAAAAATATTTTAACTCTGTAATTACTTTATTTTTTGATTGTTACAAGAACTATATCTGCAAAGTTTCGATGCAGGAATACTTACTTAGAATGTTTTATTTATCTTTGCGCAAAATTTAAAAAAAAATAGACGATAAACGAATGATTTCAATTGACGGACTTTCAGTAGAATTTGGTGGAACTTCACTGTTCAAAGATGTTTCCTTTGTGGTAAACGACAAAGATAGAATTGCTTTGATGGGCAAAAATGGTGCAGGAAAATCGACTTTGTTAAAAATTATAGCAGGAGCGCAAAAGGCAAGTTCTGGTAGAATTTCAGCTCCCAAAGAAGCTGTAATTGCCTATTTGCCACAACATTTGATGACTGAGAATAACAGAACTGTCTTTGCCGAAGCTTCGCAGGCTTTTGCGCAAATGCACCTTATGAAAGCTGAATTGGAGGAACTCAACGAACAATTGACCATTAGAACGGATTATGAATCGGCTGAATATTATGAAATTATAGAAAAAGTTTCGGCATTGAGTGAGAAAGTATATAGCACTGAGGAAATAAATTATGATGCCGAAATTGAAAAAACGCTTTTGGGTTTGGGTTTTGTACGTTCTGATTTTCAGAGACCTACTGGCGAATTTAGTGGAGGTTGGCGTATGCGTATCGAATTAGCAAAAATTTTGCTTCAAAATCCCGATTTAATTTTACTCGATGAACCTACAAATCATCTTGATATTGAGTCGATTCAGTGGTTAGAAACCTTTCTTATTAAGAATGCAAAAGCCGTAATTATTATTTCGCACGATAGAGCTTTTGTAGATAATATTACTACTCGCACCATTGAGGTTACAATGGGGCGAATTTATGACTACAAAGTAAACTATTCCAGATACTTAGAGCTTAGAAAAGAACGCCGCGAAAAGCAACAAAAAGCTTACGACGAACAGCAAAAAATGATAGCCGAAACTCAAGAATTTATCGAGCGTTTTAAAGGCACTTATTCTAAAACCTTGCAAGTGCAGTCGAGAGTGAAAATGCTTGAAAAACTTGAAATAGTGGAGATTGACGAAGTCGATAACTCACGTTTGCGCCTTAAATTTCCGCCTTCTCCTCGTTCGGGAAGCTACCCTTTGATAACTCAAGATTTGAGTAAATCGTATGGCGAGCATTTGGTATTTTCTGATGTTTCTGTTTCTATTCAACGTGGTGAAAAAGTGGCATTTGTGGGCAAAAATGGCGAAGGTAAATCTACTTTGGTGAAAGCGATTATGGGAGAGATTGATTTTGACGGAAATCTGACCATAGGGCACAATAGTCAAATTGGTTACTTTGCCCAAAACGAAGCGTCTTTGCTCGATGAAGAATTGACTGTTTTTCAAACAATTGACGATATTGCTAAGGGCGAAATTCGTACAAAAATAAAAGACATTTTGGGTGCTTTCATGTTTGGCGGCGACGATTGGGACAAGAAAGTGAAAGTACTTTCGGGTGGCGAGCGTACTCGTTTGGCTATGGTTAAGTTACTCCTCACGCCCGTCAATTTGCTTATTCTCGATGAGCCAACCAATCATTTGGATATGAGAACCAAAGATATTCTAAAACAAGCTCTTATGGATTTTGATGGCACTTTGGTTTTGATTTCGCACGACCGTGATTTTCTTGAAGGCATGGTTACAAAGGTGTACGAATTTGGTAACAAACGAGTGAAAGAACATTTGGAAGGAATTACTGAGTTTTTGCAACGCAAAAAAATGGAAACTCTTCGACAATTGGAAGCTAAATAATCTATTACTCGGGTATTTTATAAAATATTGTTTCCGTTTTTTGATTAAAAGGTGTTTTAAAATTTATATAATAATTTACTGAAAAAACTATTTTGCAAACTATTTATCGTTGTTTATTTTTTTGAAATTTATGAAACATTTTTTTTACGTTATTATTATATTTGTTTCTATATTATTCGTTTATTTTATTATAACAGGATTCGTAAATAAGTATATTATATTAGAAACAAATCCACAAATAAAAAAAGCAAATGTTTTAATTATTGGTGATTCTCATACGCAAAGAGCCATTAACCCCGATTATTTTAGCAGTGCTAGTAATATTTCACAATTGGCAGAGCCTTATGTAGTTAGTTATTGGAAATTGAAGAAAATTTTAAATTTTTATCACCCCGATAGTGTTATTTTGGGTTTTGGACCTCACAATCTTTCAGAGTTAGATGACTTTAGGTTTTCAACAGAGCGTTGGTCAACGGAAATGTTTTATAGAGCATACCCAATCGGAAATTTTGAAAATTTAAGAACAATACCTATTGATTATAAGCTTCTTTATACAACTTTATTTAAAAATTTATGCCTTTTTCCTAAACTTCACCACAATAATTACATCGGTGAATATTTTCCAGAAACACTTAATAAATTGACAAATAATAAGGAAACAATAAAGAAGCATTTTTTTATTAGCGATAAAAAATTGTATGGTATTTCAAATACAGCTGTTTCTTATTTAGATTCAATTATGATTTTGTGTAAAAATAAAAATGTCGAACTAATTTTAATTAATTGCCCTGTTCATTATACTTATAAGCAAAATATACCTTCTTTTTTTAGTGCATATTTTGAAAAACAAAAAAAACACTATACCGATAAAGAAATTAGAATCATCGATTTTTCAGATTTACAATTAGCTGATAGCTGCTATTCCGACGCAGATCACTTAAATTTTAGAGGGGCTAATATTTTTACAAAGCATTTAATTGAACAACTTCGGTAATAATTAGCTAGAATCTAAAAAAAAATTTGGTTTTTCAAAATGTAAGATTATTACGAATAAAAAACGTATAACTACTAAATTATCTGTATTTTAGTGTATTAAAAAGATCATGTTGAAGTGAAAAACCTATTCTTCTCTATTTTTTATCAATTGGTCTGCCCATTTTTCAGCGTCTTCGATGGAAGAGCAGATTTTATTAGGCCACTCGGGGCTTTTTATCAAAAATATTCCTTTCAAAACAATGTTTGATAAAATATTTTTAGAGACATAGGCAACTCCAAGTGCAGCTATTTTTATTGTTGGCGCATTTTCTTTTAGCCATGTGCCTATTTTTATGCGGTTTGTTGCCATCATATATTTTATTTTGTCGGAGGTATAAATAACTACTATATTTTTATAAGATTTATACACCAAGGTCATATCCGATAAGTATTGGTTTACGTCTTCCTCACTTGGATTGTCGGAGTTGAAATTGACATAAATTTTGGGGTATTTAGTTGTATTTATTTCGCAAAATTTCATAGTATTTTTTTTCTTTAGTAAAAAGTTTTAATAGTTGCAAAAATAACTTTTTTTTCAAAAAAAAACACTTTTAATCAAATTTTCTTTCTATTTTTTTTAAAGCTACTTTGTTGTTGCTTTTTTTTGATAAAAAAAGCAGCAAGGTGTATCTTGCTGCTTTTTAGTTGTTTTTTGAATGGAAGGGTGTTAGTTTTCGCCTCCACCTTGCGAGTTTCCGCCTTTGTTGAGGTCATCGTTGTTAATTCCGCGATTTGCTTTTTTTACTTGCGTGTGCATTTGTCCAAAACGGTAGCTAATATTTAAGCGAAAGCTTCTACCTGGGCGAAACATCTCGCTTTTTTGATAATAACTAGTGGTGGTTGTTTCCGATTCCCAACTCATTGTTTTCCAGAAGATATTTTGTGCACTCAAAGAAATATTTAAGCGTTTTTCAAAGAACTCTTTCGATGCAGAAATGCCTGAATAATAGAAGGGTGCATTTTCTGTTTCTAAGCCACCTGCCGACAGAAAATAGCCTCCAAATGCTGATAATCGGAAGTCTTTTTTGAACGAATACTGAACTCGCAAGTAGCTATTAAATCCCCAAGTTTGATTCTTTTTGTTGGCATCGGTTGCATTTTCTAGTTGATTGAAATTCAAAGAGCTATTATTGTTTACACTAAATTTTTTGCTAAAATTATAGTTCAAACTGATAGAACCACCAAGTGTTTTGATTTTCTTTACGTTTTCGTAAGTTGAATAGGCAACATCTTCGGACTCAATCCACGAAATACGGTCTATTCCGTTGCTCGAAAACGAGTAAAATGCACTCAAATTGATGTTGCCTTTTTTCATAAACTTGTTGTAATTCAAGTTCAAAGAGTGATAATGTTCGGGTTTGAGCAGTGGGTTTCCGTAGCTTACATTTTTGGGGTTCAAATCATCTACATACGGATTCAAATACCAAATGCCTGGACGTTGAATGCGCTTATTGTAAGCTAGTTGAAGGCTATTTTGTGGATTAAATTGATACGATAAGCTTGCCGAAGGAACATATTCAAAATTTGAATTGTTGAAATTATCTCCATTATTGGAGTTAAAAACAGCATCGGTAGATGAGTTTTCGACACGAAGCCCAGCTTTGTACCCAAAGTTTTTAAACTTCTGATTGAGTGAGAAATAAGCAGCAATAATGTTTTGAGAATACTCAAAATCGATGTAACGAGCCTCATCATTTATAAATTGGTTTTGGATAAAATCGAATAGCAACGCATCGGAATTGCTAGTGTTGAAACGGTAAATATCTTTGGCACCAATTTCGAGGGTTCCATTTTTAAGTGGCTGAACATAATCAACTTGAAAGGTATGTTCGCTGTTCATTTCTTCTTTGTCGATGATGTTTCGCGATTGATAAAAATCAAGCTGTGGTACAATGCTTTGCTCGTTGTCTTGATTTGCTAACTCAAAATCGAATTTATACGACAAGGTCAGCATTTGCTTTTTATTTTTCTTGAATGTATGCTGATAATCAATATTTCCTTCGGGCGCACCAAAATAATAACTGTTGCTGCTGTTGCTCAAATAAGCTTGCGCAAGTTGCTTGTTGATGTCGGTTATAGAAGTTTCGCTTTCGCTTTCCGATTTGTTGTTGCCCGAATGAAAACTAAATGAAGCACTTAGCAAGTTGAGTGAATCTATTTCGTAGCTCACTTCGCCACTTCCCCACGAAAACAAACCCGAGTTGGCATTGATACCCTCGGTATTCATGAAATGCTGATTTTCACTTAAATAGTTTTCTCTATATGAAATATTTTCCATATCTAGTGGGCTGCGATAATGGCTAGATAGATTTACCGAAAAAGAAAATTTCTTGATGGTAGCAGCATAATAAGTGCCTAAGTTGTACATGCCTAAATTATCGATACCTCCACGCAAAGTGCAAGTGTAGCCACCGAGTAGCTTTTTGAAGGTAACTATATTGATAATTCCACCAATCCCTTCGGCAT
Organism: Bacteroidota bacterium; assembly: GCA_020047755.1. Classification (GTDB taxonomy): domain Bacteria; phylum Bacteroidota; class Bacteroidia; order Bacteroidales; family JAIFNL01; genus JAIFNL01. The sequence goes on from JAIFNL010000080.1 coordinate 52,045, forward strand.
CGTATTTTGCTCCAGGCGATGTAATTACCTCAATATTTTTGATATTACTTGCCGGAAAATTTTTTAAGAAGTCGGACGGATTGTTGGTTAGCATAATCGATGGTTTTCCGTCTAAAAATACCTTGAAATTACTATTGCCTTTGAGCTGAATTTTGTCGTCGCCATCGACAGTAACCATTGGCACACGGCGCAGCATTTCCAATGCGGTAGAAGTTTTTGAATCGGGGTCAGCCTCAGAGTTGTATGAAATCTTATCGGCTTCTACGGTGATGAGTTTTTTTAGTTCTACTACATTTACTTCGCCTATTTCGGTAACTAATTCAGTGAGCTTAATTTTATCTAAATCGATGTTTTTTTGTAAATTATCGATTGTGATTTTTTGTTCTAAGCTATTGAATCCTACGGCACTAATTCGCAAAATAAACTTACCTGTTTTAGTTAAATTGAAACTAAATTTACCAGTATTGTCTGCCGATAGTTGGCTTTCTACATTTTGGCTGCTTTCATGCACTACTACAATGGTAGCAAATGGAATACTTACGCCTTTTGAATCAGTAATTTGTGCTTTTACAACTAATGAGGAAGATTGATTTTGTGCATATATCGATACAATGCAAAGTTGCATCAATAAAAAGAATAAAGCTTTTTTCATTTTTAATCGTTGTTTTAATTTTGACTGAATAAAGTTAGAACTTGGGTAGTTGGTAGCAGAAGGTAAACATGGTTTGTTTGGATTGCAAAAATATGCACTTTTTATGCAACATAAAATTATTTGCAGGTAAGTTTTGTAGTAAAGTTGTTAAGAATTATTAAAATCTGCGTTTTGTAAAATTCCTAAATGTACTGACTTGAAAATGAATAGGCTTATGGTAGATTACTGGTTGATAGTAAAAAAACATTGCAAACAGCTTTATTTAAACATAAAATATTAAAATAAAGCTATTTACACGTTTTTAATCCTATTTCAGTATCAATAATTTTTCTATTTTTTCAACCTCATCATCGTTTTCATTTTTTACTTTGAGCTTGTAAAAATAAACGCCTCTTCCAATTTTGTCGCCAAAATCGTCTAAGCCGTCCCAGAAAATCCCTTCCGATAGAAAGCTCTGTACGTTAATGGTTTGCTCAATATTCTTAACCAATTTGCCCGAAACGGTAAAAATTTGAATGGATACATCGAGGTTTGAGTTCGCCTGATTGTGAGTAAAATAAAACCAAGTGGTATTGGTAAATGGATTTGGATAATTGAATAGTTTATCGATGGTTAGTTCGCTGTCTTCAATTACCAAAAACTCTATGTCGGCAGTGGTGGAATTGTTGAGAACGTCCCAAACTTTGAGGTTCAAACTATGATTTCCAGCAGCAACATTGGTAAAAGGATATTCTATTCGTCCTTTTTTGTAAGTGTCTTTTTCTGATTGATAAAAATCGTTGAGAATAAAACTGTTGCGGGTATCGTTGTCCAACACAGCCGTTATGTCGTGCCCTATTCCATTTCCCACGGTGTTTATTCCGGTATTTGAATTGATGTAAACAAGCAGTTTGGGGCTTTGGTTGGTAATGCCTCCAGATACAAAGGTAGAATCGTTCATATACAATTCTAAATCAATATTCTCGTTACTCGAAACCGGATTTTGAGAAAAACCACCTATAACTATTTGGTTGCTGTAACCGGTTGCAGGAAAATCGTCGAAAAGAGCATAATAGCTAAACTTTCCAAAACCAAACTTGTACGAAATATCTTTGGGAACAATAAAAGCGATGGAAAATTCTCCGTTTTTAACGGTAGCAATTCCGTTGTAAAGAACATTTTTTTGTACCTGAAAATCGACAATGGGCGCACCGTCTTGCCCAAGAGTTTGTTGGGTCATAAATTTATCGAAAACCGTTAAGTTTAGTGTTCCATTCAAACTTGTCAATTTTAGGTTTTGAGAATTGACAATCTCGCCGCTAATTCTGACTTCTTCAGCGGCTTTGAGCGTGTCTTGTCCTACTGTTTTTTCATTTATCGAAGTTGTTAATACTTTGTACTTTGGAATTGCAATTTGCAAAGCGGGGTCGCCCAAAAGTGTAAAATTGAGTTTGTTGATGCCCGAACCCGAAGTATTTTTGGTACGCTGCATTACTTCACCTAGCCTATATTGCTCATTGTTGTCATCGTTTTCAAAAATAAAGTCGTAAAATTTGTTGTTGAGCGTATAATTTGGCGAGGCATACACCAAACGAGTAGTTGAAAATAAGGCAACTCCTCCTCCATCGGGGTTCAATAAAATCTCCTCACCTGCGGTAACAATTTCCCAATCGTCGAAGCGTGAAAATTCGCAAGTTGCGGTCATAAAAACAGCCAGTTTGTCTTTATTTTTCCACGACCGAATAATACCAATATCAATTACTTTTTCGTGCGCAAGGGTGGATTCGTTGCCGTGCCCATTGTAGTTAAAAATAAGCGTTCCTTTGTTCAAAGCATCTTCTACCCCTTGGTTGATGCCCACCGAAGTAGAACCTCCGGCGGTACTTTCTTGATTGTAAGCACCTATATATAGTTTTGTGATGTTGTATTCGGGGTGTAAAAGTCGTACTTTGTCCGACAAGCCTTCGCCGTGGTTTAAATGAATATTGCCGTTGTTATCATCGCCATCGTCGGCTACAAAAGTGATATTGTTTTGCCAGCTTCCAAAAGAAGCCGCGCTGTTGTAATGCTTTGTTTTGCTTACTAATAGCTCGGCTTGTTGGGTAGTTTCTACCGGAAAACGCCCAATTCCAATATCCAAAAGCCCCGTATAATCGCCTTCGTTTTCGTCTAACAACCCAAAGAAGTCGTCGGAAACAAAAGAGCTAGTTGGCGAAACAGAATTTTCTGATTGATAAGTAAGTATGTAATTAGAATTTGTACTTCCAGCTATTCGCCCCACATTGTCATACGAGCCATTACCAAAAAGCAACAAGTAGCGTGGGTATTTGCCTTGCGTTTGAGCTCTGTTGTAAAACATTCGTACAAAATCTCTTAGAGCAGAAACATCAACTGCCCCCGACGAAAATTCATTGTAAATTTGCTCGGGTTTTACTAGCGTAACGTGTAGATTTGTAGTTTGTTGATAATAATTTTTCAAATCATTGGCTTGCGCATAAAATTTAGGATTGGCTATAATAATGTAATCTGTTTGTTCAAGAGCATGCAAATTTTGGTTTTCTACTTTGCCAAGCCCAGTGCCTTGAGTAATAGGCGTTAAAAAAGAACTTCCATTAAAAGCAACAAACTCTAAGGTTTTATTGTTTTTTTGTTTAAAATACGATTTTCCACCATTGAAATTAGTTGCTATTGCTTGCACATTGTGCATATCGGTAACGTTCCAAACAGACATCGTTTCGGTTGTATTTCCAACTATCAGCTCGCAAATTTTTTCTTGTGCAGTAACATTCAAATAGCGAAAAGGCATTTGGCTACCCGAAAAAATCAATTCTCGCCTGGCATTGAGCACAAAATTATCGAGCCATGCTTCGCTCGATGCGCTTGACTTTGTATATTTTAAATTTAAGTTTAAATTGCTATTGCCTGACGAAGCAAAAGTATGTATTTTGGTTAAAGCCTGAGCATAAGGTGCCGTTTCGGAAACCGAAGTAGCTGGCACCGACATGAGCGAGGTGTAATTGTCGATGGAAAGAGTAAACGACGAAACAGCAAAAGAGCGAGCCGCAACAACTGATTTTAATTTAATTTCGCTAGCATTTACAATGTTCGGAAAATTGATATTGAAATCGTATTCTAGTTGAGCATCAAACTTTTCGCCAACCCAACTACTCCCCGACTCTATTAGGTTTTCGAGCTCGCGTTCGTGAAAATAGTAATCGGTAAATTGCTGTATGGTTTCGCTAGCAGGATCTGTAATTTGTGGCATTGTAGCTATTTGATTATCAAAACCTGAATTGTAGTCCGATGTGATGAAATAATACGCATAATCGCTAAATTTGTGCAAAGTAGGCAAAAACATTTGAATTGTAGAGCTGTAATCCCAGCGAGTTGGTCCTTTGGCATAAAACAAAATATGGTCGCTGTTTTTCTTTATTTTAAGTTCTTTGAGGTCGTCGATGCGCTCAGTTGCGTTTTGAGTCGAAAGTAAACCTTCTCCGTTGCCAAAAACCCGCACATTTTGTGGGTTTGCTATTCCTAAAGCAGTCAGCTGTTCAAATGTTAGTTTGTAAATGCCCGTTTGGTTAATTGCTATTTTGTACCAATTACCTGAGCTAAGTACCGAGTTTTGTGCATATTTCTTTGCCAACTTTTTAGCTGTTCGTTTTAGCGTGCTTTTTACTAACTGATAATCAAAACTCACAAGCCGTTCTAATTCATTGGTTTGGGCATTGCGCCTAATGGGCACAAACGAAAATTGCAAATACAGTTTTTGTTGCGAGAAGTATTCTTCAGCCACTACGTTGATGTTTTGCTTAATTAGGTTTAGATTCGCTACACCTTGAAGTTTACTTTTATTGATAGGTTCAAAAACCATATTGGTAAGTTGCACGTCGTATTTATAATTGTCTGCTTGTAGATGGTTTATATCTATCAAATTAGAATAAAAAGGCAAGAAACTCTGGTCATCGAGATTTGCATTTTCAAAATACAGAAATTCTTGAACCTCCTGGTTTTCGTTTGTTTTAGAAAGGTTCTCTTTCCAGCTAAGTTTATCAGAGTAGGTTTCTTGCGAGAATAAGGCACTCGAAAGTAGTAAAACAAGTATGGTTGCAGCAATTAACTTATACATAAAAATCAAATTATTATTTTATTACAAATGGGCATTGAAATAATAAACAAATGAAACTAAGGGACATTTAAAATTTTCACAAATATAATTCTTTTATCAAAAGGCGTGTGTATTTTGTGGAAACTTTTTTAGAATCCTTGCCAAAGCTGTTGTTTTTCTATTCACGTTTAGCTGTGCTTTGCTTGAAGATATTTAATGGTCGATTCTATGATTTTTAGTAGAGCTTCTTGGTGAATGTCAGATAGTTTTTTAATGTAAATGCAGCCTTTGCCCATCTTAAACTTGCCCAAATCACTTAGCAAGTCTTCTTGCCCCGAACAACCAGAATAAACATAAAGTGATATTGCGGCTTTTCGAGGCGAAAAACCTACCAAGAGCCAATCGCCTTCTTGCCTACTTTTTTCGGATTTATAGTGATACTGTCCAAATCCGATGATAGAATTGCCCCACATTTTGGGTTGGTATCCCGTAAAATCTTGCATAAGTTTTAAAATTGCAAAGCTATCTTCTTTTTTTTGTTGCGTGTCGGCAAAAGAATTGATAAATTCTTCTACATTTGAGTCATTCTGTTTTGTTTTTAATTCAGCCATTTTAGTTATATTTTAGAAAGTTATTGTGTTACGCGTATCAATTTGTAAACCTAGCGTTTAGATTGTAATTTATCTACGCAATTATTTTTTTTACAAATATAATTCTTTTTTAGAATAGTTCGTATTTGATGTTTGTTTTATTGTTTTTCCATAACATAATACCGTTTGGTTTGCACATACAAAAAAAAGCTGTTCTTTTTTTGTGAAAGAACAGCTTTTAAATAATATCAAATTACGCTAAGATTATCTTTTAATTTTAATAACTTTAGGCAATTTAGTTTTTACACTTTTCATATCTCCACCACCTAATTGAATTTCGGAAGTAAAATAGTGTGTAGTGTTTGATTACAATAATACCTATTTAACGTTTAATACGAACGTAATTATTATTCTTAGTCCAGCCCATAGATTTATTAGCAACCGGATTCAATGTCAATGTAGCAGTCATCACGGTAGCACCTGCAAAATAAGAAGAATAAGTTGCAGCTAAGCCTTTTGCATCACCCGGATAATAAATATCGTATTTCAAAATCAAGGTAGGATTTGCACCACAATTATTCCATGTTCCGGTACCTGCTACTTCATAATCGTAAAGGTCGCCTTTATAGTCAGTAGTATAGATATATTGACGAGGAATAGTTACAGTGTTATTGGTCAAATCAACGTCCATTTTAAACGAACCACCATCAACAACTGTTTCACCCCACCAATCTTCCATAAATCCAAAACTTAAACCATCAACAACGGCTTTATCACCATCGGCAGTTATCGAAACTTGGCTATTGTAACCGAAGTCATCGCCTTTCCATGAACCAACAAGCTCACTAACACCATCTGAAAGAGCGCAAAACGTTTTTTCGTAAAGCTCGATAGTAGCAGTAGTACTAGCAGTAGCAAGTGCTACATCGGGGCTAGTAATTTCAAGAACCAATTTCTTTTTTTCCTCGGCAACGAAACCCGAATTTAACACCTTAACACTAACGGCAGCAGAAAAACTCCCCGCAGGTATAGTAACGCTGGTAGTAGGCAATGTAACATGAGTTCCTAATTTAGCTTCGGAAGAGGCAGCTACGGCTATAGTAACAGTAATTGCTTTATCCAAAGGTTGCCCTATCATTTTTACTTTCAAATTGACAGTAGCATCTAATTCTTCGCCTAAATAACTTTGCGAGAACCAGTTTACCGAAGCAGGAACGTTCGATAACAATACCGAATTTTTCAACTCACCTTTTACATCATCAAATTGCTCAAAAAGCACTTCTTTTTCATCACAAGCCGATAGTATAATAGCACTTGCAATGAATAGGCTAATTATTTTAAATATTTTTTTCATATTCATTTTATTTTAAAAATTTTAAATACACACCAGACTACTTATCCCACCAATTTTTAGAATTGATTGTCAAATCCTTAGGAGTATTCTCATTGTAAGTAACCTCCTCTTGTGGATAAGGGTATCTACGTGGAATTTGCCCAATAGCACTAGCCGGAGCAGACAAAGCAGGAATACCTGTACGTCTCCAGTCGTTGTAAGCTTGAACTGTTGCAATGCTCGAAATATACTTTTGGGTCATTACATCAGTCAATGAAACCGAGGCTTTGTTGTTGATGTTAGCATCTAACCATGTTGTATTAGCAGCTCCGGTTTGTTGTAATACCGAAGCAGCAGTAGCTGCTTTGAAAGCTGCAAGAGCAGGAGCTGCATTTCCCAACATCAAATTGGCTTCAGCTTCAATAAATTTCAACTCAGCATACGACATCAATATCACGGAAGTACTTTTACCGGCAATAGCAGTTCCCATTAGAGAAACACCACTAGTTTCAGTAGCTTGAGGAGCTCCTACAGCAACTCCTCCAATAAGAGTAGCAGTAAAATTAATACGAGGGTCAGATGCAGTATTTAGCATATTAACGTAAGTCTCAGACATATTAGCATCGGCACGTTCTAAATTGAATTGATACAATGGATTAGCTGCACGGTCGCCTACGCCAAAAGGAATAATGAAGTTATCGTCGTTAGAAGCCAATGCATTTGATATATAACCTAAAGCTTCGGTAGCCGCAGCATTACCATTTACTTTAGAAAGATTCATTGCATAGCGAGCTTTTAAAGCATAAGCCACCTTAGTCCATTTTGCAGCATTTCCATTAAAAACCATATCGCCTTTTACAACATCGGTAGGGTCAGCCGCTACAGCTAACAATGTAATAGCATCAGACAATAGAGTTTGGATAGTAGTATAAATAGACTGTTGTGTGTCAAAAGTAGCATTATACTCTCCATTTTCACCGCCAAAAGCATTAGAATAAGGAATATCGCCCCATAAGTCGGTAGTAATACCTAAGGTTACGGCAATGTGAATATTGGCAATAGCCTCATAATGCCCATTAGGTTTAAGGTCTGAGAATTGACCTTCAGATTTAGCCATTTGTTTCAACACCAAAGCATCTTTTAAAATACCAGCATAAATAGCATTCCAAAGGTTATTGCAATCTGATGGTAAAAACTGATGTTTGCTAATAGTGTATTGCTGACGGGCAAAGCCGTTAAAATATTGCATCCAGTTGTTGGTAGTCAATACTGCATCATTCCCACCTAAGCTATAGCCCATTCGAGCCTGAATAGCAGGCAAGATTAGAGCTTTAGGAACAATAGTGGGAGAATCTGGATCAACATTCAAATCGGTATTAATCCATTTTTCGCACGAGCCTAATATCAGAACAGACATCAAAATCAGTGCTAATGATTTTATTTTATATATTTTCATAAATCTTTTTTTTAAAATTTTCACAAACTACAAATTAGAAATTAAGTTTAAGACCAAAAGTGTAAGATTTTGTTCCCGGCATGTTGAAATAATCCATACCCTGCGCGTTGTCAGCACCTAATAAACTTGTTTCAGGGTCAATACCTGTGTAATTAGTTTTCAACCAAAGATTTCTTCCGGTAGCATACACTTCAAGACCTTTAATAAAGTTCAAACCAATAACCTGTGGCTTCAATCTGTACGACAATGAAACTTCGCGTAAACGCACCCAACCAGCATCTTCAACACCAGGAGAAGTAGCACCACCACCAAAGTTAGAACCTTGTCCTGTGAACCAAGCTTGTCCGTTTACTACAGGGATATTATTGCTAACTCCACTAGAAACTGGTTTTCCGTTGGCATCAACGTGCCCTAAAACACCTGAATAAACTACAATATTTCCTGAAGGAGTCTTTGTGAAGTCGATAGAGCCATCAGCCATATAATAAACTTCACGGTTTTCAGTTTCGATAGAAGTACCGAAGTTGTTCATTGCTAAACGAGTTCCATTGTACATTTTACCACCATGTTTCACATCAATCAAGAAAGAGAAAGTGATACCTTTGTAGCTAAATGTATTGGTCATATTTGCAGTCCAGTCTGGATTTACAGAACCAAGCGCAACCATTTCACGGTCATCTGTCATAGGGAATCCATCAGGATAAGAATCGTTGGGGTCATCGTTAATAAGCACATTACCCTCAGCATCGCGATACCAATCGTATCCAAAAATAGAACGATATTCCATTCCGGCAACTGCACGAATTTGTGGGTCAGTAAAACCACCTAAAAATACGTTGTCGATGCCTGGAGCAAGTTTAGTTACCGTATTTTTAATCTTAGTAAAATTCACATGAATATCCCAAGAAAAATCATCGGTTTTAATAGGTGAACCATAAGCCATAACCTCAAAACCTTCGGAAGTCATTTCTCCAGCATTCATATAGGCTTCGGTATAACCCGAAGAGGCAGCAACAGGAACAGCCATTAACAAGTCAGTATTGGTATTCTGGAAAACAGCAAGGTCTAAACCTAATCTATTTTTTAAGAATTTCAATTCCACACCTGTTTCAAGTGTTTTCATCGTTTCGTGTTTCAAATCTGGATTACCTTGCACATCGCCCCAGCTATAGCCGTTGAATGTACCGGTAGTAGCTACCATTGGGAAGGTTAAACCGCCAGTCCAACCATCACCAGGAGCTGCTGAAGCAAAAGAGCTAGACAAAGAATAAGCTGGAGCAATATTTGCTGTTTTAGCATACGAAGCGCGAAGTTTACCAAACGAAAGGATTGCATTATCTTTCAACATACCCAACTCTGTAAATATAAAAGCCAAGTTAGTAGAAGGGTAAAATTCTGATAAATTATCGGCAGGCATGGTAGTTGACCAATCGTTACGACCAGTAACTCCCAAATACAACATGTTTTTATAATCTATTTGAGCATCGAAAAACAAAGCGGCTGTACGATAAGTAGAAGTACCTGTGCTTGTTTTTTGGTCGGTTGTATTCGATAATTGATAAAATTCTACAATTGACAATCCGTTAGCAGAGCCATACAAATTTTTACCATAACTTTGATACATATTTTGTCCTAAAGTCAAACGTGCACTCAAATCATCAGAAAAACTCTTAGTCATGTTAATCAAAAAGTCAGAGTTAATAATTTGACCGGTATATTGATATTCGCCAACAAGACCTGTAGGAGTAGTACGAGAACCAATAGCCAACACATTTTTATACCTGCGGTTGTACCAGTCAGTACCTACTTTGTATGAAAAATTTAACCAATCAGTAGCTTCGTAATTTACATATACATTACCCATAAAACGATTGGTTACATCTTGCCATGAGTTCTCATTAGCAGTCCAATATGGGTTGTCATATCCGCCACCGTTACGGTAGTTGCGTTGCGAAAGGTCAGAAAACTGCCAACCTATTTTTTCGCCAAAAACGTCAGTATCGTAGCCACGACCTTGATTATCAAAGGTAGGAGGAGTACGCAACAAACCTAACATAACACCTGAGGTGTTTGAACCTTGTTGTATAAAATTTCCATTTGAATTAACATAAGTCATACTCGAACCGGTAGTAATTTTGCTAGTCAGTTTAGTTTCTGAATTTAACTTGAACGAACTACGTTCAAATGTATTGTTGGGAACAATACCTTCTTGAGTCATATTACCCACAGAGAAATAATATGTTGTGGTTTCACTACCTCCTGAAACACTCAAGTTATTATTTAGAGTCAAACCTGTTTGGAAAAAATCGAATTGGTCATATACATTAACCGGTCCGCCACTGGTAATAGCAGTACCTTTAGGAACAATTTTACCGTAAGGATCCCACTTGTAGTAGGTAGCTTTTGTAGGATCGGTAGTAGAAGCATCATACTCTAAATCTGAAATTTTTGCACCCCAAGAACTAGCATTTCCACCAACCCAAACACCACCTGTTCCTTGCGAATACATTTGTTGCATACCCGGAGTTTTAGAAATTTGTTCAAAACTTGCCGAAGAAGAGAAAAGAACATCAAATTTTTTACTTTTTCCTTTGTGAGTAGTAATAACAATAGCACCGTTAGCAGCCTGAATACCATAAAGAGCTGTAGCAGCACCACCTTTCAAAACGTTCATAGTAGCAATATCCTCTGGGTTAATGTCGATAGAACGACCCGAAGTTGCAACACCATCAACAGCACCACCACCACCACCAGTGATAATAGGAATACCATCGACAATAAATAACGGTTGATTATTTCCTGTAATAGACGCAGCACCACGTATAGTAATGTAAGCAGAAGCACCAGCAGTACCTCCAGAGCTATTTACTTGTACACCAGCGGCACGACCCGAAATAGAGTTAATTAAGTCCGCATTGTTGGCACGCCCAAGTTCATCGGAATTAATATCCTGAACCGAATACCCCAATGCTTTCTTATCTCTCTTTATTCCTAAAGCAGTAATAACAACCTCGTCGGTAATTACATCGGTTGATAGCATTACTACGTCAACAGAACTTTGTCCATTAATCGCCACTCGTTGAGTTTCCATTCCGATAAACGAAAAGATTAAAGACTCTACTCCGGCTGGTACATCTAACCTGTAAGTTCCATCGGCTTCTGTTAAAGAACCAAATTGCGGTTGCCCCTCTGGAATCACAGTTGCGCCCGGTATTGGAGAACCACTCTTATCGGTAACAGTACCGGTAACAGTAGTTTGAGCAAAAACAGCTTGCATTCCTATAAAAGCTAGAAACGCCAGCATTAACGTAATTTTCTTCATAAAATTTGTAAATTAGGTTAAAAATTTATTTAAATAATCAACTGCAAAAATAATAAATCTATTAAACTATGCAAATAAAATTTAATTTTTGTTAAAAAACAAGTCTTCTTTTATCTAATTTGAAAGATTATCAAATAATTAGATTTATGTTATTTAATTATTAAAAGAAACAATGCTCTGCTATAATTTCACTTTAAAGCATTTTTTAGGTTGTTTTTAATTAAAAAGTATTCGTTAAGTGGCAAGGTAATTAACTGACGGCATTTATGCAGTAGTTCAAGAATAAGCCACTTTTATTAGGTTTTAGGGCTTATTCTAAGTAATTCTGTTCTTTTGAGAGCAAGAAAGAATTACTAAAAAACAAAAAAGGCTGCCCGATGCGGGCAGCCTTTTGGATTATTTTAAAAGCGAAATACTAGTATCCTTCGTTTTGAGTCATGTTAGGGTTAGCATTCAATTCCACTTTTGGAATAGGAAGTGCGTATTTATAACTTCCATAAGCAGGTCCTCCATGAGATTGTTTTAAGGCATCAACCACAGGTATATTTTGTCCTGTTCGAGCAAGGTCATCAAATCTGAAACCTTCAAAACAAAGCTCTTTTCTTCTTTCTAATAAAATATTATCTTTAGAAATAGCAGAATAAGCACTAGCACCTCTTTCGGCAGGAATTTTGTTAAGCCAAGTAAGAGCATTAGCATCAGACAAACCAAATAAAGCCTCAGCATAGTTCAAAATAACTTCTTCGTATCTGAATACAGGAATATTATCTGAATAATCAGTAGCAGGATATTTAGCTAAGTTAGTCAAATAAGTAGGAGCAGCAGGGTCATAGCCAATACCAGCTCTTCTTACATCAGTAGCTTCAAAAATATTGTACAAATTATCAAGAGCTCTCACATCGCCGTAGCTAGAACCTCTGTAAATTTGTTGGATACCGTCAATGTTTGCGTTATCTACACTAGAGTAAGCTAATTCGAAAATAGAGTTCGAGTTTTGCTTTGCAGTCCAAGAGTTAATGTAACTAGCAGCAGGCATAATAGAGTAGTAACTAGAATTAATAACAGCTTCGCAAGCAGTTTTAGCAGCAGCCCAGTCGGCAAAATAAACAGCTACTCTAGCTTTCAAAGCATGAGCAGCATACGCAGTGATAAATTCTTTGCTGTCATTTCCGTTATCTGCACTTACTACAGTATAAAGTAGCGAAATAGCAGAAGCAATGTCAGCATAAATTAAATCTTTTACTTCGCTTACTGTTTTGCGAGCAGGAGCTACTTCTTCACCTTTGTATTCAGTGATATAAGGAATACCTTCGGTTGTTCTGCCAGTAACATGTTGCTGACCGTAAAGTCTAAGTAAATCGAAATGAGCTAAAGCTCTAATTACATAAGCTTGTCCAATTACTTGGTTAATTGCATTTTGGTCGCCTTCGATACCTGCATCGGATTTAGAAATAACAATATTAGCAGAAGCAATAGCAGCATAAATTTGAGTCCAAGTATCAGTAGCATTAGCATTAGTTTCGAGCATATCCATTGAAGCAGAAGTCAAGTAACGACCTGATTTACCGTTAGCATAACAGTTATCACTTCTTACCTCACCGTAAACAATTACACTTCTACCATAGTAGTTAGTACTAGTCATGCGGTTGAAAGCACCAGCCAAAACCCCTTGAAGATCTTCGGCAGTTTGAATACTGGTTTCAACGTCTTTCTGTTGCTCTAAAGTAGGCTCCAAATCTTCTTCGTTGCAAGAAATAGTGCCCATTATAAATAGAGCAAAAAAGATATAAATTAATTTTTTCATGTTCTTAGAAATTTAAATTTAAACCAAAACTTACAGATTTAATCGGAGGATTAGTTAATCTCGTAAAACCATCAGCTCTTACTTCAGGGTCATATTGTAGATTTTCATCTTTAACCCAAGTAAATAAGTTTGTACCTCTTAAATAAATAGAAGCACTTTGGAATTTAGCAAAAGCTAACCACTCTGAAGGTAAGTTGTAACCAATTACAATGTCTTTTACTCTAGCATAAGTACCATCGTACAAGAAACGAGTAGAAGTGCTTGAAGCGTTGTTTCCTGTATTGTTATAGTACATTTTAGGAACATCGGTTACATCGCCTACTTCTTGCCATCTGTTCATCAAATCAGATACACCTTGATAGTACTCAATAGTATAACGACCAGCATGGTGAGTATAAAACGACCAGTCTTCATATACTTTATGTCCACCGGCTAAGTAAAGGTTCATATCAAAATAAACACCTTTGTAATCAGCATGAATACCAGCACCACCAGAATAAGTAGGAATTGCACTTCCACCTTGAAATTCTAAAGCAGCCGAAGCGTAAGTTTCAGTTACTTCGCCATCTTTGCCATTTAAGTACCATTGTGGGTTACCGTTTTCTGGATTTACGCCAGCATATTTTTTCATTCTCCACTCATAAATAGGGTGTCCTACTTCTACTTTACGAGTACCTGTTTCAATGTTAATGTAATTACCCTCACCATCTTTTGCAAGTTCAACAACTTCGTTGTCGAGAGTAGCAAAATTTAAAGATAAACTTACATTCAAATCTTGAGAGCGAACAATAGCAATATCAACCAAAGCTTCGATACCTTTATTAACAACTTCACCTATATTGCTAGTATAGCTAGCGTGCCCTGAAGTTCTTGAAAGAGGAACTGCTTGTAATAAGTCAAATGTATATTTATTGAAATAAGCAAACGAACCAGTAATTTTTTCGCTTAAGAAACCAAAATCGAAACCTAAGTCGTAGTTTCTATTTTTTTCCCATGTTAAAAAACTGTTACCATAAGTAGAAGGATAAATAGCACCCGCACCCGCATAATCAGCATCAAAACCTAGCAAAGCTTGGTAAGAGTTCAAATTAATAGCAGAGTTACCGCTAAGACCATAAGAACCTCTTAAACGCAAATTGCTTACAAAATCCAAATTAGCCATAAAATCTTCTTTTATGATATTCCAAGCAGCACCTACCGACCAGAAGTTACCAAATCGGTGTCCGGCAGCAAAGCGAGAAGAACCTTCACGTCTAAAAGTAGCATCAACTACGTATTTATCAGCATATTCGTAATTTACCATACCAAGGTAAGAAGCATTCATCCAGTCTTCGTAATAAGAATCAGCATCTTTGTTAGCACCAGCAGAGTTTACGTTTGTTAAACCGTCAGCAATAAAACTTTCGCCATAAGCATCAAGGAAGTAATATTGGTTTTTTTGATATTCGATAAGAGCCAAAGCAGAAACAAAATGTTCATCTTTTTGCATAACATACGACAACGAGTTTTGAGTTACAATGTTTATGTTTCGTCCCAAAGAAGTATAGGTAGAACCGCCTTCAGCAGATGCATCGCCATAAACTCTGTTAGAGTGGTTTTTGTAGTCCGCAATATTGAAGTCCATAGCTACTAATGTTTTGAATTTCAAATTATCTATGATTTCAACTTCTAAGAAAGAGTTGTTCATCATACGAGTTAATTTGTTGTAGCTAATGTCATGGTCTTTCAAGTACAAATAGTTGTAAGGACCACCTATGTCAAAAGTAGGCTCACCAGCCTCGTCATAAGGAGCATACCAAGGGCTAGTAAAATATTTAGACATAATAGGGTTTGCAAAATAAGCCGATTGTTCTAAAATAGCACCATCTTGGTTTGTATGCGATACTGTGTTAGATGTAGAGAATTTTACTCTGTCAGACAAAACTCTATTGTAGTTCAAAGAACCATTTATTCTACTAAATTGGCTACCCAACACAACAGATTCTGTTTTGTTGTAACCCAAAGAAGAATAAAAAGAAGAGGTTTCGTTACCACCGCTAGCAGAAAAGTTCATATTGAAAACAGGAGCATTTTCGTTTCTCATGGCTGCATCCCAGTCATTAATAGGTCTGTCTGCATCTACCCAATTTACTAAAGTTGGATTTAAATCATTAGCTACAACGAAATCATAAGCCTCAGCTTCAGTAAAATCATAAGCAGTACCGTATTGATTGTAAACAGCTTCTAAATAAAGCTCTTCTCTTTGTACACCTGTCAAAACTTCACGACCAGCAGTAGCTTTGTTTTGGAAACCATAAGAAGTAGATAAGTTGAAAGTAGTTTTAGCGTTTTTACCTTTTTTAGTAGTAATAACAATAACACCATTCGAACCACGAGCACCATAAGCCGAAGTAGCCGAAGCGTCTTTCAATACAGTGATCGATTCAATATCGGCACTATTAATAGAAGCCAACGCACTCAATGAGCTACGACCTGTATTTTCCGAATCTCCCATATCGGTATTAATTACAGGAACACCATCAATAACAATAAGAGGGTCGTTACCAGCATTAATAGAGCCTACGCCACGGATACGGATGTCTTGGATAGAACCCGGAGTACCGGAAGAAGCAGAAATAGTCAAACCCGGAACTTTACCTTGTAAAGTTTGATCGACAGTAGCAACCGGAGAGTTTCTAATATCATCTCCATTTAATTGAATAGTAGAGCCAGTCAAGGAGTTTTTGCCTTTGATAGCATAACCCGTAATAATTACCTCTTCTACATTAATATCCTCATTTTTGAGTGTTACGTCAATTTTAGAACGTCCGGCAATTTCAACAACTTGGTCTTGTTTGCCTAAGAGCTACCATCGGATTCACTTAATGTACCATATTGAGGATTGCTTTGCGGAATAATGGTAGCTCCCGGAATGGGTGCTCCACTATCATCAGTAACAGTACCCGTTACTGTGGTCTGAGCCATAATAACTTGCATTCCTAAGAAACTCAAGAGTGCGAGTATTAAAGTAATTTTCTTCATAAAACTAAATTTCAGGTTAAAAAATTTATTTAATAATTTGCTGCAAATATAAATATTCTATTTGAGTCTCCAAGCGACATTTTAACTTTTATTAGTAAATTTTATTCACATACTAGCTTATTGTATTGATTATAAGGCTGAAAATCCAATATTATTAAAAAGTTAATGTTAAAGAACATTAATTTAATAATTGTTAAATTGGTTGTTGGCAATTGGTAAATAGTGTCTGAAAGAAAACTACGCAAAATCGGTTCGACCGGCTTGTCCGGTCTGTCCGATGATTTCCTAACTACCTAACCGACAGACCGACAAGTCGGTCGAACGGTTCTTATTTTTTTAATTTTCAAAAAAATAATGCATTTTCTTTCAGACACTGAATAATTGATAGTGTAAAAAAATGGTGACTTTTTGAAAAAGTCAGCTAAAATTGCAAATTTTACAATTTTTCGTGATAAAATAACAATTGAACAATGTAACAATTTGTTATTAGAATTTGGGGGAAATTGCGTAATTTTACTTTTCTTAGAATTTCGGTTACTATCAAGTTACGCTATCAATTTATTTATATTGATTCTAAATATTCATTTTACAAAATGAAATAACGAACGTAAAGTTATTTTATTTAATTAAAGATAGTATTTTTGCACTTAGATTTATTTTACTTTTTCAAGACCAAAAACAAGTTTCATTTATTCCAACGAAATGAACAACGAAATAATCGAACACATAGGAACAATAAAAGAAAAAAAAGGCAATACGCTATTTATCAGCATAGTGCCTGAAGCCTCGTGTGTATCGTGCAGCGTAAAAGGAGGCTGCTCTACGGCAACTAGCGACGAAAAAATGATTGAAGTGTTTGATGCTACAAATAGCTATGAGGTTGGAGAACAGATAGATGTATTTTATGCTCAAAAAATAGGATTTCAAGCATTATTTTTAGGATATATTTTTCCTTTTTTATTGCTTATGCTTTCTTTAGTAGTTTGTTATGCTATAACTAACAACGAAGGACTTTCTGGTTTAATTGCCTTGTTTAGCCTAATGCCTTATTACTCTATTCTTTATTTATTGCGAAACCAAATGAAAAGTCGGTTTTCATTTCAAATAAAGCCTAGAAATAGTACTCAATAAAATGTTTTTATTGAGCACATACAAAAGAATAGTTAGCAAATACTTTGCTAAAAAAATGACAGAATTTCAACAAAACGAATAAAAAAATGACAGATATTGTAATCTATACAATGATAACCATCACAAGCATAGGTGTTATTTCGGCTATCATTTTATATTTTGTGGCTCAAAAATTTAAAGTCATCGAAGACCCGCGCATCGACTTGGTTGAAAGTGCTTTGCCAAGTGCTAATTGTGGCGGTTGTGGGTTGCCTGGTTGTCGTCCTTTTGCCGAAGCCTGTGTAAAAGCCGACAGTTTAGACAATTTATTTTGCCCTGTGGGTGGAAACGACGTAATGGCTGCTGTGGGTAAAATACTTGGAAAAGAAACACTTAGCGTAGATGCCAAAGTTGCAGTAATTCGTTGTAGCGGCTCACCTGAGCACCGCAAAGCAACCAGCATTTTTGATGTTGCACAAGGCGCAAAACTCAGTTGCGCTATGGAGCACGCCCTTTATGGCGGGCATACCGACTGCACTTACGGCTGTTTGGGTGGCGGCGATTGCGTCGAAGTTTGCAAGTTCGATGCCATACACATGAACCCAATTACACAACTGCCCGAAGTTATAGACCAAAAATGTACCGCTTGCAATGCTTGCGTAATTGCCTGCCCCAAAGATATTATTGAACTTAGAACCCGCAACAAAAAAGACCGTAAAATTTTTG
>JAIFNL010000296.1 GCA_020047755.1 Bacteroidota bacterium
TAAAAAAAAGCTCTAGCGAAACCGGCAAATGATCGCTATAACCACCATAATAATTTGAACCTCCGTAAGTTCTGCTTGGCGATTTTTCGCCTTTGTTGTTTGTAAAAAGTATCCAATCTTCTTTAAAAATACTTGCCGAAGTGTAAGTACACGATAAGTGTTTTTTGCTATTAAGCATTGATTGTGAGATAATTACATTGTCTAGCATATTCCAACTACCTTTAAATAAGTAAGTACCTTCGCCGTTTTGTTTTTTATCGAACATCAAATTATACAGCTCGCCTTTGGCTACATTTTCTTTGTTTCCGGTTGCTTTGAGCGTTTCCAAAATGCTTTTGTTGGTTGGTTCATCGTTCATATCGCCCATAATCAACACTTTAGCATTTGCATTGTATTTTTGAATCGAATCTACTTTATTTCTAAGCACTTGAGCAGCAAAAACGCGCTTAGGCTCTGAGTCGTCCTCGCCACCTCTGCGCGAACTCCAGTGATTTACAAACACATGCAGCGTGTCTTTGTTTTTTACCAAAGCCTTTAAATACAAAATATCGCGTGTGGTAAATTCTTTATCATCGGGCATAGAAATCTTAATCGCTTCGTGGCTCAATTCCTTAAATACTAACGAATTATAAACCAATGCTACGTCTATTCCTCTAAAATCGGGGCTTTCGTGATGCACAATAACGTACTCTTTTTGGCTAAGCGGAGCTGTTTTGATTAAATCTTCCACCACAGCTCTGTTTTCAATTTCTATAAGACCAATCAAATCAGGAGTTTGCGATTTGTCCAAAGCACCCAAAACCTTAGCCAAATCAACCAACTTTTTATCGTAACGCTCTTTGGTCCACTTATTTTCGCCTTCGGGAGTAAATTCCTCGTCAGCCTTGCCTTCATCGTCTTTTAAGTCGAATAAATTCTCGACATTGTACTCAGCCACAATAATTCTATCGGAGCTATTACTTTGCGCATTTTCCTTCTGCTGTGCACACGAAACAAACATAAAAAGACCAAAAATGGTCAAAAATGCGAATAGAAAAGTTTTGTTTTTTACCATAAATAAAATATTAAAAAATAAATGAATGTTCATTTTAATTCAGAAAAGAAAATGATTATTTTTGTAGTAATTATTTCAACCAAAAAATTAAAAATAAACCATGAAATATTTCTTTTACTTGTTTTTAAGTATCGCAATTTTGTCGTGCAAAACGGACGAAAACAAAAGTAATTTGATTTATAATCAATTAGTTGAAACAAATAATTTGCTCAAAAGCAACAACAAAGAACTTTACCCGCTAATAGAGCAAATTTTTTATAAACGCTGCAAACATACAAATAATTTCCGTAACGAAGCCAATTTAGTGCTTTCTAATTTTGAAAAAACACTGACTAGCTACGACAAAATATTAAAACAAAAAAAAATATCGGAAAAAGAATGGAAAATTATACTATTAAACTATACTGAAAATATCGAAAAATTAGATTATTTCATCAGCTCCAAAAAAGAATGGAAAATAAATGGATATGAAATTTACACACAAAACTACGAAAGCTACAATTCTAAACATTTTCCAGAAAGTATTTTGAAGTTAGAAAATGATATATTGCTCAACAAATCAGCTCTTTACGATTTTATACTATTCTATTCGATTTGCAAGCATAAACCAAGTCAGTTTTTGCAAGCCATTGCAAGCGATAATAAATTGAATATCAGCTCTACCAATAAATTTTCGTTCCAGCTCACCTGCAATATTCCCGATGGAAAAGACAAGCTGGAAAAGCAAATTTCAAACTTAGAAATAATACGAAATGGAGAAACAATTAAAACAAAACCTGAAATTCGTTTTTTTTATAGCGATACAGCTAAAATTCAAGCGATTATTCGTTTTTCAGATTTAGAGTCGGGCGAATATACCATTAAAGGAAACTATATACTCAAACGACTGAATTTAAGCAATTTGAATGACACAATAATGAATATTTTACCTTTTTCAATTTCAGCTAAAAAGTAAATAAAATAAAATAACCCAAGCAAAAAGTGCTAAATAAGTATATACATAATAACTTGCCTTTTGATTTTTATGCCTTATTGTGTACATTAGCAACAAATTAGCAATAAAACCGCCTAAAAATTCCCAAATATGTAAATTTTTTTCGGGCACTCGGCGTGCATTTTTTTTAGCTTTTAATTTATCCGAAAAAAACAAAAAACCCGATATAAAATTAACAACTAGAAGATAATAAACTAAATAATCTTTAATAAAATTCATACAAACTATTTTAATTGATGAGGTGAAAAAAAGAAAGATTTTCCAAAATCAGAAAATCTTTCTAGTTAATTAACTACTTTATTTTTAGCTATTTCCACTACTTATTCGGTAACCTTTTGCTTTTATAGGGCTAACACACATTACCGGAATTTTTTGCGAATTTGCAATTATTTTTTGCTCCTCGGCTCCTGAAATAAAATCGGTGGCTGAAATATCTTTCGTAGTAATAATTAAAATCAAATCTGGCTTTATTTGGTTTGAAAGCAAAGAAACGGCTGCAACAATGTCCTTAATATCAGGAAATTCGTGTACTTCGTAGCTAATTTTGAATTGCTTCATAAAGCTTTGAACAAACGCCACATTGTTGAGCAAACGCTTTTTAACGCCATCTACTATATTGGTAGAAGGCACACACAAATGAAACGTTACATCAAAAAATTTCGATAAAAAACGAACTTGGTTCATCTTTTGTCGAATCTCTTTTCTGTCGTCTATCGGCAACAGAATGTTTTTAATATGCTGATTTTTAGGCTTGTCTTGAATAACCACAAAAGGAATTTGAGTTCCTGCTATTACTTTCAACGCCTTGCTTCCTGTTATTTTTTGCATTCCGGTAATTCCGTGAGTACCCATGATAACCATTTGAGCATCAAGCTCTGAAGCTATTTCATTGATACTTTCAAAAATACTTCCGGCTTTCACAACTACTTCCGAAATTTTGTTAAACTTAAGTTTCACATTTTCAGCTACTTCATGCAATTTATGCAACGCTTCGGGTACTTCGCTTTGTTTCTTAACCAAGTGAACCAAAGTAATATAGCCACCAGTTATTTCGGCAAACTGAATTGCGTGCTCAAGAGCGTACTCTGCTACTGGCGAAAAATCCCAAGGAACAAGAATTTTATTGCTGCCAATAAGCTCATCATCAAACTCTTTGTCGGCGTCATCGGTTTCTTTGTTCAACGAATTGTCCAAACGAGAATAAAGCATGGTCGTTTTGGTCATCAATCCGGCAGCAATTTCATCTGTTACATCTGTATAATCCATGTAATCAAGCTCATGAGCTTGTTTATAAATTTGAGAAAATGCCAAAACATCACTATCAAATAAAACTTGCTTATCCACCAAAGTACTTTCAAGCCATTGCCTTAGTTGTTGGTAATCAGAAAATTGAAAATTATTTTTGTCAGCTAATGCCAATATTTTATAGTAAATGGCAAAATACATTCTGTTTACTGCTGCGCGATTACTTTTATGTTTCAATAATAGCTCGGCAGCCTGAAGAGCTTCTTTTGACAATTCAAGTCTAAAATTTGCTAAATCACTAAAAATCATATGCTTAAATTATATAGTTAGGTTAATTGTTTGATTATTTAACACTTAAATAATTGAGCTAATTTAATTCTTTTTTTTTTGAAAAACAAATATTAAAATAAAATACCTTATTTTTTATTACAGAAATGTTAATTGACGTGCTTGTTCTAGTGTTTCGGGTTTTCCTACATCTAACCATGAATCATTGTCGTGCACAAAACTTGTAATTTTATAGTCGTCTGATAAATCTAAAAACGCCTTGAAAATAGAAAATTTTCCAGTATTTTTTATCAATTCAAACAACTTATAATCAATAATATGAATTCCACTAAAAGCCAACTCGCGATGATTGTGAGAAATACGAGTAATAATTTCTTCGCCAGTAGCCAAATTCCGCCAGCCCGAAAGCGAATTTTCAGAATCGAACAATAATTTACGTGTTGTTTCTCTATTTTTAACAGCTACGGTTGCCAAAGCTCCACTTTTGATGTGAAATTTCATCATTTCGTTCAGATTTATTTCCGAAATGATGTCCACATTGTGTAAAAAAATATGTTTTTCATCTTTTAAGAAATGTTTCGCTCTCATTAATCCGCCTCCGGTATCTAAAAGCTCATCAGTTTCGTCTGAAATATGAATTTTGATACCAAAATTGCTATTCTCACTTAGATAATTTACTATTTGGCTTGCAAAATGATGCACATTAATTACAATTTCATCAACTCCCACCTGTTTCAATTTTTCGATGCAATTTTGAAGCAAAGTCTTCCCATTCACTTCTACCAAAGCCTTAGGTTTGGTTTGTGTTTCATCTTTCAATCGTGAGCCGGTTCCAGCGGCAAATATCATTGCTTTCATTTATAACTAATTAATTCACAAATAATTAAATCTATTTAAAACTTCAATTTTATCGTTCCTTTTTCTTCAAAAAGGATTGAAAAATGCAAGGTTTTTGTGCTTTTATCAAACGTACTTTTAATCGTTTGTCCATTGTAACTCATCGTTTGGGGTTCATTTTCAACGTTGTGCAAAGTCCAAACAATTTCTTTACTTTTAGAAGCTTCGAATTGATGTACTTGCTGAATATCAATACTTAACGACTTTCCTTTTTTTGATGCATTAAAATGAATCAATTCGTATTTTCCTTTTTTGAACGAATCGGGAGTATTTCCATCGTCGTTGAAAAGTTTATACTCTGATTTTGAAACATTTGCATCTAAATAATAGTGCATTTCAAAGTTATCTAAATTGTAAGAAGCTGTATTTTCGGCTTTGCTTTTCATAGCAATAAAGCTACCACCTTTCACAAAAGTAGGAATGTTTTGAATTTTTACATCTACCTCTATTTCTTGACCTCCTAAATACTGCTTTTCGGTATAAAAATCGAACCAATGTGTATTTTTGGGTAGATAAATCTTCTGTTTTTTTACATTTGGTGCTTTTATTGGAGAAATCAAAAAAGCATCTCCCCAAAAGTAAGCATCTTGATAATCAAGAAGTTTTGGATTGTCAGTTTCGTTAAAAAACAAAGGAAGCATCAGCGGTTTTCCGGTTTGCGAATTTTCAAACGCCATGTTGTAAATATAAGGTAAAAGCTTGTAACGCAATTCGATGGCTTTTTTTGCGTGCGCTTTGGTTGTATCATTCTGAAAAACAGGCTCTGGCGCAATGCTTTCTTGTGCATGAGGACGATAAATTGGCTGAAAAACACCATATTGCAACCAGCGTATATAAAGCTCATTATCAATCTGTTCGCCACCTGCAAAACCACCTAAATCAGAGTGCATGTAGGCAATTCCTTGCATTCCCATTTGCATCGAAATTTCGGGCTGCGAGAACAAACCGCCCCAACTTCTCGACACGTCCCCTGTCCAAGGAATGATGCCAAAGCGTTGAGAACCAGCAAATCCGGCACGCATCAATATAAAAGGTCGCTGCGAGGGAAAATCTTTTTGATAACCTTCGTAAATCATTTGTAACCAACGATGTCCATAAGCATTATGCACCTCGTCGGCAGTGCCGATGCTGTGCAAAAGGTCGCTTGGGTGTACTTCGGGCTCGCCCAAATCGCCCCACCAGCCGTCAATGCCTTGAGCTGTAAGGTTTTTGTAAATATTCCAAAACCAATTTCGGCTATTTTCTTCAAAAACATCTACAATTCCGGTATTTCCAAAATAGAAATCGTAAGTATAAGGCTCGCCATTTTTTTTCTTTCCAAGTGCCTTATTTTCAACTGCATCTTTCCAACGCGACGAGCTTGTTAATATAAAAGGTTCGGTAACCAAAATTGTCTTTACGTTTTGTTTTTTCAATTGAGCAAGCATTTTGTCTGGCTCAGGGAAACTGTCTCTGTACCAATCGAGTGCGCCCATATCGCCCATGATTTCTTTTCCAAACCAATAAATATCAATCACAATGGCATCGAGCGGAATATTGTCGCTAATATACTTATTTACAGTGTTTAATACTTCCTTTTGCGAATGGTAGCCAAACCTGCTCGAAAAATTGCCAAACGCCCAACGCGGCGGCAAGGGCTGGCGACCCGTCAAAGCGGTGTATTCTTCCACCAAGTTGTACCAATTATCGCCTGCAATTACGTAATAAGTCATCGCGCCACCAATTGCGCCAAAACTTAGTATATTCTTTTTTTCGCTGTCCAAATCCAAAAAACCTTTTGCCGGATTGTCGAACAAAATAGCATATTGCTTTGACGAAATAACTACCGGAAGTCCGTAATTCATTTGTTCTGAGTAAGTTTCAAAACCATAATGCGCTCGATTGTAAAGCGGCAGCTTATGCCCTCGCCTATCCATTCCTAAAACGCGCGAACCTGCACCAAAAAGTTTTTCGGTATTTTCTATTGCAAAATTGAATTGCGACAAAGTATCTGTAACTTGACAATTTCCATTTTCTTTTATAAGTGGCTTGTTTTTATACAAATAACTAATACTAAATGGCGATTTTACAATTTTCACAACTATTCCTTTGCTTGTAAAATACGCTTCGTTTTTAGTTTCACTTAGCTTATATTCAACTTGTTCCGCTTGTTTATTTACTGCAAACGAAAAATAATCGCTACTTTTTGCAGTTGAAATAAAAGAAGTTTGGATTAGCTTTTCGCTATACGGTTTTATTTTGTAAGTTCCGCTTGTCAATTTAATAATTAACTCGTTATTAACTACTGACAATGAATTAAATACAGCTTCGTCTTGTTGCGATTTTGCGTTATAAACTATTCCTAAAAACAGGCAACTGATAATTATTTTTTTGATAATTTTATTCATCTTCAAAAATTTTGTGGTTCTATTTGTTAAAACTTGCAACAAATTTAGGTGTTAATTTACAATTTACCATATTTTATTGTTAAAATAACTAAAAAAATAACAATGCAAACGTTTTTATGTAGTATTTTCAATTGTTTTTGAATCGCTAAATTTAGTTATTATCTACAAATCTTTTTTTTATTGTTTTTTCGGTTTTAGTAAGTTATTTATTTTCAATAGAAAACTTTTTTGCTCTTTTTTATATTTATAAAAAAAAGGAGTATTTTTTTGCGAAATTATTAATTTTAGGTTAAGAAAAATAAGAATATGTTAATTTTTAGATTTTTTTACATTAAATTCATATCTAATCTGAATTAAGTGAAAATTGGAATTGTGTTTTATTTTATAAATCATTATTATTCAAATTGTTAGTATTTGAAAAAAAAGGATTAATAGTTTATTAACCTCTGAATATAGAAATAAACGAAAACAAATCATACTTTTGCAGCTTCAAATCAAATTATCATTCAAGCAAACTGCTTGAATTTTGTTTAACTAAATTATCAATTTGTGGAAATTTTACAGACAGATTATTTTGTGCTTTTTAGCATTATTTCTATTGGAATTATTTTTGGCAAAATCAGAATTGCCGGTGTTAGTTTTGGCACATCAGCCGTTATTTTTGTAGCCCTCGCTTTTGGGCATTTTGGCTTCGTACTTTCGCCTATTTATCAAACTATTGGCTTCATTTTATTTATTTATTCTATTGGAATTCAGGCAGGTCCTGGCTTTTTTTCGGCATTCAAAACCGAAGGATTGCAATTGATTGGTGTGGCTTCAATTATTGTTGCAGTTGGCGCGTTAATTACCGCTTTATTTATTTTTGCATTGGGAGTAGATAAAAACATTGCCTTGGGTTTACTTTCGGGCGCACTTAGCAGCACTCCAGCTTTGGCTACTTCGATACAAACAAGTGGTTCTGCTCTTGCTTCCATTGGATATGCAATTGCTTATCCATTTGGTGTTGTGGGAGTTATATTATTTATGTATCTTGCTCCAAAATTATCGAGAGTAAAAGTACTTGATGCTGAAAAAGAGTATTTAAGTAAACAGAAACAAGAAAATCCAGAAATTTTTCATTGCCATTTTTACGTTGAAAATACCAATATTATAGGAAAAAACTTGGCATCGTTGCAAATTAGGAAAATGACCGATGCTACCATTTCGCGCATAAAGCACGAGGGCATTGTTTCGTTTCCAACGGCTGAAACCATTTTGCATAAAAACGATATATTACGGGCTGTTGGCACAAAAGAATCGCTCGAAAAAGTGGAACTTCTCATCGGAAAACAAACCACAGAAGAGGTACATTTAGAAAAAGAATCGGAAGTGCAATGGATGGTGGTAAGCAACAAACAGGTTGTAAATAAGACACTTTCGCAGCTCAATATTTTTGCAAACTACAATGCCAACGTGATTAGAATTAGAAGAAGTGGCGTTGAAATTTTGCCAAAACCAACGAGTATCATTCGCTATGGCGACAAGATTTTGGTGGCTTCGCGCGGAAATATAAATGCACTGGCATCGCTATTTGGCAACGAGAAAAACAAACTTTCGGAAGCTGATATTTTGCCTATTGCCTTGGGAATCGTAATCGGCACACTTTTAGGATTAGTTCCGATTAGCATTCCGGGTGGCATAAATTTCAAACTCGGATTAACCGGTGGAATTTTACTTACTGCTCTAACTGTGAGTTATTTAGGAAAAACAGGTCCAATAATTTGGACAGTTTCTTCGGCTTCAAATCAAATGCTCAGAAAATTAGGCTTGCTTTTTTTCTTAGCCTCAGTGGGCACAAACGCCGGAAGTGTTCTCTATTCGACTCTAATTCAGCAAGGTGCAATGCTTTTCGTGTATGGAATTGCTATTACTATTTTGCCAATGTTGGTGGCTTTGTTTATTGGTCAATTTGTTCTTAAAATCAATTTTATTACACTTTTAGGAACTATAACTGGCGGAATGACAAGCACTCCCGGGCTTTCGGCTGTTGAAAACTTAACAAAATCTGATGCTGCAGGAGTTGCTTATGCCACTGTTTATCCTATTGCAATGGTTGCGCTGGTTGTTTGCATACATTTACTAGGTTTGTTGTAAATTACAACTCATTTATTCAATATCCTATGAGTTAGTCTCGAAGTTTTTTTCTTTGCAAGACTTGTAGGTTAGATAAAATTTTACCGCATTATTTAACAGGAAAAACAAAAAAAATCTCACACAAAAAGGAAAAACTGACAACTAAGTCAGTTTATTTTATTGCTAGATTTTCAATTTCTTCAATCGAAAGTCCCGTTTTTAAAGAAATAGTTTGACTATCAATGTTTAAAGTTTTTAAAAACTTTGCGGTTTCTATAAGTTTTTGCCTTTCGGCTTGTAATTGTGGTAATAATTCGGCTTCGGCTTCTTGCCTGCCTTCTTTCAAACCTTCTTTCAAACCTTCTTTCAAGCCTTTGCTCATGCCCTCGCTTATGCCTTCGCGCCATGCTGTCGTTCGGACGCCTTCTTCGTAACGCTGAATTTCAATGCGAAAACGGTCGTAGTCTTCTATGTATTCTATTTGCATCGGGTCGTCGATTTCTTTGCGCAAACGCCGTATAATTTCGTTCAGTACTGCGTCTTTTTCGTACTCTGAATAGGCAAATTTGTCGCTTATTTTGTCGAGTGTTTTTTGTGCCAACTCAAACCAGGCGTAATATTTTTCATACTTTTTGTTTTTTACAATGTTTTTCTGAAAAGCATAAATCAAACGATTTTCATAAAGCCATGGCAAATCTTTTGATTTGTTTTCTAATTGTTTGAGAAGGTGGTTGCGTTGGGTTATTAACTCTTGTATATCAGGGTTTTGCCAAAGTTTTACGTCTTTTATGAAAGTCGTAACTTGCTCGGGCGTAGGCACAAAACCGATGTAATCTTCGGTAAAGCCCAAATTATCATCCACCAACCAAACCAATGTGATAACCGGCATAATTTGAAGATAATCTTTCACTTTGGTGAGTTCTTTTTCGGAAGCCAATACATTTTTATTGGGTAGTTTTTCCAATTGCAAAGCCGTATTGAGGGCATGGTAAACGTAAAACCGTTGAATAACATCGGGTTTGTACCACTGTTGCATTTCAATAATTACGAAGCGGTCGTCTATTTTGCAGCGGAAATCAAATTCTACGCTTCGAGCATCATCGGTTATGGATTTCTTGATTTCCAATTTCTCAATCTCTTGAATAGTAATGTCAAAGAAATCTTCAAGAAATCGTTTGGCAATATCCAAATCCGAGAAAACTTTTTTAAAATAACGGTCGTAATTTAATGGAGCTAAGTACATGGTTTTATCTTTTTTTTACAAAAATACAATTTTTTTTGCAGAAATGCAAATGAACCCGAAGTGTTTTAATTTTTTCAGTAGCGTATTGCTTTTTTTTATCTTCTAATGCTTTTATTATTTTTTTTGTTCTTCTATTATTTTTTCATTTTCTTTAATTATTATTTCATTTTCTTTAATTATTTTTTTGTCCTCGTCAGTATTAGTTATTTTCTCTTTCACTTTAATTATTTTTTCCTGTGCTCCAAGTATTTTTTCCTGTGCTTTAATTATCTTTTCTAATTTTTCGTTTTTCGCGCTTACTGCTAATACTCTAGCAACACTTTCTTTTGTTTCTTTAATATCTTGTGGCGTTATATCTTCCGCTTCAAAATCTGCAATAGTCAATCCCAAATCACCAAGTATTATGCTTGTTTCTTGTTCTGTAAATCCGTATTTTTTAGCAAAAGCTTGTTGTTCTTTGGTGAGTTTGTAGTCGGTTGTTTGTGCTGATACAAAGGCTATTGAGCCAAATATCAAAATAGCTAAGGTTAGAATAATTGTTCTCATGGTTTTAAATAATTTTAATGGTTTGTGAATGAAAAATAATTTACAAATATATTTATTTTTACGAATTATTTTTTTATTAAATTTTCAATTTCTTCAACCGAAAGTCCCGTTTTTAAAGCAATAGTCTGACTATCAATGTTCAAAGTTTTTAAAAATTTTGCGGTTTCTATAAGTTTTTGTCTCTCGGCTTTTGCTTTTTCACGTTCGGCTTGTAATTGTGGTAATAATTCGGCTTCGGCTTCTTGTATGCCTTCTTTTCTGCCTTCTTTCAAGCCTTTGCTCATACCTTCGCGCAGGGCGGTAGCTCTAACGCCTTCTTCGTAACGCTCTATTTCAATGCGAAAACGGTCGTAGTCTTCTATGTATTCTATTTGCATCGGGTCGTCGATTTCCTTGCTCAAACGCCGCATAATTTCGTTCAGTACTGCGTCTTTTTCGTACTCGGAATAGGCAAATTTGTCGCTTATTTTGTCGAGTGTTTTTTGTGCTAACTCAAACCATGCGTAATATTTTTCATACTTTTTGTTTTTTACAATGTTTTTCTGAAAAGCATAAATCAAACGGTTTTCGTAAAGCCATGGCAAATCTTTTGATTTGTTTTCTAATTGTTTCAGGAGTAGATTGCGCTGGCTTATTAATTCTTGTATATCAGGATTTTGCCAAAGTTTTACGTCTTTTATGAAAGTCGTAACTTGCTCGGGCGTAGGCACAAAACCGATGTAATCTTCGGTGAAGCCTAAATTGTCGTCCACCAACCAAACCAATGTGATAACCGGCATAATTTGAAGATAATCTTTCACTTTGGTAAGTTGTTTTTCGGAAGCCAATACATTCTTATTGGGTAGTTTTTCCAATTGCAAAGCCGTATTGAGGGCATGGTAAACGTAAAACCGTTGAATAATATCGGGTTTGTACCACTGTTGCATTTCAATAATTACGAAGCGGTCGTCTATTTTGCAGCGGAAATCAAATTCTACGCTTCGGGCATCATCGGTTATGGATTTTTTGATATCCAATTTCTCAATCTCTTGGATAGTAACGTCGAAGAAATCTTCAAGAAA
>JAIFNL010000094.1 GCA_020047755.1 Bacteroidota bacterium
TGAAAAAAACAGCTAACAATGGCTTTTTTGTCTTTCCACGAGTGTATAAAATTGTTACTGGAGGCTATAAAATTGTTCCTAAAGCAAATAATGCCTTTACTAGAGTGTATAAAATTGTTCCTAAAGCAAATAATGTAGTTACTGGAGAGTATAAAATTGTTCCTAGAGTGTATAATGTATCTCCTAAAGTGTATAAAATTGTTCCTAGAGCAAAAACCAGCTTATTGATACGATGACAAGCGGTATTGATACGATGACTTAAAGTCATCGTATCAATAAGCTGGTTCATTTTGCAAATTTTATACCTCCTTATATATAGGAGTAAGGTGCGTTATTGAAAGGAAACTATTGAATGTTTTTTTGTTTTAGGAAATTTTTAGTATATTTGTAATTATAAAAAACGCAAGACATGAAGCTTTTTTGTGTAGGTTAGTAATGTTGTTGTTTATAAAACATGAAGACAATAATCAATGAACAGACTGATTTTTATAATGCTGATTTTTTGCGGATTAAATACCAATTTTATATTTGCTCAGGAAATTGAAAATCAAATATTGGACAGTTTATATATAAACGCATTAAATAATCGATTTGATTTTCTTTTATCAAGTGGAATAAAATTCATAGAACTAAATGAGCAAACAAATAGAATTAAAAGTAATTTTTCGCAAAGTGTTTATAAATTTTTATCATCAGATGAGTTATTTGGTTATACCTACAAAAATGGTAAAACGTTGAGACTGTATAGAATGACCCATGATTTAATCTCAAATGATACGATAGATATAAATTTCAGTAGTTTGACTTTGAAAGTAAAGAAAGGTATATTTATAAAAAATGGATTGCATTTTAGATACGCAAATTATTCTATTGATTGTGGTGGAACAAATGGATACATTCCTGATTTTAGATTTGTTTACAATAAATTGACAGATAGTTGGCAGATTGTAGGTGGGAGGTATAAAATAAGCGATTAAATAAAACATTAACAATTTAACAATAAATAAAATAAAAGCATTTTTCAATAATTTGAAATGATTCTATAAATTTCAAAGCTCTTACAAGTGAAAAGATTTGTAAATTACAATTTCGATTTAAAATAGCAGTAAAAATAAACGGAACAGATGATAAAGGAAGTCAAAATAACTAATTTTTATAGTTTTAATCAAACTACAATTATTTTACACCCAGAAACAAATCTCTTAATAGGCATAAATGGTGCTGGTAAATCAAATTTTATAAAAGCAATAAAACTTTTAAGAGAAGGAGTAGCAGGAGTTGGTTTAAAAAAACACATTTTAGATAATTTAGGAGGTTTTGATAATTCATTTTTCAAAGGTTCAAAAAAAATTGACGATATTCAATCAATTAATATTCAATATAAATTTGATGGAAGTGAAATTAGTAGAAACGCAAATGGTTTTAACTTCACCGAAGATATTATCTATTTTATAAGTATAACAAAATCTTCAAGTTTATCGAATTACTATATCCAAGAAAAAATTACGAATGAAAGAGGATTTGTTTATCTTGATTTCGCAAGTGGAGTTGGACATCTCAATGAAAAAGTTTCAGAAAAGAACAACAAAACAAGCCTTGTGAGATATTCTGACTTTGACCCACAAGAACTTGCATTGAAGGAAGTTAGTGATACCGATAGATACTTTGCCCTTACAACAATTAAAAAATCTATTAAAGATATTTTGGTGTACGACTATTTTGATACTACACCCAAAAGCCCAATCAGAAAACCAATGCTTCCTACTTCAGAAAGGAGATTATTTGCCGACGGAACAAATTTACCACAAATATTAAATACCATTAAAATAAATCACAAACAACAGTATAAAAAAATAGCAGAAATGCTCAACGAAGTTAATCCTAATTTTTCAGGATTTGATTTTAATTTTATCGGAGGAAATATTGAATTAATGCTCGAAGAAAGTGGGCTTGATAGTTCAATTCATGTATCAAATATTTCCGATGGAACTTTGCGCTATTTGTGTTTACTCTCTATTTTTTACAATCCAGAACGAGGGCGATTTATTTGCATTGACGAGCCAGAGGTTGGATTACATCCAGATATGATTTTAAATATTGCAAATGCAATAAAAGAGGCATCTGAAAAAACCACATTAGTTATCTCAACTCATTCAGATAACCTATTGAATTATTTTGATATTGAAAATGTTCGAGTATTTGAAAAAGACCAGAATAACGCTTCAAATATAATATCCTACACAAAAGAGCAATTCTCGGATTGGTACGAAGAATTTTCATTAGGTCAAATGTGGAAACAAGGTGATTTAGGAGGTGTGCGTTATGGAAGCTAAAAAAATTATATTATTTGTTGAGGGAGAACCCAACAGCCCTAATGGAGATTTACGTAATGGATTAGAAAAACTTCTTAAACAAAAATTAAAGGGTAAAATGCCGAAAATCATTCTTGGAGGCGGATATTCTCAAGGTGGTAAATCCCAAACAATTCAAAAATTTAAAACAAATAAATTACAAGCAGATTTGTCTTTACTTTTGGTCGATTTAGATAAACCTGAAACAGAAAGAGACAATGATTTGAAACAAGAAAATCTTACCAATTATCAGAACAATGTGTTTTATATGATACAAGAAATGGAAAGTTGGTTTCTATCCCAACCTGAAATTTTAGATTTATTCTACGGGATAGATAATCAAAAAAAGAGAATTTCAGACAAAATACCAAAGAAAAAAGCGATTGAAATAGAGCACCCTGATGAAGTATTAATGCGAATTACTAAAAATTCGCAAAGAGGAGAGTATCATAAAATAAAACATGCTGTAGAATTATTAAAATTGTTGGACGCAAATAAATTAGAACTTGAATTCACCGATTTTAAAAGACTTATAGAACGACTAAAATAAAACCAATGCTAATAAAGTAAGGAAGTGTTGTTCCCGACAGCGCCTTATCATACCACATTACGCAGTTCACTAGAAAAAATGGAATACTTCGTCTTTTTCACCTCCTTATATATAGGAGCAGACGTTTTTTTCATTTTAATAAGAAAATCATGCCTTGTAATTGATACGATGACTTAAAGCCAACTGTATCAATTAGTAAATAATAAATACCATAACAAACCAGCGGATAGTGCATTAATGAATAAATCATTTAACAATTCAACCATAGAACCATAGAATTTGAGTTGTGCCAAATTAAAAATTAAAAAAAATAATATATTTGCCTTTTAAACAAAAACAACAAATAAAATGATAATCACACGCAAAAAACTCATACTCTTCACTGCTTTTATTTGGTTAATAGCAGCTTATATGCTCATTCATAGAGCTTATCTTTGGAAAGAATTATTTAGCGAAAGCCAACTTATTCTTTCGATTCTTATC
This sequence comes from Bacteroidota bacterium, assembly GCA_020047755.1. GTDB lineage: Bacteria > Bacteroidota > Bacteroidia > Bacteroidales > JAIFNL01 > JAIFNL01. The sequence goes on from JAIFNL010000094.1 coordinate 3,385, forward strand.
GCAATAAGCTTAGGAACATTGAAAAGCTACTTAATCTTCCATAAAATAACCATGGAAAATATTCATAGAATTATGAAATTAGAGGCAAATAAAGTAACTCTTTGGCAATTTCATGCCACTCGGCAAAAAATCACTATTTTAATTATGATAGCCTTAGGCTTAACGCTGCGTCATTTGCCTTTTGTACCCAAAGAAGTATTGATGCCCATTTATTTAGCCATAGGCTTGGCAATGGTATATGTAGTAATTCTGTATTTAATAAAAGGAATTTTAAAATAAATTTGAAATTTTTAAATAGTTTTTGAAAGAAAACTCTTTAATCTTTGAAAATTTAAAAAAATAAAAACCGTTCGACCGACTTGTCGGTCTGTCGGTTAGGCTGTTAGAAAATCATCGGACAGACCGGACAAGCCATAACAGTAAAAGACATTAACCGTTGATTAGAAGTCTAACAAAAAAAAGAAACAACGTACAGTTTTGTTAATAAACAATAAAATTTGCTTTTTAGAGTTCTATAATTAACAAAAATTCGCAAAATTAAATTTCTAAAAAAAAACTATTATGAAAAAAAATGTGTTTACATTGTTTTTTGCCATTTTCGCATTAACAATGACAACAAAAGCCCAAGATTGCTTTAAATTTATGCCACAAAAAGAAGGCACAGTGTTGGAAACCACACAATTTGATGCCAAAAAGCACAAAACGGGTGTTTCTTCCCTCACAATTTTGACCAGAACCTCAACCCAGCTCAATGTGCAACTTGAAAGCAAAGATGCAAAAACAGATTCCGTTTACAAAGTAGAGTTTGCCTACATTTGCAAAGATGGCAAAATGTATGTGGACATGAAAAGCTATTTAGGAAATCAACTCGCCAACTATCCAAACGGGAATATTACTGTTGTTGATGCTGGTGAATTGGAAATTCCTTCTGACCCCAAAGAAGGGCAAGAGCTACCCGGAGGAACAGTATTGGTAAGCATTATGCAACAAGGCATTAGCATTATGAAAATAGGTGTTACTGTATCGAATAGAAAGATAGAGAAACTTGAAACCATCAAAACCGACGCAGGAGATTTTGAGTGTTTCAAAATAACTCAAGACACCGAATCGAAAATGGGATTTATAAAAGTAAAAGGCTCTAGTGCTGAATGGATTTCTGATGGCGTAGGTGTAGTAAGAAGTGAAAATTACGATAAAAGAGGTGATTTAGTTTCCTATTCTGTTCTTACTGCCGTAAAAAACAAGTAAATAGCCAGCAAAATTAATTGCATATTTCGTTTTGCCAAGTGCTTAAAAATAAACAAATAGAAAAATATTTGCTCGAAAATAAAATAGCACTCTGTTCATATTTCAAAATAACTCGCACAATCGGTTCGACCGGCTTGTCCGGTCTGTCCGATGAGTTCCTAAAAGCCAAACCGACAGACCGACAAGTCGGTCGAACGGTTTTTGTTTTTTTCAATCGGTTCGACCGGCTTGTCCGGTCTGTCCGATGAGTTCCTAAAAGCCAGACCGACAAGTCGGTCGAACGGTTTTTGTCAAATACTATACAAAAATATCTGCTTAAAGAATTTGCTAAACAATGGATTTGTTTTTCCATCGTCCCATTTTGAAATAAACAATAGACGCAAAAAGTCCAAAAATCCAGCCAGTAGGTATCGACCACTAAAAAGCCACATCGAAAACAACGTGATAACCATAGGAATTAGCGTATCGCCTGCTCCTCTAAAAACACCCAAAAACGAGAACATAATAGAGAACGTAAAATAGAAATAACCTACTATTTGCAAGTATTTATAACCAATAGCTACCACTCCGGCATCGGAAGTAAACAGGTACATAATATCTTCGCCCCAAAGCAAAATGATAATTGTAAAAAACAACGAAATAGCCACAGAATAAGCCAAAGTTACATACAAACCTTCTTTTACCCTATCTATTTTGTTAGCTCCTATGTTTTGACCCACAAAGGTAGTAAGTGCTGCGGTTAAATTCATAGCCGGCATTACTGCAAAACCATCTAAACGACCAGCTACCGAATAGGCTGCAATAACCTCTGTACCAAAAGGATTTACAATTTTATAGAGTGCCATCATGCCCAAAGCAACAAACAGTTGCTGAAAACCCGAAGGCAAACCCAATTTTAAGCTTTTGATAAATATTTCTTTGTCGAACGTTATGGTTTTGAGAGAAATGCGAATAACTTCGTGTTTTTTGTTGAGGTAAATAGTGCCTACAATGAAAGCGATAGCTTGCGAAAGTACAGTAGCCCAAGCTACTCCGGCTATTCCCCAATGAAAAACCAACACAAATAGCAAATCGAACACCACATTTAATATCGACGAAATAATTAAAAAGTAAAGCGGTGTTTTAGAATCGCCAAGACCTCGCAAAATAGAGCTAGTAGAATTGTAACCAAACATAGCCACCACGCCAGCCAAAAAGATGTTGAGATAAAGGGTTGCATCTGCCATTAATTCTTCGGGCAAATCCATAAGCCTGAAAATATCTTCGCTAAAATAAATACCAAATACACTAATAAATATTGAAGCCGCAAAAACGGTAATATAAAAAGTATCAATAGCTTGCTTTACTTTGTCCATCATTTTGGCACCGTAATACTGCGAAATAATAACCATATTGCCCGAAGCAACACCTATAATAAGCGCAATAAGAACATAAAAAATAGGAAAAGACGCACCAACGGCTGCAAGTGCTTTTTCGCCAATAAATTTCCCTACCACTGCACTATCTACCACATTGTACAACTGCTGAAATACATTGCCTATAAGCATAGGAAATGCAAAATAAAGAATAAGTTTTCCAGGACTTCCCTGAGTTAAATCTTTCAAAATAAATGAAATTAAATTGTCTGTTTTTTACGATAAGAAATAAAAAAACACGTGTTGCGAAATGTAATTTTGTGCGATGAGGACAAAAAATGTTTTTTTTGCAAAGGAAATAAGAATTTGGATAGAAATGAAATTATTTTTATTAAATCCTGTTCGCTTTTTTATTGAAATAAAAAAAGTGAACTCATCAGATAGTTCACTTTTTTTATAAAAATTAGGCTATTTTTGAACTAAAAAATTCATTTAAACAGCACAAGCATCGCCCATACAGTTTGGTTTTTCTTCAGGCTCTTTAATCAACTTCATTTTCAAAGCCAAATAATAAAACTGACAGCCTACACAGATGCCCATAGCTGTTTCTAAAAACAACAAAATGAGGCAAATAAGGCAGAGCATACAAACAGGCTCAAAATAACTAACATCGTTGAGTAAAAACAACGACAAACTAAATATAGCCGTAGCCAAAGCCAAACCTAAACTCCATGCAAATTTTTTCTGAATAGCACCAATAGGAAGCGGCGATTGCTTACGCACAAACAGATATGAAATAAAAAAAGTAGGAGCAAATTTGAGATTGATAAAAATACCAATCATAAAATTGAGCATCAAAAAACCAGAAATATAAGTAACCACAATGTATTTTTGCAAAATAAAAGCATTTATAAATGCTATAATGCCCAACAAAAACATAATTCCGGCACTTCCGCGCATCTGGCGTTCGTTCACTACTTTAAAGCTTTTGCCTTCAATATATTCACCAAAACTAATAATTGACATTTTATTTTTTTTTTCGTTTAACATTTTGCAATGTTAGTAATTTTATGCCAAAAACAACGAGAAAACAAATTAAATAATCGTTAAATAGATTTTGAAACGAATAAAATAGAATTTACAAAAGAAGAAAACAATACTATAAAGCAATGTTTTCAAAGCTTTATAATAAAAAATAAGAACCAATTTGGGAATAGATATTTTTATTTATCTCTAAAGCTTACTCAATAATCGTTTTCGATAAAATCGACATATTCATAATTTGAATTCCAGGAATTATCAAATAAAATAGGAACACTCTGCCAATAAGCCAAACCATATCGTTTTATCGAGTGGTTTATATATTTATATTCATTTATGGCTTTTTGTCGTATCAATTTATCGGAAGTTTTAACCGGTTTAAGCCAACTAGGTCGTCTATCGCAGTGCTGAGTGTTTTGATAATAGTAATAAACTCTATATAGCCTAACATCGGTAATGATTTTCAAAGTATAAAGCTCATGAATGGCATTTGCTGCTGCTTGGTGAGCTGGCTTTTTATGGCAATGACGATTCGATGAATCGCAATTGCCACTAATTGTTTTGTGCGATGCTAGGGGAAATAAATTTCGCATAAAGCTCATCGTATTTTTGAAATTATTTTTTAAAAATAACAAAGACATCGATTCGTCAAACCCCTGTCCTGCATTTGCTATGTAAACTCGGTGAACACCTAAGGCAATACACGCTGCTATAAATTCATTATTTCGTGCTGTAATAACATCTTGCATTGTGGATTTTGGATTTATTTTCTTCAAATAGGCAAGCATTCCTTTGTTTGCACCATTTGTTAAGAGTACTACATAAACAGGTCTGCCAATCCTGACGTGTTCCACTATAGAAGCACCCATTCCTAGCGTTTCATCGTCTTGATGAGGAGGATAAAATATTGCTGGAGCTTTAACCAATGGGTTGGGTTGATTTTCTGATTGCCAAACAATTACTGGATTATTTGTTCCATTAGTGGTTGGCTGATAAGCCTCACTCTGTTGCTCCGCTTTGGCTTCATATTCTTTTAGTAAACTAATTTCTTCGTCTTTGTTGCACGACGAAACTAGCAATAAGATTGCAAGTACTACACTAATTCTTTTCATTTCCTTAGTTGTTTATGCGCATGGTTTTTATGTGGCAGGATATTTTTATCTTCTCCGTTTCAATTCTACATTTTTAATTTTGGGCTCAAAATTAATTTTTTTTCTTAAAATTTAGTTGCCAATTTTATTTTTGCAAAAAAAAAATAAAATTTATCGGTGTAATTATCCTTCTTTACTAATCTCAGAAACGATAAAGTTAGCACATCAAAATATTTTTAACCAAACACTTCTTTTATTCAAATAATATTTATCTTTGCTCGACTAAAGAACATCTCTACACATTGAATTTTTGAAAAAAAAAACGATAACAGAGATATAACGAATTAATTAATCGTAAAAAAAGAATAAAACCATGAGCAACAATACAAACCTTTTGGCAGAAGTAACAGAAATAGCAAAAAAATGGCTTGCCCCTGAATTTGACGAAGCTACTCGCAAGCAGGTGCAAAATCTTATCGACAACGACCACGACGAGCTTATCGAATCTTTTTATAGAACACTTGAGTTTGGAACTGGCGGATTGCGCGGCATTATGGGTGTTGGCACCAACCGAATGAACATTTACACCGTTGGTATGGCTACTCAAGGTTTGTGCAATTATTTGATTAAAAATTTCCCCAACGAAAAGCAAATAAAGGTAGTAATAGCGCGCGATTGCCGAAACAACGGCGAACTTTTTGCTCAAACGGCTGCAGGAATTTTTTCAGCCAATGGTTTTAAAGTATATCTTTTCGACGATTTGCGCCCTACGCCCGAGTTGTCGTTTGCCATTCGTCATTTCAAGTGCCAAAGCGGCATTGTGCTTACCGCTTCGCACAACCCCAAAGAATACAACGGCTACAAAGCCTACTGGAACGACGGCGCACAAATGATTGAACCACACGACACAAACGTAATAGAGGAAGTAGAAAAAATAACATCAATAGCGCAAGTTAAATTTGGCGGACCCAAAGAAAATATTGAAATAATAGGACACGAAATAGACCAAATTTACATCGACGAGCTCAAAAAACTGTCGCTTTCGCCCGATGCTATTGCTCAAAACAAAGACATCAAAATTGTTTATACTCCCATTCATGGTACAGGTGTGAAATTAACGCCAATGGCTCTCAAAGCTTTTGGTTTTGAAAATATTACAAGTGTGAAAGAACAATCGGTGGTAGATGGAAATTTCCCAACTGTAATTTCTCCAAACCCCGAAAATGCTGAAGCTTTGCAAATGGCAATAAACAAAGCCAACGAAATAGGTGCCGACCTTGTGATGGCAACCGACCCCGACGCCGACCGCGTAGGAATAGCCGTTAGAAACAACAAAAACGAGCTAGTTTTGCTCAATGGTAATCAAACTGCCGCTTTGCTTATTTATTATCTCATAACCAAATGGCACGAAAACGGAAAACTTAAAGGCAAAGAATACATTGTTAAAACCATTGTAACTTCAGAGTTATTAATCGAAATAGCTGATAAATACAAAGTTGCTTCGCACGATGTGCTTACTGGGTTTAAATACATAGCCGATATTATCGAAAAAAAATACGGACAAGAAACCTACATTGGCGGCGGCGAAGAAAGTTACGGCTTTTTGGCTGGCGAGTTCGTGCGCGACAAAGATGCGATTATGGCGTGCGCTTTGATAGCCGAAACTGCTGCATGGGCTAAGTCAAAAGGTAAAAGCATGTACAACTTGTTGATTGACATTTATGCCGAATTTAATTTGTACTACGAAGGCTTAGTAAACGTAACGAAGAAAGGAAAAGCAGGTGCCGAAGAGATTGAAAAAATGATGCACGATTACCGCACAAATGCACCAACCGAAATAAACGGTTCTAAAGTTGTTTTGATAAAAGACTATCAATTGCAAGTAGAAAAAGACATTGCAAACGCAACCCAAAAGGCGATTAACTTGCCAAAATCGAACGTTTTGCAATTCTTTTTAGCCGACGGAACAAAAATATCTGTTCGTCCATCGGGTACAGAGCCTAAGATTAAGTTTTACTTTGGCGTAAAAACTAAACTTCAAAGCAAATCTACTTACGAAGCTGAAATGCAAGCTCTTGTAAACAAAATAAGCCAAGTAGCCAACAGCATGAAATTGTAATTTTTATATTAGAAACCCCCTTTTCAAAAAAAATCAGCTCGAATAATTTTGTAAAGGGGGTAAAAATGCAAACATAAAAGGATTTAATCGAGTTCTTGCGAAATTGCAAAACAAACACATCTTGTTTTTCTTCGCTTTTTTAGGTGCTAAATCTTTTAATTGATTTTCTTATTTGGTACTAGGCACCTAACAATAGCTTATTTTTGTGTTTGAAAGAAAACAAATTAATAGATTAAACCAATTTTACCCCATTGCCTTATTCGTTAAGGCACTAGATAAAATGGTGATATTCAATCTACAACTTTATACAAAAAAAAACGATGAACAATTTGACAAAAAAAATTAGGTTTGCATTTTTATTGGTTTTGTTGTTTAGTGTCAGTAATATACTAAGCGCGCAAACAAGTGGAACACTTACTTTTTCGTGTGCAACCACAGCACCCTCAGGCACTTGGGGAAATAAGCATGTATTGGCTATTTGGATTGAGTCGGCGAGTACTTCTACTTTTGTGAAAACAAAAGCTAAGTATGGAAATGACGACGACCATTTAACATCTTGGACAGTCAAATCGTTAAAAAATACAGTAGATGCAACAACTGGAGCAACGCTTGCGTCTTACGAGACACGTTCGGTTATTTGGAATGGGACAGGCACAGACAATGTGGTGGTTGCTGATGGAACTTACAACATTTTTATTGAAATGGGGTGGGGGAGTAATAAAACATCACAGCACTCTGTTTTGTCCTTTTCATTTACAAAAGGCGCACAAGCGTCATATTTAACACCTGCCGGAAATTCTAATTACTCGAATGTTGTAATCGATTGGAAGCCTTCAGCAACATTAATTACTGAAGTTGATGATAGTAATTCAATCAATGTATTTCCAAATCCAACTAGCGGGAATATCTCATTAGAAATTAAAAAAAGCATTCACTCTGGTAGAGTTGTAGTGGAAAATACGGTAGGTCAAGAAATTTACCAAACTATTTTAATTGATGGTTTCACGGGCGTTTTGGATATTGATTTGAACTCAGCCGCAAGTGGCTTGTATTTTGTAAAAATCATTTCGCCCAACGAAAAATATACTTACAAAGTAGTTGTTAAATAGAGTTTGTCCATAAAGTTGTTGTTTTTATAAAAATTAAAACATAACTAATTGGTTATGAGTTTTATTAAAGTTAAAAACTTTGGTGAAATTCACTAAAAAACAGGCTCTAAATAAATGGATAAAAATAAAAAATAGTTCTTTTTTTTATAAAATACTGTACATCAATGTCATTTAATTAAGAAACTTATCTGGTGGCAGAGTTGCTTAGGTTCTAACTAAATATGATAAATAAATCAAATTTATCATATTTAATTAAACCTATTCTACTTCTTTTTTTACATAGTAGATGTACAATAACGATAGAAAAAGTTTTTTCCTCATGCAGGCATTGCCCAATGTGGCAAATATGTGCGGGATTTCTCTTTTCTGTCGCTGTTTGTCATCTACGAAGGCTAAAAAAAAGTGATGAGTTTTTTTTAATTTTGTGCAATAAAGCATCAACTTGTTTTTGTTAGATGCCAATAAAACGTGTTAATTTTAAAAAAAATAGTAAACAATTATGGGCGAAACATCAGTTGGCACAATAGAAACCATGTTGAAGGAACAACGTAAGTTCTTTGCAAGTTTTCAAACAAGAGATATAAAATTTAGACTCGAAAACTTGAAAAAATTCAAGCAAGCCATATTAAAATACGAAACCAAAATAACCGACGCGCTGTGGGCTGATTTGCACAAATCGTATGAAGAGGCTTACTTGACCGAAATAAGTATTGTAGTTCAAGAAATTGACAACCACATAAAAAACCTCAAACGCTGGTCGAAACCTAAGTGCGTTGCTACGCCTATTCATTTGCTGCCTTCGTCGAGCAAGATAGTTTATGAGCCTTTGGGCGTTTCGCTTATTATTGCGCCTTGGAACTACCCTTTTCAATTGCTAATGAACTCGTTGGTGGGTTCTATTTCGGCGGGCAACTGCGCCATTTTGAAACCTTCGCCTTATACCGAAAATACCGCAAAAGTTATGGAGGAACTCATTAGCGAAACCTTCAAACCCAATTACATTGCGCTAGTGCAAGGAAGCCGAAAAACAAACGAAATTTTGTTGCAACAACGCTTCGATTGCATCTTCTTTACCGGAAGCCCTACCGTGGGAAAAGTTGTGATGCGTGCTGCTGCTGAGTATCTTACGCCGGTGGTGTTGGAACTTGGCGGAAAAAGCCCTTGCGTGGTGGACAAAAACGCAAACCTCGATGTTGCAGCCAAGCGCATTGCTTGGGGCAAAACTATCAACGCCGGACAAACCTGCATTGCGCCGGATTATCTTTTTGTACACCAGTCGGTTAAAGATGCCTTGATTGAAAAAATAGCGCAGCAGATTGAAGCTATGTTTGGCAAAGAAATTCAGAAAAGCAAGTATTTCCCACGAATAGTAAACCATCAAGCTTTTGAACGTCTCGAAAAGCTTTTGAAAGACGGACAGATAAAGTTTGGCGGCACAACCGACCGCGCCGAAAAGTACATTTCGCCTACCATTATCGACAATATTAAACCCGAACATGCCATTATGCACGAAGAAATTTTCGGTCCCATCTTGCCGGTTATGCAATTTGAAAACATAAACGAAGTAGTAAACTATGTAAATGCAAACGAAAAACCATTGGCTTTTTACTATTTCGGAAAAAATAAACAGGCAAAAGACATTTTAAGCAAAACCACTTCGGGCGGAGGTTGCATAAACGATACATTGATGCACGTAACCAACCATCACTTGCCTTTTGGCGGTGTAGGCAATAGCGGACTGGGCAAATACCATGGCAAGGATAGCTTTTTGGCTTTCAGCAATCAGCGCGGAATCGTTAGTACACCTACGTGGATTGACCTTCCATTGAAATACGTTCCGTTTAAATATTTCAAGCTGATTAAGAAAATTATTTAACACGCTCTTTGTAGGTTGGTACGGTGCCTTGGAAGGTTGGTACGGTGCCTTGGAAGGTTGGTACGGTGGCAAAGAAGGTTGGTACGGTGCCTTGGAAGGTTGGTACGGTGGCAAAGAAGGTTGGTACGGTGCTTTGGAAGGTTGGTACGGTGCCTTGGAAGGTTGGTACGGTGCCTTGGAAGGTTGGTACGGTGCCTTGGAAGGTACTGGAAATTGTTTGGCTTTTGTATAATGACAAAGCCAAACAATTGAATATAAGTAAAATACAAAACACACCTACTCTATTTGCTGTTTGGATTGCATAAGCAAATAGAATGAATAAACCTTACCCAATAGAATTGTATTGTTCTCTATTTCAGTTCTAAATAAAATGAATCGTTAAACATTAAACATTAATCGTTACTAAAAGCCTATTTTTTTGCGAAAATATTTTTTTAATAGATTTAGATTCGCTATATTCGCAAACTATTTTTTAAGTATCGATAAAAAACTCATTCAGGATTTTCGAGAAGAAACTCCCTTATTATTAAGATATTTCCGCTTTGTGTGGTTTGCTTTTTGTTTGGGAGGTTGTTTTTGGGGAAGTGCTGAATGTTTTTTTATATTTTGTAAAGAAAAAGCAAAGAAAACTTTGATTATACATCAAAATTGTATAAT
>JAIFNL010000085.1 GCA_020047755.1 Bacteroidota bacterium
CACGAAACCAAAGAGTTTAAGCTCATTTATGATAAGGTAAAAGATACGATTGATAAAAGTGCATTACTTTTTTATTATGATAAAGATGACAAGGAACTTAAACGGTTTGTAAAAGATAATTTTATTGTTGGCAAATTCGGTTTTACAAAAACACGAATAGACAAGAATAATTTTATGATAATTTACAACAAGTGGTTGCAAACCGTAAAACCTACAATTATAGCTAATTGGGATATTGCAAAGGAAAATGGAGTAATTGACGGCGATTTTTATCTTGCTGATTTACTTTCGGTTGATAATGTTACCTTAAAAGATAAATTGTTTGTTGTTTTAAAATCAAATAAGTATCAATTAAATAAGCATCAAGATAAATACGGTTTTCATACTTTTAGCGAAGTAGAATTTAAAGACCAGCAAAAAGCTCATAGTAAATTTTGGAATAAATACGAACGACCTCCTTTGGAGCAGTATTGGGACTATATAGTAGAACGCCGCGATTTGCTTGTTCCGCAAGATGTGAGAGAAAGAAAAGGCAGTTTTTTTACTCCCCAAATTTGGGTCGAACTTTCGCAAAAATACTTAACCGATGTTTTGGGCGAAGATTGGCAAGACGAATATTATGTTTGGGATTGCGCCGCTGGCACCGGAAATCTTTTGAACGGACTTACCAATAAATACAACATTTGGGCTTCGACACTCGACAAGCAAGATGTGGACGTAATAAAAGACCGCATACGAAACGGTGCGAACCTGTTGGAAGACCACGTTTTTCAGTTTGATTTTTTGAATGACGATTTTTCGACCTTACCCAAACCTTTGCAGGAAATTATTAACAATCCCGAAAAGCGCAAAAAGTTGGTGGTTTATATTAATCCGCCGTATGCGGAGGCAACTACAGCTAGAACAATAACAGGGACAGGCAAAAATAAATCGGGTGTAGCAACTGAAAATAAAGTAAATCAATATTTTAATGCAAAGATAGGAAATGCTTCTAATGAAATTTTCACTCTTTTTATGGCACAAGTTTACACCAAAATACCAGATTGTTTTTTAGCACAATTTTCAACTTTAAAATTTGTACAAGGTTCAAACTTTTCAAAATTTAAAGAGTATTTTTTAGCAAACTATTTGGGTGGCTTTATTGTACCTGCAAACACTTTTGATAATGTAAAAGGAAAATTTCCGATTGGTTTTACTGTATGGGATTTAAAAAACAAAACAAAATTTGAAAATATAAAATGTGATGTTTTTGAAAAAGATGCAACTAAATTTGGGGAAAAAGTATTTTATAGCAACTTACCTAAAAGTATAAATAAATGGTTTAAAGAGTACAATAACTGCTTAAATGATAATTTAGGGCTTGTTGTTGGGTGTCCTCCAGATTTTCAACATAACAACCAATTAGCAATCCTTGCAAAACAACAAGAGAGGTATTGTCTTAAAATTTGCAAAGAAAACATTATTCAATTTTGCGTGTATTTTTCTGTTCGCCATTGCATACCCGCCACTTGGCTCAACGACCGCGACCAATTTTTATTTCCAAACAAAAAATGGGAAAAAGATAAAGAATTTCAAAACGATTGTTTGGCTTTTGCGCTGTTTAATAGTCAAAATAAAATTACATCAAAAGATGGCGTAAACCATTGGATACCTTTTACTGAAAACGAAGTAAATTCACGAGAAAAGTTTGATAGTAATTTTATGAGCAAATTTATAAAAGGTAAAATTAAACCCGAAGATAAGCCAACTATTTTTACTACGCTATCCGAACCAAAAACGCATTACGAAGTGCCGCTAAACTTTTCAGATGAGGCAAAAGCCGTTTTCGATGTAGGGCGTGAATTGTGGCGATATTATCATGCGAGCTTTGCCAACGTTCAAAATTTTGGCGAAGCTGGATACAATGCGAATGCTTCCTTATACGATATTCGTGAGTATTTTCAAGGTAGAAACGAAAAAGGTAAGATGAATAACAAAAGCGAAGATGAAACGTATATGAAACTAATTAGTGATTTAAGAGATAATTTAAAAATTTTGTCTCAAAAAATTGAACCGAAAGTGTATGAGTATGGTTTTTTAAAAGAATAAATAAGTTTTTTTAATGGTTAATGCTGGCTGATTGATACGATGACTTGGAAGCCACCTGTATCAATTAGTTAGTTATCGGCTAAGCCCGTCAAGGGTTTAAAAACCCTTGACGGGCTGGCTGTTGGCTGATTGATACACCAAGCGGTGTTGCACAAGTTTAAGGTTATTACAAACATTCAACAGTTCTTGTTGAGTCTTCGTTTTCAGTTATTTGTACTCTGATATGGTTCTCAGGCAAAAGGTTTTCTACTAACTCAGGCCATTCTACCAAGCAATAGTTTGAACTATAAAAATAATCCTCGTAGCCAAAATCGAAAACTTCTTCTACTGAGTTGATTCGGTAAAAGTCGAAGTGAAAAATGGATTCTTGCTGCGAAGTAAAATATTCGTTGATAAGTGCAAAGGTTGGGCTATTAACCTCATCTTCAACTCCCATGGCTTTGCATATTGCTTTGATGAAGGTTGTCTTTCCCACGCCCATTTTGCCGTAAAAAGCAATTACATTGCTATTTTTAAATTTTGGCTCGTTTTGAATGTAGCTCAAAAATAAGTTCGCTTTTTCGCTTATTTCTGCTATCGAATTGATTGTAAATAACATATTGTGTTATTTAATGATGAATAATAAATGATGTATCAATGTAGCAGAAGTTAAGAAACCTGTCAGGTTTAAACCACTGACATTTAATTAAATCCTTAACTTTGGCGACATTGAATTATGAATTATGAATAAGCCAATGTGAAACAGTTCAAAAATTCAACAATTTAACAATAGAATTGCAATTTTAATTCTCAAAAGTTTCCATTATTTTATTAAATTCTTTTACTTTGCAAAACTATAAAAAAAAAATAAATTCTTGAATACAAAAGCAATTAATATCATTTGTGGGTTTAAATATGTTCTTATATTAGCAATTTTAATTGTTAGTATTGGGGCGTGTACACCTACTAAGTATCTAGCACCTACCGAATATTGGCTTTATAAGCAAAATATACATTTCGAGAATTTAGATATTGACAACTCGAATATCGAAAAAAAGAAAATTAAGAAATATTATCGACTCCGAACCAATAAGTTATTGTTTGGGTTGCCTGTATCGGTGTATTTTTACAATACGGTAGATCCGAAAAAAGAAGCTGTGCGCGAAAGAAACCGCGTGCCCAAAGACATAAAGAAGAATGCTCGACGACAAGCCAAGAACAAAGAGCCACGCAATAAGTTTTACATTACACGTTGGCTTTTGAAAATTGGTGAGCCTTTAGCCGTTTTCAACGAATACGACAACTACAAAACCAAGGAGAATATTATCAATTACTTAAAAACCAAAGGTTATTATTATGCTACCGTTGAAGATTCGTTTGAAATAATTGACCGCAAAATGTGGCTAAATTATAGGGTTAAAGCAAATGAGCCTTATTTAATCGATTCGTTTTACTGGGAAATAGACAACCAAAACATTCAAAAGCTACTGATTAAAGACTCGGCAAATTTAAAATTAAAAAAAGGTGTGGTATTCGATTCTGACCTTTTGAAGAACGAAAGGCTTAGAATAACCAAATACCTGAAAGCCAATAGTTATTTTTTATTTCAAAAGGAGCATATCCGATATTATGCCGATACTAACAAAGTAAATAAAACGGTAAAACTCAAGCTTTCGATACTTAGCCCAAACGGCAAGGACGACCAAATTGCATCGTACCACAAACAATTCAAAATAAATGAGTTGCATGTGTATTTGGGATACGACCCACGCGAGGAGATGCTGCTAGGAAAAGAATACCTCGATAAGTTTGATAAATTAAAATTCAACAGCACTACGTTTCACTACAAAGGCAAATCGGTATTCGACCCCAATGTTATTCTTAGAGGCTTGTACATAAAAGGCGATAGCTTGTATAATTTTGACGATGTTGAAAAAACCTATTTGTATTTGAACAATTTGCATACATTCAAACTCATAAATATTGGATTCAAAAACACAACGGCACACGGATTTATTCGCGATACTAAAGATTCGTATGGAAAGCTCGATTGTTTCATAAAACTAACCCCTGCCGTGAAGCAATCGTACAGCATCGAAGGCGAAGCAAACATCTCGTCGTATGGCGATTATGGAGCTGCTGCAACTATTGGTTACAAAAATATAAATCTTTGGCGCAAAGCCATTGCTTTGGATATTAATACAAAAGCTGCACGCGAAAATATTTACATCGAAAAAAATGGCACGCGCGAAATTTTTAAGGTTAATATTATTGGCGGAAATATCAATCTGCTTTTTCCCAAATTCTTATCGCCCCGATTTTTGTTTCCAGCAACACTGGCAAGCTTCGACAACGAATACAAACCCAAAACAAACTTGTTTATCAATGCCGATTATCAAGAACGATACGATTATACCAATTTAATTTCTACTTTTGGTTATGGTTACAAATGGCAAACCAGCCAATATACTTCGCATTTCTTTTCGCTAGCCGAGTTTTCTACTACCAAAGTATTTGATATTAGAGAAGAATACATTGATTTTGTGTTTAAAAATGATATTTGGTCTTCGTTTTTCGACAATATGATTCTCGGATTGAATTATCAATATCTATTTACCAACCACAACCCAACGGTTTACGACAATGCTTATTTCTTGCGCTTGGGCTTTGAAATATCAGGAAACCTGCTTGCGGCAACCAATTCGGCTTTGAATTTAGGCACAGTACAAATTCCTTACTCCGATACTTATGCCAAAGGTATCTTTGGGCTTCCTTATTTTCAGTTTGTTAAACTCGATTTTGAGTACCGAAAGTACAAAGTATTGGAAAACAACCAACACTTAGTTTTTAGAGCATTGATTGGTTTGGGAATACCTTACGGAAACCTAAACTTTATGCCTATTCAAAAACAATATTACGCCGGAGGTGCTAACAGTATTAGAGCTTGGTCTCCAAAGCGTTTAGGTCCGGGCTCGCTCAATGCCGAAGAAGTATTAAGCAGTGAACCTTCGGTTGCGTACAATAATATTTTTCAAAATGCCGACATGAAACTAGAGTTTAACCTCGAAAATAGATTCAAAATCATTAACAAAATAAATGGTGCGCTCTTTATCGATGCCGGAAATATTTGGTCTTTGTCCGATAGCAAATTCAAAGACCAAGCTAATTTTGAGTTCAATCGCTTTTACAAAGAAATAGCTTTGGGCACAGGTGCAGGACTGCGGCTCAATTTCGATTTTTTTATTATTCGCTTAGACTTAGGTATCAAACTACTAGACCCTGTTTTGGTAGGAAGCAAATGGGCTTGGAAAAAATCCAATACCGACCGACAAAACTTTAATTTCAACTTTAGTATTGGATATCCATTTTAATATAGTAGGCTTGATGCAAATTGATATTCAGTAAATTAGATTAATTAAGCGGTATAATCAAAAAAAATAGTTACCACAAAGACACAAAGAAGAACACAAAGAACACAAAGTATTAAATTCGTTGTGTTCTTTGTGGTAAAATATTGAAATTCAATTTACAACAAGTCTAATAAAGCGTATAACAAAGCGGTATTATTGACACGATGACTTAAGCGATAAAGATAAACGTTACAAACACACTCACATCAACACATCATCAAATCAACCACATCATTATTGGTGTTGAAATTTTGAGTTTTTACTTGCTGTTTGCCTAATGATGAGCAAGGGCATAGAAACACCAACAGCAATGCTTATTATAATAAATATCACTTTCGATGCGTAATTGACCGTTTGAGCAAGCGTAAGAGTATAAGTTTGCGTATCAATGTCGCCAGAAAGTGCAATTACACCCAATATCATTTTATAAATAAAAACACCCGGAATCATAGGAATAATAGAAGGTATGGAAAACACCAAAGGCGGTGCATTTTTGTTGTAAGCTGCCCAAATACTCAAAACCCCTACCGTAGTAGCACCTAAAAGAGTAGCAGTAATAACATTTAGCCCATAGTGCATACATACTATTTTAATGGTTCCGCCTATTGCACCTAATATTCCAATTACAAACAAGGTACGAGCAGGAACATTGAACAAAACAGCAAAACCAATAGCTCCAAAGCCAAACCAAAGGCTTTTTTCAAAAAACAATAACCATTCCATCAGTTAAAAATTAGTGTAGTTGTTAATATACCTAAAGAAATTGCAAAACCTATAATTAGTGCATTGATGCCTCGCGACAAGCCTGTTAATATATTTCCGTCGAGCACATCGCTCGATGAGTTGATTAAGGGCACGCCCGGAATCAAAAACAAAACCGAAGCCGCAAAAGCATGTTCCATTGAACTTTGAGGGAAAAACTTAGCCGCAGCACCCGCTACAAACGAAGCTGCAAATGCTGCAATATAGATAGTTACGTAAAGCATTAATTTGTGCTTAATCAATTCTTGCCTTACAAACAAACCTACAAAAGTAGCTACAAAAGCCACTGCCATTTCCAAAGCATTGCCCTCGAATATGCGACAAAAAGAAGCACCCGCAAGCGAAACCAAACTAAGCACCAACCAGCGGTTGTAATGTGGTAAACTTTTGAGGCGTTTTAGTTCGGCGCGGATTTGATCCAAAGTCCAAATAGATTCGGCAACACTCCAACTCATACGGCTAATGCCCGAAACAATTCTAAAATTGACCATAGGTGGAGAAGTACGCCGCAAACTATTGTAAATCTCTTCGTCGGATTTGTTTAAGAAAATAGTAATGGCAGTATTGATTATTAATAAATTAGATTGATAACCATACGATTCGGATATTCGCGAAACGGTAAGCCGTATGCGATTGGAACTTGCTCCGTAGTTCATTAAAAGTTCGGCTACATCGAGCAAAATCTCACCAAGTTCCTTGGTATTAACTTCTTGTTTTGTATTCATATACTTTAATTTTTCCAAAATAAAGGGAAATATTATTAATGCACCACATCACGTAGAGACGCGCCGCGGCGCGTCTCTACACAATACGGGTGGTACAACAAATTTGTTTTCTACAAAGATACCGCAACTACGTTGCTTTTATAAAGAAAAAACAGAACGTATTATTTTTTGTAATAACCTAAATTTTTGACACCCCACCTGTCAGGTTTAGACCACTGATATTTAATTAAATCCCTAATTCATGTTATCTAACTTGCCCATTGCCGTAGATAATGTACTTGGTAGAAGTCATTTCTACTAAACCCATAGGTCCACGTGCGTGAAGTTTTTGGGTGCTGATGCCTATTTCTGCACCAAAGCCAAACTCTTCGCCATCGGTAAAGCGAGTAGAAGCATTTACATAAACTGCTGCTGCATCTACTTCTTTCAAAAAGCGTTGAGCCGTTGTATAGTTCTCGGTGATAATGGCTTCGGAGTGCATAGTGCCGTGCTGGTGAATGTGTTCGATGGCATCGCTAGCCGAATCGACCACCTTCATAGCCAATATAAAATCGAGGTACTCAGTATCCCAATCTTCGTTGGTTGCTTCAATGGCTTGTGGCACAAGGCTACAAACTGCCGGACAGCCTCGCATCTCTACATTTTTCTTTGCTAGTTCTTCTGCCATTTTGGGCAAAAACTCTTTGGCTATGTCTTTGTGAACCAATAATGTTTCGGCAGCATTGCAAACGCCCGGGCGTTGTGTTTTGGCATTGAGGGTAATGGCAATGGCTTTGTCAAAATCAGCTTCCTTGTCAACAAAAACATGGCAATTTCCAACTCCTGTTTCGATTACCGGAACGCTCGAATTTTTCACTACCGTTTGTATTAAGCCTGCGCCACCGCGCGGAATGAGCAAATCGAGATAATCGTTGAGCTTCATCATGGCTACGGCACTTTCGCGCGAGGTGTCTTCTACTAGTTGCACACAACTTTCGGGAAAGCCACTTTCGGCAACGGCTTTTTGCAACACTTTTACTATCGCTTTATTAGAATTTATGGCTTCTTTGCCACCACGCAAAATGGTTGCATTGCCCGATTTTAAACACAAACCAAAAGCATCGGCTGTAACATTGGGGCGAGCCTCGTAAATGATTCCAATTACTCCCATGGGCACACGCATTTTACCTATTATTAAGCCATTGGGTCGGGTTTTCATCGAAAGAACTTCTCCAATGGGGTCTTCCAAAAGAGCAATTTGCTGCAAGCCCTTTGCCATGCCTTCTATTCGGTCAGAGGTAAGACGCAAACGGTCTAAAAGTGCACCTTTTACGCCGTTTTCTTCGGCACTGTCTAAGTCTTTTTTATTCTCGGAAAGAATAAAATCGGTTTGTAGCAACAAGGCTTTTGCAGAGTTTGTTAATACTGCATTTTTAGCCGAAGCATCGGCATTGTTCAAGAAGCGAGCTGCTTGCTTTGCTTTTTTACCTTTTATTTCTAGTTCTTGCATGGTAAGTAATAAGTAACGATTAATGATTAATGTTTAACGATTAATTTTATTAAAACCTGAAATAGAGAACAATATGTTTCTATTTGGTAAAGTTTATTTATTCAATTTTACTAAGATAATCTTACAGTTAAATTTTGAGAAACAAATCGTTGCAATTAATTTAGTGCTGTTGCTTATGTTTTGATAGAAACACTAAATTTAATTGTCAACAAAATTAAATTATTTTAGAATATAGTAATGTTGTTAAATTGTTAAATTGTTAAATTGTTCTACTGTTCTATTGTTAAATTGTTCTATTGTTAATTTGTTAGGCTTTGCAGAACTAAATTAAGCTCGTGCAAGCCTTCATTTTTGCAATGGCAATCTAAAAAAATTGTATGGCAGACAAGAAAAATTGTATGGCACGCTCAAAAACTTTTATGGCAAGGTGAAAAACTTTTATGGCAC
>JAIFNL010000061.1 GCA_020047755.1 Bacteroidota bacterium
GACGTTTTGCCTACAAAAAAGGGGGTGTTTTTTTATTGTACTTGTTGTTTTGGTTTTTTGGCGGGGAAAGCTTATCTTTGCTTGGTGGTTTTTGAGAGAAATTAATGAGGGGGGTGAATGATGTTAAGACTTATTAATAAAATAATAACTAAAATATGAAAAATAAACAATATTGGCTTTTTAAAACATTCGATAATAATCATTGTTTAGAAAAAAACACTGCAAATTATGGTTGGAGTGACTTCGATTTATTTATATTCAAAGATAATAATGATGAAATAAATAAAAAATTTACTACAAGATCAGAACAAGTTAGAAATGTATTAGAAATGAAATGTGGTGATATTTTAATTGTTCCCTTAAAAAAAGAAGGTGGAATAGCAATTGCTGAAATAACTTCTGACCATATTAAATATTCTGATGATCAGGGACTTTATGAAAAAGATATGAGTAATTATTTTGACATAAAATGGATTTCAAAATATATTAGTCGTAGAGATTTAACATCTGATTTCCAAAAGACCTTAGATTTTCCAAAAGCGAATCTAAATATTTACTATTATAAAGATGAGATAGAAAAATTAATTTCAAAAATTTAAAGTTTGATTACAAAAAATTACAAATTGTTATTAAACAAACTTAGTTGAAATCAATTGTTCAATAAAATAAATTTATAAAAATGAAAATAAGTAAGATAGAAATTAAAGATTACAATCAATTTAAGAATTTTACAATTGATTTAACATACCCCAAAGGACACGTAAAAGAAGGAATGCCATTGGATAAAGTGTGTTTTATTGGACAAAGTGGAACTGGTAAAACAACTTTATTAAATTTAATTCGTGCAATTGTTAGTCATGGATTAATTGAAAAAAGTTATGTAAACCGAAAAATGAAAAGTATTTCCGCTGAAACACATTTTGGAAATATCAACAGACATATCAGAATCGAAGAAGGTGTTGTATCAGAAACACTTGATAGACTTGTGAATGTTAGAACCCGAAATGTTAATGACGAAGATAGAAGAAAATTTTTACTCACTCATTATTCAGATACCAATATTTTGATTTCCTTTCCGGCTGAGATAAATACAGATTTTAATTCTATTTTAAAGGAAAAAACAAGCGATGACAGTTCTATTATTTTTCAAAAACCATCGGATATTACCCCAAAAGACGATAATAATGATGAAAACAAACTGAAATTTAAGTTTTTCGATTTCGAAATAAACAATGTAAAAGAAATTTGGGACAATATATTAAAAGATATTCAAAAATTTAAAGTTTCGCAACTTAGCTATCGCAACGAAATAGCCAGTAAAATGGAAACTGGAATGATGGACGCCGATAAATGGATTGAGGATTTAAAAAAGTGGAAGGACGAAAATCCAAATCCATTAAAAGATTTGGCAGATAAATTAAATCTCATTTTGAACAAGTTTAATTTAGAAATAAAATCGGAGCCTGATTTTAAATCAGCCGAAGATTTAAAATTTATAAAGGTATATCAACTCGATGGTACAGAAATTCCAAATAGTTATTGGAGTACAGGAACAAAACAATTGATTTTAACAGCAACGCCTTTAATTAAACTGAATACCGATAAATCTATCGTTTTGATAGATGAACCTGAGCGTTCATTTTATCCCGATATTCAACAAGAAATTATTGAATTTTATACAAAATTAGCACCCAATGCACAATTTTTTATAGCAACCCATTCGCCTATTATAGCATCATCTTTCGAACCTTGGGAAATTGTAGAATTAAAATTTAATTCTACAGGCGAGTTGCTTCAAGATTTGTATTATAAGGGCGATAGAGACATAAAAAACTATTTTATTCAACCACAATATTTACGTTGGGATTCAATTCTTAATAAAATATTTGATTTAGAACACGATGGAAATCCAGCCCGTAAAATAAAACTAACCGAATTATCTGAAAAGGGATTAAAATTGAAAAAATTAAAAGAAGAAGGCACTGCAAAACCTAAGGAGATAAAAAGATTATGGGAAGAATACAAAGGAATTGCAGAATTGTTGGATTGGAAAATTGAAACACTATGAGAAAAATAGATAAAACTCAAATTCTTTCGACTGACTATAAAGCGTGGGAAGAAAATTTTGAAAAAAACAATTTGCCTCATGCAAAATATAACTCATCTACAAATGAATTCTATTATGATGTGGTTATGAATTTATTGCATTGCCAAGATGGACTTTGCGCTTACACAGAGGTTCAGCTATGCCCCCAAGATGTGTTGCAAAAAAATAACTGGAAAAAAGGACGTTATCAAAATCAAAATAAAGCATTTGATGGACAGTTAGAACATTTTGATGAAAAGTTGAAATCAAAACATAAAGATTCTGAGGGAATTAAAGATTGGCTTTGGTCAAATTTGTTTGTGGTAGATTCGGACACAAACAATAGAAAAGGAACGAGAGAGGTTGATTATATTTTAAAACCCGATAATAAAGATTACGATGCGTTTAAACTTCTTGACTATAACATAGAAACGCATCAATTCGTTGCAAATTTATCATTACCTGATGATATTAGGCAGCGTATTAACAGAATGTTAAATGACGTATTAGGTATAAATTTTCCAAACCTAGTAGATAAACGTCGCAATTTAATACTCAAAGCATTTGAGTTTGGTACTGATTTTTTTGAAAATGAATTTCCTACGGCATTTGAATTTTATAGGCAAAAAACAAAACGCTAACATAATACAACATGCTATAATTGTAGATTTTTTTGTCGAGGAAAGCTTATCTTTGCTTGGAGGTTTTTGAGAGAAATTATGGGTGTGTGTGGGAGGATTTAAAACAAACTCACAAACTTAACAGCCTCGGCTGCCGAAAGCGAAACAAAAAAAGCGAACTAATTTTAGTTCGCTTTTTTGTTGTTTATTAATTGGAAATAGTGAATTTTAAATCTATTTTTTTTTAGATAATAAGCATAGCATCGCCATAAGCACCAAAGCGGTAATTTTCTTTTACAGCCGTGTGGTAAGCCTCCATTACAAAATCGAAACCGCCAAAAGCAGCAGCAGTCATTAATGCAGTAGAAAAAGGCATGTGAAAATTAGTAACCATGCTAGTAGGTACGCTAAACTGGTGAGGCGGAAAAATAAACTTATTAGTCCAATCGTCGCAAGCATTTAAGAACCCTTTTGTAGAAACCGAACTTTCGAGCGTGCGAATAACGGTTGTGCCCACTGCACAAATTTGATGCTTTTCTTCTCTGGCTTTGTTTACCTTTGCAGCAGTTTCCTCGGTAATGATAATTCGCTCAGCGTCCATTTTGTGCTTTGTGAGGTCTTCCACGTCCACACTTCTAAAGTTGCCTAAACCTACGTGAAGCGTAACTTCGGCAAAATCAACACCTTTTAACTCTAAGCGTTTCATTAGTTGCTTGCTAAAATGCAAACCAGCCGTAGGAGCAGCCACTGCACCTTCGTGCTTTGCGTAAATGGTTTGGTAGCGTTCTTTATCTTCTTTGGTTGTTTTTCGCCCAATAATTTTAGGCAGCGGAGTTTCGCCCAAACTTTTAATGGTAGCTTTAAATTCTTCATACGGACCGTCGTACAAAAAGCGGAGAGTTCGTCCTCGGGAAGTGGTATTGTCGATTACTTCGGCTACAAGCAAACCGTTTTCGCCAAAATAAAGTTTATTTCCAATTCGTATTTTGCGTGCAGGATCTACTAAAACGTCCCAGATTTTAAGGTCTTGCTTCAATTCGCGCAAAAGGAAAACTTCGATGTCGGCACCAGTTTTTTCTTTTTTACCAAACAAACGAGCAGGAAAAACTTTTGTATTATTAAGTACAAAAATGTCCTTGTCGTCGAAGTATCGTGTAATGTCTTTAAAAACCTTGTGTTCAATTTTTCCGGTACTTCTGTTAAGTACCATCATGCGCGACTCATCTCTGTTTTCTTCCGGAAATTTGGCAATTAAATCGGGGTGAAAATTGTAGTGGAATTTGGATAACTTCATATATTTATATCAATACATTGAAATGACTAAATTATCTATTTTATTAATCAAGCGCAAGTATGCGAAAATTAAGCAAAAATAGCTTGCAAATATAATACATTTTTAGCCGCTTGTCAAGTAATTAGCTAAAATAATAATGTTAAAAATTATTAACCTTTTCTATAAGGGAATAAATTCATAAATTCTTCCATTGTATAGGCTCGTTCGAGAGTAAATTCACCTATTCTGGTTCGTACCAAACCCGCCAAATGCGCACCGCTGCCCAATGTTTTGCCTAAATCGCTTGCCA
Source organism: Bacteroidota bacterium (assembly GCA_020047755.1). Classification (GTDB taxonomy): domain Bacteria; phylum Bacteroidota; class Bacteroidia; order Bacteroidales; family JAIFNL01; genus JAIFNL01. The sequence continues at coordinate 4,290 of JAIFNL010000061.1, forward strand.
AGCTACGAATATAGGTTCCTTTGCTGCATACTATACGCAATTTTATGTCGGGCATATTGTTTTCCAACAATTCGAGCTCGTAAATTGTAATGGTCGAGTTGGGGATTTCAATATCTCTTCCTTTTCGGGCACTTTTGTAAGCTCTTTTTCCATTTATTTTTTTTGCCGAAAAAATGGGTGGTGTTTGCTCTTGAAGCCCTACAAACTTGTTTATAGTCGCTTGCAACAATTCGGGAGTAATGTGCTCGGTGGCGTAAGTTGCATCTATTTCAGTTTCCAAATCATACGAAGGAGTGGTAGCTCCAAATCGTATATGTGCCACATATTCTTTCACATAACCCTGATATTGCTCTATTTCTTTGGTTTTTTTGCCGGTGCAAAGTATCAAAACCCCTTCGGCTAATGGGTCGAGTGTGCCTGCATGACCTATTTTTACTTGTCTGACTTTCAAATAGTCGCCAATAAGCCAACGCGCTCTTTTTACTACACCAAACGAAGTCCATTCATAAGGCTTGTTCACAATTAATACTTCTCCGTTTTTAAAATCTAGCTCAGCTAATGTTTTCTTTTTCATTTAATTGATTTTTTTTTAGAAGTCGCTTTTTTATAATTGATTGATAATTTTTAATTTTTTTAATTCTTAATTCAATGTCGCCAAAGTTAAGCCCTTCAAGGGTTTAAAACCCTTGAAGGGCTGTTTTACAAATAACCTTAATTACATTGATTCTTAATTATTAATTCTTCAGAAAATTGGCATAAAAAAAAAGGCACCACCATTCGCATGGGAGAGCCTTCACACCTAAATTAAACACTTTAATCTATCTATTAACCTAGTTAATGATACAAATATACAGGCTGAAATACTTCTGTGCAAATTTTTTGCCAATTATTTTCTAAAAAAAAGTATTTTTTTTTATTTTAGAATACTAATGCTTTGTTGTAATGTAACTTATCAAATGTTAAATTTTTTTTTCGCATTTATTTTAAAACTAAAAAATAGCCAGAAAAAGTGTTTTAAATTTGTAAGAATAGATATTTTTTGATAAAAACAAAATAAAATCATTTTGATTTTGAATATTTCAAAAAAAAGCAAAAAAAAAGTGTCGTTTACCAGACGACACTCATTAACCAATTTAAACCTACCTATTAACCAAATTAACCAATTTTAGTTATTTAATGAGTATCTTATGCTTTAAAGTTGCATTGCTATATGCTTATTTTGTTCGCTAGCGAACTAAAAAATGTTCGATATCGAACACTCTTGCTACTTCGAGCAAAAAAAATACAAAAGCCAAGTGTAAAAATGAAAAACCTGAGAAAAAAGCAAAAAAAAAGTGTCGTTTACCAGACGACACTCATTAACCAATTTAAACCTACCTATTAACCAAATTAACCAATTTTAGTTATTCTTATTGATAGATTGTTAGTACAAATTATAGTTTGTTATTTTATCGTTGTTTGTTCGGTTTTAATACAATTTTTGTTCATTTTTGAACACTTTGTTGTTTTCGTCAAATTCTCTTGGCTTAATTATTGCTTTATTTTAGAAAACTTATAAAACTTATAAAATACACAAAAACCCAATGAAAACAAAGTTTTTAGCCTTGTCCGTATTCATTTTATTGTTTATAAAAAGCGAGATAATTTTTTCGCAAACAACTTTGTCGCAAGCTGTTGCTGAAAAAGAAAATGTATTGGAATCCGAGTTTCAAAAATTAATTGCTGCTCAAACCGACCAAGAAAAAAAAGAAGCAAATACTGAAATTTTGAAAACCTTCAACGAAATGCTCAAATTACAAGAGTCTTTCACTCACAAATTTACGAAGCTCAAGAATGTCGGAATACTCACTTCAGCCGACCAAGAAGTGCGCATTTACACATGGAATTTGTTCTGGCAAGATGGAACTTTTGATTATTATGGTTTTATTCAGCACAAAAACGACAAAAAAGGCATCGACTTGATTCAACTTTTCGACGATTCTAAAAACATAGAAAACCCCGAAAAACAAGTTTTGACCAACAAAAATTGGTTTGGCGCACTTTATTACGAAATAATAGACGTAAAAGACAAAGAACGAACTTATTACACTCTTTTGGCATGGGACGGCAACGATTTGTTTTCAAATAAAAAACTAGTTGATGTACTTTATTTTAGCAACGTAGGACAAGCAAAATTCGGGCATCCTATTTTCCGCCGCAAAGGGCGTTTGGCAAAGCGTGTAGTTTTTGAATACAGCAAAACGGCAAGCATGGCACTCACCTACGACCCTAAATTGCAAGCCATTGTATTTGACCGCCTTGTGCCTTCAAAACCAACTTTTGAGGGGAATTTTAAATTTTATGTAACCGATGTAACTACCGATGGATTAGTACTTAGCAAAGACAAAGTGTGGGATTTTGTAGAAGATGTTCAAAGTATGAACGCCGAAAACAAAGGTTTGAAAAACAGGAAAACGGAAAAACAAATAAAACAATAAGCAGGCAAAAATTACCTGCTTACTTTTTAAAATCGTGTTATAAACTTAAACAGGAAGCTGACGTTTGAATCGTTCCTCGAGCGAAATAAATGTTTCTGTTCTGAGAATACCGTCAATGGCTTGCAATTTGGTAGAAAGAATATCTTTCAAATGTTCGTTGGTTTTGGTTTGAAGCTTCACAAAAATACTGTAATTGCCTGTTGTGTAATGACATTCAACCACTTCAGGAATTTGCTCTAGCTGTTTTACTACACTTTCGTACAGACTTGCTTTTTCGAGAAAAATACCCATAAAAGCACAAGTTGAATAGCCTACTTTTTTGGGGTCGAGCAAAAATTCAGAGCCGGTTACTATGCCCAATTTTGAAAGTTTTTGTATGCGCTGATGAATGGCAGCACCCGAAACACTGCACTCGCGAGCCACTTCAAGGTAAGGCATTCGCGCATTTTTTGTTATTAGCGACAATATTTTTCTATCCAAATCGTCAATAATGTTGTTTTCTATCATATTCAAAAGGATTTTTTTTTAGGGTACAAATCTAAAAAAATAATTATTAATTACAAATTGTAAGTAATAATTATATTTTTTTTGAAAATTGTTTTTATTCAGTCCTTTTATTTGAAAATTATTAACGAGCGTTCTCTTTCCAAATCTTAATTTTTCTCAAAAAACAATTGCACCCATACTTATTTGTATTTTATTTCATAGATTTGTAAACAATTCTATGTTCTATTGCTAAATTATTTTTTTTATAAAAAAAAATTCAGCAATAAAATAGTCGAATAACCGAACAATTTAATAATATAATTATGATTTTTGAAGAGAACATACAAAAATACGAAACTGAGTTATTCAAATTAAAACAAAAAAGCAGAATTACTGCTTATATTCGTTTAGCACTTTTTATCGCTAGTGCTTTGTTTATTTATCTTTTTTCGGCGTTAAACTGGGTTGTTTTGGTGGGAATTTTAACGGTATTTGTAGTACTTTTTTTAGTGTTTGTTCAGTTATCGTACCGTTTGAGCCTGAAAATAAACCATTTGAATTATCTTATTTTGGTAAACAAAACAGAAATAAGCTTACACAACAATGATTTTACCGATATTTATACCGGAAAAGAGTACATCAATCAAGAGCACAAATACGCCTACGATTTAGATATTTTTGGCGAAAGCTCTATTTTTATATTACTCAATAGAAGTGCTAGTGTTTTGGGACAAAATTATTTAGCCGAAAAACTTTGCACTCCTTGCCTCAATCAGCAAGAAATTGAAAAACGACAAGAAGCTATTGCCGAACTTTCTGGTTTGCTAGATTGGCGGCAAAATTTTCAGGCATCGGGTATGGAGCATTTATTGAACCATAATTTGGCTAAAGAAAAAGGCGAACACAAAGTGAAAGAACATAACAAAACCATTTTGCTCGATTGGGTTACTACCGAAGCGCAATTTAAGAACAATAAAATACTTGTTTTCTTTCTTTTATTTTTTCCTATTCTTACTCTTTCTGCACTATTTTTAAGCATTGTAAGCGTTTTTCCTATTCAAGTGTTTTTCCTTTTGGGTACTTTTCAACTTACTTTTGTGGGGTTTTATTTGAAAAAAATAAACAAACTACACGAAAATACAGCAAACTCCGCTAAAATTTTAGGCAATTATGCTTTGCTTTTGGCTGAAATAGAACAGCAGAAATTTGAATCGGATTTGCTTATTTCGCTGCAAAATAGATTGAAAAGTAATCCTATTTCGGCTCAAAAAGCCATCGAACAACTCAAATCGATTATCAAAACATTAGATAACAGAATGAATTTTTTATTTGCAATTATCTTTAACTTTCTGTTTATTTGGGATTTGCATGTAATTATTCGATTAGAAAAATGGCAAGCAAGTTATAAAGAAAAACTGCCCGATTGGCTCAATGTGATTAAAGAATTTGACGTTTTACAAAGTTTTGCCGGATTTGCTTACCAACACGAGGAGTTTGTTTTTCCCGAAATAGCCAGCGACGAGTTTCTTTACCAGATAAAAGCCGGTGGACACCCCGTAATACCTCAAAATGAAAGGGTTTGTAACGATTTTGAACTTCGTAATACCGGCAGCTTTGCCATTGTAACGGGTGCAAACATGGCGGGAAAAAGTACTTTTTTGCGCACTACGGCAGTAAATTTAATTTTGGCTATGTGTGGAAGCAAAGTGTGTGCTACTAAGTTCCAATTTACACCCATTGAGCTATTTACCAGTATTAGAGCCACCGATTCGCTTAGTAAAAATGAATCGTACTTTTATGCCGAGCTTAAACGTTTGCAAGCTATTATAAAAGAAATAAAATCAGGGAAAAAATTATTTATTATAATAGACGAAATGTTGCGTGGTACCAATTCAAAAGACAAGCATTACGGCTCGAAAGCTTTTATTGAACAAGTGGTAAAATATAATGCCTGTGGACTTATAGCAACACATGATGTAATGCTTGGTATTTTGGAACAAGAACTAAAAGGAAAAATAATAAATAAAAGATTTGAAGTAGATATAAAAGACGACAAACTATTTTTCGATTACAAAATAAAAGATGGCATTAGCCAAAACTTAAATGCTACTTTTTTGATGAAAAAAATGGAAATTATAGAAAAGTAATTCCTAATTTTTTCAAAAAAAATAGTTTTTTTCAAATCTATTGACTAATTTTATGTTTTCATTTTACTTCAAAAAAACTTCTATATTTTGTGTTTTTTTATTCAATTGCTTGTCTTTAATTTTTAATTTAGTTAAGCAAAAATGAAACAAAATTAGATTGACTTCGTAATAGTAAATGTTTTAATTAAAAGCTAAAAAAGTGAATTCAAGTCATCGTCCCATATTGGTTATTGGTTTTGGAGAGAAATCGACAGAAGGAAATTTAACGCGAGAGCGCATCAAAATAGAAGATATTTTAGATGAATACGCACGCTATGGATATATTGATATTCTGGCATTTAGCGGAATTAGCTTCGAGGCACTTATCGATGAGCTTTATGCCAAAAACATGAATAAACACGTATTTGGCTTGTATTATTCTACCGATACATCGGACAACGAAAACCTTGCAGCAGATTATACCAACGAAACTATTTCGGCATATCTGAAAAAAATAGCAGACTTGCGCGAGCTGCGTTTTTTGGTATTAAACGGAAATGCTAGCGAACAAGTATCCAACAGATTAATAGAATTGGGTGTGCCTTCGGTAATAGGAATTTCAAATAAATTGAATAGATTTGAAGCCAGCGATTTTGCCGAAATATTTTTTAAATACGTAGTCGAAACCAACGACATAGAACTTGCTTTTGAAGAAGCAGAACTTAAAATGCTTAGCTACTGGGGAGGTCGCTTGCGTTTTGAAGATAAATACTGGGACAGCGAAATTTCGAGCCCAATTTCCAACTTTCAATTGCCTTGGAAATTATTCAAGAACTACAACACCAAGCTCAATGAAAAATGGAGCGACATTATGATTAAAAAGGAAGACAAGCAAGAAGTGAATGCTACTAATTTATACATTTCGGGCTGGAGTGTAGGAATTGTTGGTGTTTTGTCTATTGTACTGGGAGTTTGGATGATGAGCAAAGAAGGAGCTAAAGAAATTAACATTACAGGAAGTATTGTTGTGATAGGAATTGCCTTGATTTTTTTAGCGGGTGTACTTTTACTCAATACGCTGAAATCGAGAAAACAAACTGCATTTATTGACGAATAGCGCATTTTAATTCTTTTAAAAAACAAAAACTCCACAAATGTACACAGGTATATTGGAAAAAATGCAGACTAAGTTTGATGAGCCTATTGAATATTCGCTTTTGCTTAATCAACAAAAAATAGATTTGAATCTGCTTATAGGTGCAAATTTGAAACTTACCTATTTGAATGAAATCAGGTGTTTGGGTTGCGGAAAAAAGACCGCAAAATCTTTTTCGCAAGGTTATTGTTACAATTGCTTTGTAAGCTTGCCCGAAACCGACGAATGTATTCTAAAACCGGAGCTTTGCCGCGCACACGAAGGTATATCGCGCGATATGAAATGGTCTGAAAGCCACTGTTTGCAAGAACATTTTGTGTATCTTGCCATTTCGAGCGGCTTGAAAGTGGGCGTTACGCGTAGTTCGCAAATTCCTACGCGATGGATAGACCAAGGCGCATCGAAAGCCATTAAACTTGCAAAAACTCCAAATCGCTACACTGCCGGAATTATAGAAGTAGAGCTGAAGAAAAACTTTTCGGATAAAACATCGTGGCAAAAAATGCTTAAAAACGAAATTGACCCAGAAGATTTGCTCATAGCCAAAGAAAAAGCCGCAAATTTATTGCCCGAAGACTTAAAGAAATTTGTAATTGCAGATAATACTCTTTGGGAGTTTGAATATCCTGTTTTAGAATTTCCTGACAAGGTACAAGCTCAAAGCTTTGATAACCAAACAGAAATTAGTGGAACACTTTTAGGTATCAAAGGGCAATATTTAATGTTCGACAAGGGGCGAGTTGTTAATATTCGCAAGCACAGTGGGTATAAAATAAAATTAGAAATAGGGTAAAATAATCGAAATTCTCTAAAAAAAAATAAAGCCATTTTTAAGAATATCTTATAAAAATGGCTTTTTTTGTGAAATAATCATGGAAAATGTAAAAATCTATCCTTCTTTATTCATATCTACTTTCCACTTACCATCAACTTTTACGAGGTTTAGTTTTTCTTCTTTGCCTTCGCTAGTGTAGTGGCATACTGCTTTGTCGCCGTCGATGTCGCATTTACCCATTTCAAAGTCCGGAACTTTTTTTGTATCAATATCTTCACCGTTTGCTTTTGCCATTTTAGCTACGCTTTCAATCAAAGTTAGCATTTGAATTGTTTTTTCGGTACTCAATTCTTTGGCTTTTTCGTAGTCTTGTTTTCCTAATGCTTTTAAGAAATCTTCTGCAACTGCTTGTGGTTCATTTCCGCCACCGCATGATGTCATAAAAATAACAGCAAATAATACAGCTATACTTTTAAAAAAGTTTTTCATTGTTTTTTTTGTTTACGAAATTTTCACCTCTCTTGTAAAATAAAGTGGCAAAATATTTCAGTGATTAAATGATTAGTTATTAAAATGTAAAGTTACAATCTTTTTATCAATTTTCAATATTATTTTGCACTTAAATTCTGTTTTATTGCAGCAACAAAGTATTTTGTTTTAAAAATTAAGTAGTTAGCTTTTTTATGTTTTATTAAATTTTAGTTTATTCTAAAATGAATTGTTAAATTGTTTTTTAATCTTGTTTGAGAGACTAATTTGCTTTTTTATTCAGAATTAAATCATTGAATAATTAAAGTTATGAACTTACCCTAAGTCGAAAACTTTGACTAAGTTGACTAAATCCAAGTGGCTTTGTGCCAGAGAGTTTCTAAAGGTCCTTGTTTGAAGTGTTGCGCCCATTTTGCACAAAGTTTGCCCATAATCAAAACCGACACCAAGCCTATCAAAACGCCATAGGTTGCGCCTGTGTAGCGGTACATTCCAAAGCCCCAACCATAATATATTGTTGCGCCCACGATGGATTGAACTACGTAATTGGACAAGCTCATGCGCCCAAATGCTGAGAAATACATTAGTTTTTTGCGCAATGCTTCTTTTTGAAACAATAAAGTAAGGCTTGATACTAGCACAATCATAAAGGCAAAATTAGTCCAAGCTACTTCGATGGTGCTTACTGACCTTCTGATGATGTCGCTTTCGATTAAGGTGTCGAGTTTTTGTTGTACTAAAAATAAGGGAATGAAGGCAATAGCGGCAATTACTAGTGCTTTTTTCCAAAATTGCTTGCTTGTGTCTGACCATTGAAATAAGTTTCGTTTTCCCAAAATAAATCCGAACAAGAAAAGTGATAAAATGCTGAAAAACCTTCCGTTTTCCCAGTTCCAAAGCATTACGGCGATTTTTCCGTTGGTTAAATTTCCTACCACTGTGTCATAAAATGAGTCGTTGCCTATGTATTGCATCATGTTGCCAAAGTATGTCCAAGAAATGGGGTCATTTATTTGCTGTGCAGGGTTTTGAATGGCGTGCACTAAATTCCACCACTCAAAAGGGAGTAGCATTAGAAAGGAGGCAATTATTAAAATTGCTTTTTCGTTCAACATAGATAAAGGTATGAGCAAAATGCCCACAACTGCGTAAATAGCAAGTATATCGCCTTGAAAAAAAGCCGAGTTTATTACTCCAAAACCCAAAAGTAAAAACAAACGCCAAGCGAATCGCGCTCTAAAAGATTTGCCTTTGTTTTGTTGGTTTGTAAGCTGAATGGCAAAGGTAACGCCAAACATTAGGGCAAAAATGGCATAGGATTTTCCGGCAAACATGAAAAACATCGAATCCCAAATTATTTTATCTAAGCTTTTTATCCATGTGGGTAAATTTTCTGGGAAAAAATAAACGTCAAAATGCTCTATATTGTGCAAAAGCATAATCGAAACAATAGCAAAACCTCTGATAACGTCTAAAATATCTATTCTGCTTTTAGTTTTTTCGGAATCCATTCGTAGCTGTTTTTTTATTTCATTATCGTTTTTCTAGTTTATTTTCTGTTTATCTAAGCTTGTATTTTTACATGCACTTTGAGTTTGAGAACAGAATGTTGCAAAAATAAAAAATATAACTAAAAAAAAGCAGCGAAAGAACGATTTCTTTTGCTGCTTTTTTTTTAGTGTTGTTATTAGAAGGAGTGCTTATTTGAAATGCGGGTATTTAATTTTATTGAATAATATAAGGCATTCTTTTGCTTGCATTTCTCATAAGACCATCAACAAGTCTTGCGGGATTGCTGCCAACGCCTCCCGAAAATTTATGGTCGTAGTTCCAAATTAGTTTTTTAGCACTACAATCACTAATACTCAACGAAGCGTGTACTTCATTTGTTGCTGCTCCTGCTCCGAATAATACTGCAATTGCAATAGCAGCGCCTTCTGACATTGGTTTTGACAAACCAAAGGTAGAGGTCATAATACCATCAACACCAAGAACTTCGCATAATTCTTCAGTTGTTAGAGGTGTTTCGGGATAACCTGCTTTTTTTAATTTTGCATTTGTTGTTTCAAGTTCTTGAATTTCTTGAATCATTTTTCCTTGCATTTTTCGTTTGAGCAGCCAAGAATAAATTTCTTTTTGAAAATTAACTGATTCGGTTTTTTGTTGCTCTATCATTGCTTCAGCTGTTATCTTTTTACTTGCTGCTATTGAAACACTAGGCGGTACAATGGCTATTATTTTTTGCTTAGTTGCCAGAGAATTAGCATCTGGACTATAAAATATTTTTGCACATGACGACATAAGGACAAGCGTAAGTCCAAGAAAGAAAAATTGTTTTAATAATTTCATTTTTTAGTTTGATTTATTTATGAATAATTTATTACCCGATTTTGAAGGACTATCGGTAAGTCTTATTAAATGAATAAATTACAAAAAAAAAGTAAGAATTTGTTTATAGATAAGCCTAACCGCTTAAAGGCTTTGCCTTTGAGCAATTAATGTTTGTCTATAAATAAAGTCTTACTAAATTTTGAGTGCTGCAAAAGTATAAAATTAAAATTAATATTAAAAGCAAATGGAAAGAAAAAAAGAGTTTATTTTTGTTCAAAATCATAGAATAAGGGCTAAAGCGCAATAAAACAAGCTGTTTTAAGCAACAG
>JAIFNL010000209.1 GCA_020047755.1 Bacteroidota bacterium
TCTCTTTCAGAAATTTAGAAAGAATTTTGGGATAAGAAGTTGCAATTTGCTTGCCTTCTAAATCTTTTACCGAATTGTATTGCATTTTTTTACCTACTGCTAAAGAAAAACGACATTTTCCGTAACCTAAAAGCTTAATTTCTTGTATATTATCTGCTTTTTCGTAAACAACATTTTGCCCAACAATGCCTAAATCGGCTACACCCGATTGTACATATTCAGGAATATCGTCGTCGCGAAGCAAAAGTATTTCAATTGGAAAATTTGAAGCCTGAACGGTTAAACTTCCCATTCCCATTTCAAAGCGAATGCCACATTCTCCAAGTAAAGCTAAAGATTTTTCACTTAAACGCCCTTTTTTTTGTATTGCAATTTTAATTTTTTCCATTTCAACTAGTATTTAAAAAAAAGACCTGCCAAATATTGGCAGGTCTTAAATAAATTTATATAAAAATATTACATAGCTTTATCCGCCTACCTCAAAAAGTAAGTTATGGTGATGACGGATTGTGTGTAATTGAAAAATCATTTTTTGTTTGTTTTATTGTGAAATTATTTTTGCAAAGGTAAAAGCAATATTTTCTTTTGCAACAGGAAAATAAAGTTTAACATAAATTTAATATTTCAAAACGAATAATAAAATTGTAAATCATTGAATTTAAAATAAATACATACAAATCAGTTCCTAAATAAAATAAAAATAAGGTATATAAAAAACAGGCTAAAAATATAAGCTAATTAGATAATTAAAAAAACTGACAAATATTATTGTTTTGTACATATATTTTCTGTACTTATGCACACTTTTTTATTTGATTAAAAATGTAAAAAAAATAAATTATAAACAAAAAAAATGATTAAAATGAAAAAAATATTATTTATGGCTCTAGTTATGAGCGCATTTTTGTATTCATGCAACAGTTCTAAAACCGACGAAGCTACTCAAACTGCAATGACAGTGGAGCAAATAGTAGAAAAAGCTAGCGAATTTGTTGATAAAGAAGTTATTTTGGAAGGAACAGTTTCTCATGTGTGCAAGCACGGCGGAAAAAAAATGTTTTTAATGGGTGAAAATCCTGATGTGAAAATTAAAATTGTTCCAAATGAGAAACTTTCTTCTTTTGAAACGGACTTGGAAGGTAGCGATGTAACTGTAACCGGAAAAGTAATTGAGCTTAGAATAGATGAAGAATATTTGGCTAATTGGGAAGCTGAAATTAAAGTAGAGCTCGAAAGCGAAACTGAAGACACTGAGCATAATATAGCAGAAAGCGACCCAAAACATTTAGGAACCCACAAAGAAAAAAAGGAGGAAGTTGCTGAAGAAGAAGTTGAAGATCCTTATGCGGGAGTGAAAGAACTACGTAAAGAATTGCAAGATAGTGGCAAAAAATATTTGTCATTTTATTCAATTGAATGTAGTGAGTTTAAATTAAAATAGTTATTTATATTTATTTAAAATGTTTTATTCTTATATTTATTAGTAAGTATAAAACATTTTTTTTATCTATTTATTTTTTAAATTAATGGAAATGTAAAATGAATTGGAGAAAATGGAATAGAATAATACATAGAGATTTAGGTTATTTTTTTACAGGAGTTATTATTATTTATGCACTTTCTGGAATAGCATTGAATCATAGAAATGATTGGAATCCAAATTATAGTGTATCAAGTAAAACATATAAATTACAAGTTCCTAAGAACAAGGACGATATAAAAAAAGAATTAGTTTTTGAACTATTGAAAAAGGTAGAACAAGAGGATAATTATAAAAAATATTATTTCCAAAATCCTACAACGCTTAAAGTTTTTTTGAAAGAAGGTAGCCTTGTGGTAGACTTGAATACGGGCGAAGGAGTGCTTGAAATACTGAAAAAACGACCACTTTTTTACCAATTTAATTATTTACATTATAATCCTCAATATTGGTGGACATGGTTTTCTGATGTTTTCTCGGTTTGCTTGATAATTATTTCTATCTCAGGACTTTTAATAATTAGAGGCAAGAATGGCATCACCGGAAGAGGCGCATGGTTAACCGGATTAGGTATTTTAATTCCTATTCTATTTTTGGTTTTTCTATAAATAAACACGTTTTTTAAACCAACTTAAAAATTTAAAATGGTTGAAGTTTTAAAAACTCAGAAAAAAATATTTTCTTTGTCGGGAATGTGCTTTTTATTAGTTATTTACACAGGTAGCTATGCGCAAAAAATGCACACTTATATTTCTGCAACAACAGGGAGCGAGCGACTTGCCGATTTTGAAAATTACAAACGAATGAAAGATTCGAGTATATTTAAAACTGTTGGTTTTGAAAACATTGGACCCTTTCAAACTGGAGGGCGAGTTAATGACATAGATGCAAATCCTGAAATACCAAGTTATTTTTATATTGCAACTCCCTCTGGTGGTGTTTGGCGAACCGAGAATAATGGGCAAAGTTATATTCCTATTTTTGATTCTGCCGCTACCCTTTCTATTGGTGATATTGCTATAAATTGGAAAAATAACGAAACAATTTGGGTTGGTACAGGCGATGCTAATTCTAGTCGCTCATCTTACAGTGGCACTGGTATTTACAGAAGTACCGACAAAGGTGTTTCGTGGCAACATAAGGGACTTGAAAATACAAGCCAAATTGCAAGAATTGTATTACACCCTACAAATGAGAATGTTCTGTGGGTTGCTGTAATGGGAAGTTTGTATTCAGAAAACGAAGAGCGAGGTGTGTATAAAACTATTGACGCAGGAAAAACTTGGAAAAAAGTATTATATATTGACAATACAACTGGAGCTATCGATTTAGTCATAAATCCACAAAATCCTGATATTCTATATGTTGCAATGTGGCACAGACAAACACGCGCTTGGTGGCGAATTAAAGCTGGCGAAACATCAGGTATTTATAAAACAAGAGATGGTGGGAATACTTGGAAACTTATTTCTGATAAAAAAAGCCAATTCCCACAAGGCTCAGGTATTGGACGAATAGGCTTAGCTATTTTTGATAAAAATCCAGATATCCTCTATGCTTTCGTTGATAATCAAACAGTTGTAAAAAAAGAAACGTCTAATTTTGACAAAACAAATGCCCTTAATTTAGTTGACTTAAAAACCTTAAAAAAAGAGGAGTTTTTAGCGCTTACGGATAATAAAATTGATGTTTTTTTGAAAAAAAATAATTATTCAAGTGCAATTTCGTCAATAGAGTTAAAAAAAATGATAGAAAATGGAAATTTTGGTATTGCAAACATCTATTATCACAAAATAGATTCGAATTTAATAGATGAAAAACCAATCGAGGGCATTCAAATTTATAAAAGTACAAATGCCGGCGAGAAATGGAAGCTTATGAATACAAATATGCCCGATGATTATGCATTTAAATATAATTTTGGTTATTATTTTGGACAAATTAGTATTTCTGCTGAAGATGAAAATGAGCTTTATATCGGAGGCATTTACTTATACAAATCAAAAAATGGAGGAGCTTCATTAACGCCGATTAGAGATAGAAATATGCATGTAGATGTGCATGCTATTTGGTTGAATCCCAAAGATTCGGAGCATATTATTGTTGGCAATGATGGTGGTGTTAATATTTCATATAATGGTGGAAAAAGTTGGACATTAGCCAATGCTATGCCAATTACTCAATTTTATGCTGTAAACCACGATAATTTAGATAATTACACTATTTATGGTGGTACACAAGACAACGGGACTTTGTATTCCTCGCAAAAAAATAATAAGGCAAATTATAAGAGTTTAAGTGAAGGAGATGGAATGCAAGTTCAAATAGATACTGCTAATTATCAATATATTATATCTGGCTATCAATATGGCGAATATTTCAAAACACAGATAAATAAAAATAGCCAAATGTATAGTTTTTCAAAAAGTTTTGAGGTAAAACCTAATATTCCTATTACAGAGAGTAAATTAAGATTTGGCTGGCAGACTCCTATTTTGCTGTCGCCATTGGAGGAGAATATTTTATTCATTGGAGCAAATAAATTATTGAAAATCAATTTACAAACAGGAGAAACAGAAATAAAATCACCAGATTTGACCAATGGTGGCGAAAAAGGTTGCACACCTTTTGGAAGTATTTTTACATTTAGTATTTCTCCGCTCGACAATAATTTAATTTATACGGGAAGTGATGATGGTGTTGTTTTTAAAACAGAAAATGCAGGAATGAATTGGGACAAAATAAGTACTAACTTGCCGCAAAAACTCAAAATAACGAAAATTATTGCATCTAAATTCAATAAAAATGAAGTTTACTTGTCTATAAATGGCTATTCGTTTGATAATTTTGAGAGTTTTGTCTTTTTTTCAGACGATAAAGGCGAATCTTGGAAAAAAATAGGAATGAATTTACCAAAAAGCCCAGTGAATACTCTTTATGAAGACCCATTTAATGAAAATATTCTCTTTGCTGGAACTGATATTGGACTTTTCATTTCGCTCGATAAAGGAAAAAACTTTTATACATTACACAAAAATTTACCAGCAGTGCCTATTAGCGACATTAAAATCAATCAGAAGGCAAAGCATTTGATTGTTAGCACTTTTGGTCGTTCTATTTTTATTGCTGACATGAAAGAAATTTATAAAGTTGTAGAAAATCAATGTAAAAAATAGTAAAATATTGTCTGCTTTCTATATTTTTGTATATTTGTGCAAAATCTATAATTAATTCGCTGCAAACACAACTTCTTTTTTTAAGAAACTAAAATGAAAAAACAGGCAAACGAACGCACTTTTCAAGGAATTTTATTCAATACTATTTCTGAAATTATTCAGGAGAATCCTGATTTTAACTTCTTGAAAATCACACAAGAAGAAAACATTGGCGTAGGAAAAGTGCAACGTTTTGCCGATGGTTTACTTTATTCTTCGAACAATATAAAAAATATAGTACTTTTTGAGCTTAAAAATACAAAATGGGAAGCTACTGAAGATGAGTTAGTTGATGCGGCTGCCAACAAAGCCGTAAATGCAGGTTTTGATTTTTTTGTAACCGGAACTCCTAGACAATTAGCTATTTACAAAACATTTGAGACTGGAAAATCAATACAAGAAAGGCGTATCGAAATTTTCAATCTTTCGAGCATTAGAAAAGATGACGAAGTTAAAACACAGAACTTTAAAACACTGATTACTAATCGTCTAAAGCTTTTTTTAAAACGATTGAGTAATTTAACGCATGGCATTTCCGAGATTATTTTTGATAATATTAACAACCTATATATCAATCGTTTATCTTCTTACATTTTAGATGCTTCCATTGACATGTGGGACTTGATGGTGGTAAAAATTAATGCTGATGCCAATTTTAAAACGCAAATAAAACTGTACTTAGAAAAAGAAGATATTTTCAATTTGAACAAAGATTTGGACGACGACAATATTTATAAGCTCTGCCAGTTAGCTAATTACATGCTGTATCTTAAAATTTTGTTCTATTCAAATTTGCAGCGCAATGTGCCGCAACTCCAACTGCGCCCGTTACTCATTCCAGACGATTCTAAGCTGCTAAATAGCTCATTACAAACACGTTTTGCCGAAGTACTGGAACATGATTACGAAATGATTTTTTCGCCCAGCATAATTGATGAATTTGAGTTTACACCTGCATACATTCCCGAATTACGAAGAAATGTAGATGGAATTAAAAACCTGAATTTCAACGATTTGAATGCCGATATTATTGGTTCTATTTACAATACTTTACTCGATAACCAAGAGCAACATGATAGAGGTCAGCATTTTACAAACACCGATGAAGTGGACATTATTAATGCTTTTTGCATAACTCCACACACAAAATTTGTGAGCGATACGAGTTGCGGGGCAGGAACTTTTTTGGTGCGGGCTTATCAGTTTTTAAAATTTTACAATCCTCAATTAACTCATGAACAGTTACTTGAACGTGTTTGGGGGATTGAAATTGCTACTTTTCCTGCTTTTTTGGCGGTAATGAATTTGTGCTTGCTCAATATAAAAACTGCCGAAAATTACCCGTTAATTATTCGTTCCGATTTTTCGCAAATCAAATCAGATTATTCGTATTCTGGTTATTTTTTAAATGCCAATAAAGAGTTTGAAGTTGAAAAAATTGATAATCGTAAAAAAAAGGTAAGCTTGCCTATTTTTGATGTTTGTGTAGGAAATCCTCCTTATATTCGGCAAGAACTAATTGAAAATAAAGTAATTTGGAATAATTTGATTAAAATAGAACATGGAATTACAAAAATAAACCAACAATCCGATTTTTATGTATATTATTTGATGCACACCACAAGTTTTCTGCGTAATGGCGGGCGTTTGGGTTATGTAATTTCAAGTTCGTGGCTCGATGTTAGTTTTGGACGCGATTTGCAAGAATTTTTGCTCAAAAATTTTAAAATAATAGCCATTCTCGACAATCAAGTGAAGCGAAGCTTTGAAACAGCCTCAATCAATTCTGTTATTTTAGTAGTCGAAAAATGCGAAAATAAAACAGAAAGAGATACAAATTTAGTTCGTTTTGTGCGAATTTTCAAAGAATACAATGAAATTATTGGCGGCACTTGGACATCAGAACGATTAGAGAAAGTACATACTTTTGTAAAAGAAATAGAACAAAGCACTAAGTCAATCGAAAATGCGAGCTATAATTTATTTGTTATTAAACAAATAGACTTAGAAAACGAAAGTATTTTAAACGATAAATACACCAACGGGCATTGGGGAGCAAAATATTTGCGATCACCTAAAATTTACAACAAAATAATTAGAAAAAGTTTCAAGAAATTCGAAAAACTATCAAATATTGCTAATATAACGAGAGGTTTTACAACTGGTGCAAATGATTTTTTCTATGTAAAAGATAATTATCAAAGCCTCGAAAACTTAACTGAGCAAGAATATCTAGTAAAAATGGGCGTTTCCAAGCAATCTCACAAAGAATATTGGAAGCGTATGGGGTATTTTTTTTCGGAAATGGACAAACGAAGTTACGAAATAGAACGCTTTTACGTAAAACCTTTATTTAAAACACAAAGAGAAGCCCTTAATTTAGATGTTGATGTATCTAATTTACATAATTTTGTAGTATTATGTTCTGATTCAAAAAAGAAACTTGAGAAATATAAAAATAAAGTACTAAACTATATTAAAAGTGCAGAAAGCCTTGATATTCAAAATCGCCCAACAATGTCGGTGCGAGACCAGTGGTACGATTTGTCAAGCTCAGCGGTAGTAGGTGATTTCATTTTTCCCTCTAAAATTGGCGAAAAATTTAGGCTCATCGACAATAGAAAAGCTAAAGTGCATTGCGACAAAGTAAATTACGCAATTACAATAAATGAAAATTACGAACAAGAAAAAAATCTTATTTTTTTAATTTTAAATTCAACTATTTTCCGTTTTTTTATTGATTTATTTTCAAGACAACTAACTGGAGCTCAAACATTAAGTGACGTAGATGTGATAGTGGTGAAAAATACAATAATACCAAAGCCAGAACTATTAATCCCGTACAAAGTAGAACTCGAAGAAATATACCAATCGTTCAAATCACGAGAACAGGGCACTATTTTTGACGAAGTTATGCAAAAAGATCGTCGCCGATTAGACGAAATTATTTTTGAAGCCTTGGGTTTAGATAAAAGTGATGTAAATGATTTATACAAAGCTACTTGCAATTATGTAGCCATGCGTAAGCAAAAAAGCGAAAGCGTAGTTAGCACCAAGAAAAAACAAAAATATAGCTTTGACGATGCTTTGCTTTTTATTAAAGAACGTTTCCCAGAAATTAAAACCTACAAAAAAACGATTAAGAACAAAACAACCCAAGAATTTAAAATTCCTTCATGGAAAGCAAAATTTCCGAAAAACAGCGATGGAAATGGAAATATTTTCAATAATTATCCTGTATATTTTGTAGAAGGAAATTTGCAAAAAACGGTAAATTTTTCTAATGCCGGACAATTGCAATTATTTCAATATCTTTATAATCAATTTGATATAAAAAATATAGATTTAAAATTTCCAACTTCTGAAGCAGAGTGTTTAACTGTTTTTAAATCAGTGCAAAAAGATTTTAATAAATATTCGGAACAAATTAAAAATTTATTAAAATCACATAGAATATCAATACATTATCTTTCTATTTACAAGACAATTTTATTTGGAGATTAACTTTTAGGATAAAAAAACAGATAATTTCCGTACTTTCGATGGGTACAATAAATCAGCTGATTTACCAAAAGAATCAAGAATAAACTTTTCAGATTCATAAAAAATGAGTTACTTTGCATGTAATACTTTTAATATTTTTAAACGGTTTTTTCAGTTTGAAATACCGTGTATGCAAAATAAAACAGATAAAAGAAAATTACATGAAAACAAAAAAAGAAATTGTAGAAAATTGGTTACCACGCTATACAGGAACGGAATTACACGAATTTAGTAAGTATATTTTACTCACTAATTTTAAAAATTACCTCGAAATCTTTGCCGAAAAATATAGCGTTGAAATTAAGGGGTTAGAAAATAGTATGCCAACCGTAACTGCCGATGGAATTACCATGATAAATTTTGGAATGGGTAGCCCTAATGCCGCTACTATCATGGATTTACTCAGCAGTATTCAGCCCAAAGCTGTTTTGTTTTTAGGTAAATGTGGAGGCTTGAAAAAGAAAAATGATTTGGGCGATTACATTTTGCCCATTGCTGCCATTAGAGGCGAAGGAACTTCAAACGACTATTTTCCGCCCGAAGTGCCTGCTTTGCCTGCTTTTAGCTTGCAACGTGCCGTTTCATCTATTATGCGCGATGACGAAAGTGATTATTGGACTGGAACCGTTTTCACGACCAACCGCCGCGTGTGGGAATGGGACGAAAAATTTAAAGAGCACTTGCGCGATACGCGAGCAATGGCAATAGATATGGAAACTGCAACCATTTTTACTGTTGGTTTTGCCAATAAAATACCAACCGGAGCTTTGCTTTTAGTTTCCGACCAGCCCATGATTCCTGAAGGTGTGAAAACTAGTAAAAGTGATGCCGGAGTTACTGCCAATTATGCCCAAAAACACATTGATTTAGGTGTAAAAGCACTCAATCACATTGCAAAAAACGGTCGCTCTGTGAAACATTTGAAGTTTTAATTTTGGGCAACAACCCATTTTTTCAATTATCGAAAAAAGCAAAATATTTAATAACTAACTATAAATACTTAAACTATTTTTGACAAAATAGTGATAAAATTTTAATTATGATTAGACCAATAACAACAATTCAGAACGAAAAAGTACTCGAAAGTGCAATAAAGCGTTACAAAGAACTTGGTATCATTTTGCCTACATTCAAGCAAATGAGAAATCCGGAATTAATTCCCGAAAAAATTGCTGAAAAGCTTAAAAATATTGGTTTATGGGATTTCAATCCTTTAAACTTGTTTCGTATTACTTGGAAAAACGAGCCCAAAGAATTTGGTGGTTTGTATGGCAAAGTGAATTATTTGGAACTTCCAAAAGCTTTGACAGGCATTGATGCTCGCATTGTTTTGCTGATTGGCAAATGGTTTCCTACGGGTGCGCACAAAGTAGGCGCAGCTTACGGTTGCCTTGCACCTCAGCTAATTACAGGTGGTTTCGACCCAAATTTCAATAAAGCCGTTTGGCCCTCTACTGGAAATTACTGCCGTGGCGGAGCTTTCGACAGCAAAATTATGGGTACTGAATCCATTTCTATTTTGCCCGAAGAAATGAGCAAAGAACGTTTCGAGTGGCTTCGAGATAAGGTTGGTTCTGAGGTAATTGCAACGCACGGAAGCGAATCGAATGTAAAAGAAATCTATGATAAAGTATGGGAAATTAGACGCACTCGCCCCGATGCTGTGGTTTTCAATCAGTTCGACGAATTTGGCAATCCTGCTTGGCATTACAATACTACGGGACCTGCTTTGGAAGAGGTTTACAATTACCTGAAAACTTCTACAAGTAATTTTGCCGGCTATGTTTCGGCAACGGGTTCGGCTGGCACAATTGCAGGAGGCGACTATTTGCGCACTATTCACCCGCATATCAACGTAATAGCCTCAGAAGCTTTGCAGTGCCCAACCATTTTACAAAACGGATTTGGCGCACACCGAATAGAAGGAATTGGCGACAAACATATTCCTTGGATTCATAATATAAAGAATACCAACACGATAACAGCAATTGACGACGAAGATTGTATGCGTATTTTGCGTTTGTTCAACGAAAAAGACGGTTTGAATTATTTGAAATCGCAAGGCGTTGAACAAGAAGTAATTGACCAATTACATTTGCTCGGAATTTCAGGCATTTCAAATATGCTTTCGGCAATTAAAGCGGCAAAACATTTTGAATATACCGCCGACGATTTTATCTTTACGCTTGCAACCGATTCGGCAGAAATGTACCAATCGCGTGTGCACGAGCTTAGAGAAGAACGTGGTAATTATTCGCCACTTCAGGCAGCTAAAGACTTTGAAATGTGCTTGTTAGGTCAAAGAACTGACAACATGAAAGAGCTTTCGTACACCGACAAAAAAATGGTTCACAATCTTAAATATTTTACTTGGGTAGAACAACAAGCCAAAGATGTAGAGGATTTGAATCAACTTTGGTACGATAGAACTATCTGGAAATCAATGTTTGAGCAAGTTGAAAAATGGGACGAACTCATTAATCAATTCAATGAACGAACTGGACTTTTGAAATAAAATCAAAAAAACGACAAAGCAAAAAAAGTTAAAAAGCAAAATTTCGCTTTTTAACTTTTTTGCTTTTTAGTTAAAAGTCATTTGATTAAAGAAAAATAACAATTAAAAAAGATTAAATATTTGAAATATTTTGCAAAAAAAATTACTTTCGCATCGAAAATTCGGTTGTGAAAATTGAATTTTATAATAAAATAATAAAGTATAAAATTTCAAAACATATATTATCTTAGAATATCCAAAACTAAAAATTCATTAACTCCAATCCCCCAAAAAAAGCATGAAAAAGCTCGAACAATTGTACGAAGGTAAAGCTAAAAAAGTATTCAAAACAGACAATGCAGACCATTATCTCATTGAATACAAAGACGATGCAACTGCATTCAATGGTGAAAAACGTGGAAGTATAGAAGACAAAGGCGTTGTGAATAATCTAATGTCTGCAAAAATGTTTCAATTGCTTGAAAATGAAGGTGTTGAAAGCCATTTAGTAGAATTGCTCAACGACAGAGAAATGCTAGTAAAAGCGGTAGAAATCATTCAAGTAGAAGTAATTGTGCGAAATGTAGCAACTGGTTCTATGGTGCGCCGCTTAGGTATTGAAGACGGAATAACACTCGAACCCACCGTTTTGGAATATTGCTTGAAAAGCGATGCTTTTGGCGACCCAATTATCAACGATTATCATATTGCAGCTATGAAATTAGCTACCGAGGACGAAATGAAGCAAATTCGCGATATGGCATTCAAAATCAATGAGTTTATGAAAGAAACTTTTATAAAATTAGACCTTAAATTGATTGATTTTAAATTAGAATTTGGACGATTTAAAGGAAAAATAATTTTGGCTGATGAAATTTCGCCTGACACTTGCCGTTTTTGGGAAGTCGGAACAAACCGAAAAATGGATAAAGACCGATTCCGACAAGATTTAGGCAACGTGAAAGCGACTTACCAAGAGGTACTTAAGAAAGTGCAAACTCTTTAATTCTAAGCCTGCAAAAACAAAAGTGAAAAGAAAAGCAACGATTATTATTCAATAAATCAAATACTTATCTTTTCACTTTTTCATTTTGTAGCTATTTGTGGTTATGGATTAAAGTTGTGGATAAATTTGTTAAAACTGAACGATTTAACAAATTTCAATTCAAATTTCAACAGCTTTGGCTTATGACCTATTTGATACGAAAATTCTTTACTCAAAATTTCATTCTTATAAAAAAGAAAAGTAAAAAATGGAAATGTACGACGATAAATTTCATGACGAGTGCGGTGTGATGGGAATTTTTTCCAACGACAACAAAAACGTCTCACAATTAATATATTACGGGCTTTATGCGCTTCAGCATCGAGGACAGGAAAGTGCAGGAATTGCCGTAAGCAATGGCGAAAAAATTGAATACAGAAAAGACCAAGGGCTTGTAGCTGAGGTTTTTAACAACGAAAATTTGAAAGCTCTCAAAGGTTTTTCAGGAATTGGACATGTGCGCTATTCTACCACAGGCGATAGTTTGGCGGTAAATGCTCAGCCACTGGTAGTTAACTACAAAAATTCTGGCTTTGCACTTGGGCACAACGGAAATTTGGTAAATGCTTCCGAAATACGTGAAATGCTTGAAGACGAAGGAGTTATATTTCAAACAACCATCGACACCGAAGTTATCGCAAACCTACTGGCTCGCAATTTATCCAAAGGAATAGAACAAGCTTTAACTCAAGTTACAGGAATTGTTAAAGGTGCTTATGCGCTTGTTATTCAAACAGATAAAGAACTTATTGGATTACGCGACCCGCATGGATTGCGCCCACTTTGCTTAGGAAAAATTGACGAAACGTATGTATTAGCTTCCGAAAGTTGCGCACTCGACACCATTGGCGCAACGTTTATCAGGGACATCGACCCTGGCGAAATTATTATCATCAATAAAGAAGGAGTTAATTCTATAAAAAGTAAACGCTGGTGCAAAAAAGCCTCGTGCATTTTTGAGTTGATTTATTTTGCTCGCCCCGATAGTGTGCTCGATGGAATTAACGCAAACTCATACCGTTACAAAACCGGACGCATTTTGGCTAAAATCGACGAAGGTTTAAAAGCCGACCGCGTAATTCCGGTGCCAGACTCTGGAATCCCCGCAGCCATTGGTTATTCCGAAGCTTCGGGCATTCCGTTTGGAATTGGACTCATCAAAAATCGCTACATCGGGCGCACGTTCATTCAGCCCACTCAAGAACTTAGAGAGCAAGGCGTTTTAATTAAACTCAACGTGCTGAAAAAGAACGTTGAAGGCAAGCGAGTAGTTATTATCGACGATTCTATTGTGCGTGGCACAACCAGTCGCCGAATTGTGAAATTGCTACGTGATGCGGGAGCTTTGGAAGTACATTTTAGAGTTAGCTCGCCTCCGGTGCAATATCCTTGCCATTTTGGAATCGACACGCCTACACGCGACCAATTGATTGGTGCTACAAAAACAGTAGAAGAAATTCGCCAAATGATTGGTGCTGATTCACTTAAATTCCTTTCGGAAGAAGGAATGTTGCAAGCAACTGCCGGAAAAAATGGTTTTTGCAAAGCTTGTTTCGATGGCGATTATCCGATGGAAGTGCCAATAGAAGGCTCTAAAATGCAATTTGAAAAAATGGAGTAAAATGGTAAAAAATTGATACGATGATTTAAAATTATCGTATCAATTAGCCATTCTGTTTTTTAGGTTAATTGGAAAACATTAAACATAAAAAATGATAACATATAAAGATTCAGGTGTGGACAAAGAAGCCGGTTACAAATCGGTGGAATTGATGAAACAGCACGTAAAACGCACGTTTACGCAAGGCGTTTTGTCCGATTTGGGCGGTTTTGGCGGTTTGTTCGGAATTGACAAAAACCTGTACGACGAGCCGGTTTTGGTTTCGGGAACCGATGGCGTCGGCACAAAACTAATGGTAGCTTTTATGGCTGACAAGCACGACACCATTGGGCAAGATGCTGTGGCAATGTGCGTTAACGATGTGTTGTGCCAAGGAGCAAAACCGCTTTTTTTCTTAGATTACATTGCAACAGGCAAAGTAGAACCCGAAAAAATAGCGCAAATAGTAAAAGGTATTAGCGATGGTTGTTTGCTTTCAAACTCGGCTCTTATTGGCGGCGAAACTGCCGAAATGCCTGGTTTATACCAACATAGCCACTACGATATTGCCGGTTTTTCGGTTGGAATTGTAGATAAAAAGAAAATTATCACTGGCGCAAAAGCCAAAGAAGGCGATATCTTAATTGGCTTGCCTTCCAACGGTTTGCACAGCAATGGTTTTTCGTTGGTGCGCAAGCTGCTGTTTGAAGTTGCTAATTATCAAATACATGACTATGTAGAAGAATTGGGAATGAAACTAAGCGAAGAACTTTTAAAACCCACTCACATTTATGTAAATCCGGTACATGAATTGACTGAAAAGTTTGATATTCATGGAATTAGCCATATTACTGGCGGCGGTTTTTACGAAAATATTCCTCGCATGTTTTCAAACCAATTGAGTGCAAAAATTGACATAAGCGTAATTCCTAAACAGCCTATTTTCAGTTTGTTGCAAAAAATTGGCTCGATTCCTGAAAAAGAAATGTATTCGACTTTCAACATGGGAATTGGAATGGTTTTGGCAGTTGAAAAGTCTGATTTTGAAGCGATTATGAATTTTCTCAAAGAGAAAAACCAAGCTGCAATAAAACTAGGTGAACTTGTAAAAAGTACCGAAGGCGTTATTATTGATTTTTAGTAAGTTACAAAAAAAGCTTATACGATTTTTTTGTCGTATGAGCTTTTTTTGTTTTAGATAGAAATCAAATAAATATATTTTTCACATATTCTTTGTTTTTTACTGTAAAAAATTAAAATGTTTTGTTTTGAAGTTATAAATTTCAAGCCTTTTTAGTTTTGTTTTTGAAATGTGTTTTCTAAATTTTTGATTGTTACTGCTTTTTTCTTGCTTGCAAAATATATGAAACAATTCCATTTTTTAAGCTTACGCTTTATCTTTTTGTTAAATTTTCAATTTCCTCGCGGCTTAAAGCCGTTTCTTCCATAATTTCTTCTATCGGTTCGCCATATTTGAGCATTTTTTGAGCAAGTTTTAGTTTTGTTTCTTGCGCTTTTGCCAAAGCTTTTTCTTTTTGTCGGCGTTGTTCTTGCTCTTTTGCCAAAGCTAATTCTCTCATTTCACGCTCTTTATCTAATTCCATTTGTTTGTCGGCAATTGCTTCTTTACTTATGCTGTCGATAAAAAGCTGAATTTTCTGTTGATGCATCTCGTAATCGTCAATGTAACTCAAATCTTCTTTGTCATGAATGCTTATTTTCAGGCGTTTCATCATTTTTTTGAAAATCAGGTCTTGCTCGTATTCAGCAAAATCTAGTTCAGAATTGTTTTTTTGAAGGGTTTTTTCGGCAAATTTGAACCAACGCAAATAGTGGACATTATTCTTATTTTTTACTATATTTTTTTGAAAGAAAAATATCTCTTTATTTTTTTGCATCCACAACAAACCTTTGGTGTTATTATTTATTTTTTCCAACATACGCTTGCGTTCTTCTTGCAATTCGCTTAGGTTTTGTCTATCCCAGAGCGAGTGGTCGCGAATGAAATTTAAAACCGATTCGCTAGTAGGAATAAAACTCAAATAATCATCGGTTTCGCTCAAATTTTCGTGCACCAACCAAATGATAGTGAGCACCGGTTGTAATTTGGAATAATCTTTAACTTCTTGAAAATCATTTTCTAAGCTCAAAATAACTTTTTTAGGCAAATCTTCTAGTTGCAGAGCAGTATTGAGGCTATGATACAAGTGAAAACGCTGAATAATGTCGGGTTTAAACCATTGTTGCATTTCTATAATAACATAATTTTCGTCTATTTTGCAGCGAAAATCGAAGTCAACCGAACGTGCAGCATCGGTTATTTTGTGCTCGCGCGACAGTAAATTGATTTCAGAAATGGTAACCGACAAAGCGTCTTCTAAAAACTTTTTAGCTATTTCCAAATCCGAAAAAACTTTCTTAAAAAAACGGTCGTAATTCAATGGTGCTAAATACATGGCTTTGGGTTTTATGTTTGCTACAAAAGTACGACTTTTTTGTGCGAAAAGCAAATTTTGAGCGGGCTTATTTCTAGCTTTTTAAGGTATAAAAAAATGCTGTGCCTATGTAATTAAATAGTCCAATATCTGTTTTTTTTATTGATTTTCATTTTTTTATTTAATTTTGCAAAATAAAAATAAAAAAATCAACCAAAATGGCAGGAAAATACGGAACTACTTGGTGGGGAAACCAATGGCTTAACTCGTTGAGTCATATTGACCACAGTAATCGTTTACCTCGCGGGCGGGCGTATGCAGGAAATGGCTCAGTAAAATCAATTCAAATTGTAGAAAACAAAGTTCTTGCAAAAGTAAAAGGCAGTTATCCAAAGCCTTATGATGTAAAAATTGAAATTCCACTGCTCGATAGCAAACAAAAAACGACCTTAGTAGAAGCAATTACAAGTGATACTTATTTATTGAGCAAATTGCTTAATCGTGAGCTTCCAAAAGAACTGAACGAACTTGCTGAAAATAAAAAAATTCACTTGTTTCCGCAGCGATGGAGCGATTTTAAAATGAACTGCTCTTGCCCAGATTATGCAGTTCCTTGCAAACATATAGCAGCAGTTATTTATTTAGTATCCAGCGAGATAGATAAAAATCCATTTCTTATTTTCAACTTACATGGGTTGGATTTAATTTCGGAGCTGAGTGAACTTAATGTTGCTCAAAAAGAAAATGAATTTGAAAAAATTAGCTCTGTGCACGATTTTTTTGAAAAATCGGAAACGCTCTCGCCTATTTTTGAGTTCGAGCCAGATTTAATTGAGACGCTCGACTTTTCGAAAATTGAAGATTTGCGCGAAAAAATTATTTCGGTATTGAGTCCTCAGCCACTTTTTTATGCAAAAGATTTTAAAGAAATTTTGCAAAAACAGTATAAAACTATATCAAAAAATGTAGATAAAGTAATAATTTATAAGCAAAAAGAATTTTCTTTTTTATTGGAAGATATTGAACAAATTACCAACACTCAAATCGTTTTCGATAGCGAGTTGAAAGTTGAATCTGTAATTTTACAAATTTACAATCAAGAAGAAAATCAGCAAAAGAAAATATCTTTCGAGGAGCTTTTTTTCTTAATTCAAAGCTTGGAAATCAAAAAATTACAGTCTTTTCATCATTCTATTATTGCAATTCATACCATTTACCAATTTGCCCGTAAATTAATTCAAAATGGAGCAATTATTCCGCAACTTTTGAGCGATAGCTCAGGGAAATTTCATATTCGCTGGCTTCCTACAAACAACAACTCAAACGTAAAACAATTAACAGAAACAATAAAGCACTTAATTTCACCCGATATTTGCACAATTCGTACTGAGCCAAAAGCAAAGAAAAAGCAGCCTGAAAATGCTAATAATCTAAGTGTTACCGAAAATTTTAATTTTATATTTAATCTATTTTCAACTAAAATAATTACAAAAACAGTGGCTTTTGACCGCTCTAGCCTTCTTGATTCGGTTTATTCACTGTTTTTTTTAGACCAAGCCGTTAGTTTTGATTCATTTACAGAAAAACAGATTCCAAATACAATTCAACTGTGGCTAAGGAAGTTTTATCTTACTCAAAATGAATATGTTCCAATTATAGCAGTCAATGACAAAGAGGTTAATTTTGAAATTGAAATTCAGATTCAAAATACGAAAGATGAGTTAGAAATGCCTATTCCTTTCTCGAAATTTTTGATAGGAAAAAAATATGAAAAATTTAAAATTGATATATTAAAAAATATTTCGCAACTTACTGAATATTTGCCAACTATAAAAGATTATCTCAATAATAATGGAAAAAAACCGCTGAAATTTGAAAATGAAGAATTTGCTCCTGTAATTTTGAATGTTTTGCCTGTAATTCAGTTACTTGGAATAAGAATTATGCTACCGCGTTCGCTAAGTTACTTGTTCAAACCCAAAATTTCGATAAAGCTTTCGAAAAAATCAAAAGATAAAGTGCAATCATTCTTGGGATTAAACGAGCTTTTAGATTTTCAATGGCAGATTGCAGTGGGTGATGAATTGCTTGATTTTGAGGAATTTCAGAAGTTAGTGAAAAATATGAGCGGACTTGTAAAAATCCGCGATAAATACCTGTTAATTAATCATGACGAAATAAATAAACTGTACAAACAGATAGAAAAAAATGAAAAAATATCGTCAGAAATTTTATTACAATCTCTTTTAAGCGAAGACTTTAACGGTTCGCCAGTTGGTATAAGCGATGAAATTAGGGAGGTGGTTGAAAACATTTTGAAAACAGAGAAGGTTAGTTTACCTGAAAACTTATTGGCTACAATGCGTCCTTACCAAATAAAAGGGTACGAATGGCTAGTGAAAAATGCAAAACTCGGAATGGGAAGCATTATTGCTGACGACATGGGACTTGGAAAAACGTTGCAGGTAATTTCGGCTTTATTGAAATTTAAGCAAGAAAACCTCTTGGAAAAGAAAAAAGCAATTGCAATTGTACCTACCACATTATTAACAAATTGGGAAAAAGAAATTCGGAAATTTGCACCCGAAATTCAAACACACATCTACCATGGCACAAACCGCAAAGTTGAAAACAAAGAGTTTGATTTGCTTTTGACAACTTATGGAGTAATACGTAGCGATATTGATAAATTGCAGAAAATCAAGTGGTTTGCACTTATTGCCGATGAAGCCCAAAACATTAAAAATAACGACACAGAACAAACTAAAGCGGTAAAAAAACTAAAAGCCGATGTAAAAATAGCAATGAGCGGAACTCCTGTAGAAAACAGATTATCAGAGTACTGGAGTATTTTTGATTTTACCAACAAAGGCTATTTGGGTGGAATCAAATGGTTTAAAGATAATTTTGCAATTCCTATCACTCAAGAACACAATCAGCAACAGTTAGAAAAATTCAAAAAAATAACAAAACCGTTCATTTTGAGGCGATTAAAATCGGATAAATCAATCATTTCCGATTTGCCCGACAAAATTGAGAATACAAGTTATTGTACACTTTCTAGCGAGCAAGCTGCTATTTACCAAAATGTTGTAGCACAATTGATGCAATCGATTGAAGATACCGAAAATAATTTCGGGCGGCAGGGCTTGGTTTTGAAAATGATAACTGCTTTAAAACAAGTATGTAATCACCCTGTTCAGTATCTTAAAAAAGGAAAAATAAACATTGAAAGTTCCGGTAAAACACAACTTTTGATGAATTTGCTCGAAAATATTTACGAAAATAATGAAAAAACGCTTATTTTTACTCAATACAAAGAAATGGGCGATTTACTTTCTCAAATTATTGAAAATCAGTTTGGACACAAGCCGTTATTTTTGCATGGAGGCAGTTCACGTGCTCAGCGCGATAAAATGGTTGATGATTTTCAAAATCTACCACAGGTTCATACCTTCATTTTGTCGCTAAAAGCTGGAGGAACAGGACTTAATTTGACAGCAGCAAGCAATGTAATACACTACGATTTGTGGTGGAATCCGGCAGTTGAAGCGCAGGCAACCGACAGAGCTTACCGAATTGGGCAAAAAAACAATGTGATGGTTTACCGACTTTTAACGCAAGGAACTTTTGAAGAAAAAATAAATCAAATGTTGTTGGTAAAAAAAGATTTGGCAAATCTCACGGTTGCAACCGGCGAAACATGGCTTGGCGACCTTACGAACACTGAGTTGAAAGAATTAGTTGTTTTAGATTAAGTATTTGATTTTAAATTAAATAGATTTAAAATTTATTGAAATTTCATCTAAAAAATTTTGAAAAAAATGAAAATCTACTTTTTCCAAAATTTAGTGTTTAAAAATATATTTCAATCGTATTGAAATTTAACCGAAAAATAGTTATTTTTGCAGCCCAATTCTAAAATAAGTATTTTTCATTCTTTTTACAAAAACAGTCAATTTTTTTATTTTAGCGAAATGCAAAATTTGATACAAAAATAACAACGTATTTTGAACAAAAAAAATCGTTTTTTTTTGAATTAAAGAACAGTTAAAATTTCAATTTTAAATAGATAAAATAAAAGAATTTCGGTAAAAACCTTGCTTTTTTTGAAAAGAAAAATTAGCATAAAACATAAAAATGTCAAACGGAAAATTCCATTTTAACCCCGATTCGCTAAGTTATGACGAAGTGAAACTTAGCATGAAGCAAAAAATTGTACGCAGAGTATTGCCACAGATTTTTGCCGGAATAGTTATTGCATTCTTCCTTTTTATTGCTTCCTCGTATTGGTTAAATTCCAGCCGCGAAGAAAATATGAAAAGAGAAAACCAACTGCTTGAAGAACAATACGTTCAACTAAACGAAAAATACGAACAACTCAACAAAGTACTCCAAGATATTGAACGCCGCGATAACAATATTTATAGAGCTATTTTTGAATCAGATCCTCCAACGCTAAGTAAAGAATATGGCGACGATGAATATTTTAAGAAGCTAGAAGGCTTAGGTTCAAAAGATTTAATGAATGAAACCAATAAAAAAGTAGATTCGTTGAATATAAAATTAAAAAAGCAAGCAAAAGAAATAACGCTTCTGTTTAATTCAATTCAAGAGGAAAATAAAAAGAAATTACTTCTGCATATTCCTGCTATTCAACCAATTGATAACAAAAATTTGGAACATATTCCTTATGGTTTTGGTATGCGAATAGATCCGGTTTATAAAACACCAGTTTTTCATGCGGGAATGGACTTTGCTGCGCCTAAAGGTGCAAAAGTATATGCTACTGCCGACGGAAAGGTGCAAAGCATTGATACAAAATCGCGCAAATACGGTAACTATATCACTATAAATCATGGATATGGCTACAAAACACTTTATGCACATTTGAGCAAAATTTCGGTAAAATCGGGGCAAAAAATCAAACGAGGTGATGTAATTGGCTACGTGGGCGATACCGGAAAATCAATTTCACCGCACATTCACTACGAAGTGCATCGCGATGGAAAACCCGTAAATCCGCTACATTTTTATTTTGCCGATTTAACTCCCGAACTCTATGCTCGCTTAATTGTTTTATTAAGTATGAGTGGTCAAGCTCTTGATTAACAAGATAATAAAAATTAAAATAAAAAACTATCGTAAAATACAAACAAAAATGCATACAAATAAAAAAATATTTTCTATTTTAGCAATCCTTATTGCATCAATAATTTTTTTCTATTTTTCGGATTTAAAAGTTGTTGAATCGGGAACGATTCTTAAACGCGATACGCTAACTATCGAAAAATCAGAGATAAAACCTATATTTGAATAATACTAACTTTTTTAATAACTATTGAATTTCGATATGAGTGAAAATTTGTCAGAAAACGGAACATCAACCGATAAATTATTTTATAGCATAGGCGAAGTTGCTGATATGTTTAAAGTTAACTCTTCTTTAATCCGTTACTGGGAAAAAGAATTTTCGATTATTAAACCTCAAAAAAACAAAAAAGGAAATCGCTTTTTTACAAAAACCGATATTGAAAATTTTCATCTAATTTATAATTTGGTGAAAGAGAGAGGAATGACTTTGAAAGGCGCAAAGCAAAAAATAAAAGAAAGTAGAGATGACTCCGAAACCAATTTTAAAATTATTCAGTCGCTCAAAGAAATGCGTTCGTTACTTATCGAGATTAAAGATAGTTTGTAGTATGATACAAGCAAAAAGAGTGTTAATTGACTTTTTTTAAGTTGCACAATTTTGCTTTTTTTTAGAATTTCGGTTAGCCGTAAGTTACGTTATCAATATTTTGGACAAATAGCCCAATTACAGCTTTTTTTAATGAAATTAAAAGAAATTATTCAAAGTTTAGAAGAACTTGCACCGCCTTCATATCAAGAGCATTACGACAATTCAGGCTTGATAGTAGGCAACCGCGAAATGGAAATTACATCGGCAATTATTTCGCTCGATGCTACTGAAGCAGTTGTAGAAGAAGCAATTAGCATGGGTGCAAACTTAATCATTTCGCATCATCCCATTATTTTTTCGGGGCTAAAAAAACTTATAGGACAAAATTACGTAGAACGAACTGTGATTCAGGCTATTAAAAATAATATTGCCATTTACGCCATTCATACCAATTTAGATTCGGTTGCCAATGGAGTAAGTGCCAAAATGTGTGAAAAATTAGGCTTAGAAAATTGCAAAATATTAAAACCAAAGTCAGACGATTTGCTGAAATTGGTCTTTTTTGTACCTACTGCACACGCCGAAATAACAAGAAATGCTGTATTTGAAGCAGGCGCAGGGCATATTGGCAATTACGATGCGTGCAGCTTCAATTTAACGGGTGCAGGAACATTTAGAGCCGGAAATTTAGCCAACCCTTATGTAGGCGAAATAGGAAAAATGCACACTGAACAGGAAGTGCGAATCGAAACTATTTTTCCTAAGCATTTGCAATCCAAAGTGATACGTGCACTAATAAGCGCGCACCCTTACGAGGAAGTAGCTTACGATATTTATGCATTGGCAAATTCAAATCCGCAAGCAGGCTTCGGAATGATTGGCTTTTGCAAAGAAGAAATAGACGAAACATTTTTTTTGGAAAAACTAAAACAGATTTTTGAACTAAAGGTGGTGAAACATTCGCCCCTTTTGAATAAAAAGATTAAGAAAATTGCTCTTTGCGGAGGTTCTGGAAGTTTTTTATTGAACAATGCAATTTCGGCAGGTGCCGATATTTTTATAAGTGGCGATTTTACATATCACCAATTTTTTGACGGTGATAGTAAAATTTTAATTGCCGATATTGGACATTATGAAAGTGAACAATTCACAAAAAATTTAATTTTTGATTATCTTACAAAAAAATTTCCTACTTTTGCAGCGCAAATTTCAAAAACGAATACTAATCCTATAAACTACATATAATAAAATATGACAGTAAAACTAAACGAACCAACGGTAGAAGAGAAATTAAAAGCTCTTTACAGCTTAAAGAAAGTTGATGAAGAAATTAGAAAAATTGAAACATTAAGAGGCGAACTTCCCCTTGATATTCAGGACTTAGAAGACGAATTGGTAGGTTTGAATACGAGAGCCGATAGATTTAAAAACGAAGTAGCAGCCCTTGATAGTCAAATAGCGCAAAAGAAAAATGACATGATTGATGCGCAAGCCAAAATAAAAAAATATGAAGCTCAGCAAATGAAGGTTAGAAATAACCGTGAATTTGATTCACTTTCAAAAGAGATTGAATATCAAGAGCTAGATATAGAATTAGCCAAAAAGCGAATCAATCAATACACTGAGGAAATAAACAGCAAGCAAGACGGAATTAACAAAGTAAGCGATGCAATTACCGATAGAAACGAAGCTCTTTTACAAAAAAAGAAAGAGCTTGAAGAGATTATTTCGGAAACCAAAGAGCGTGAGGAAGAATTACTTAGAGAGTCTGCTGCTTTGGAGGTGAAAATAGACCAACGCTTGCTTAATGCCTACAAACGATTGAAAACCAACTCGATAAATAGCTTGTCGATAGTTAAAGTTCAGCGTGGTGCTTGCGGTGGTTGTTTCAACCAGATTCCGCCACAGCGTTTGCTCGACATTGCTGCTCGCAAAAGAGTTATCGACTGCGAATATTGCGGACGCATTTTGGTAGATGAAAATATTGACGTGGAAGAAAGCGAAGAAACGGTTAGCAACGACTAGAAATTAATTTGTTTTTAAGAAACTTTTTTCTGATTTCACTATCGAAATTTGAAATGGGTATTGTTGGAAAATCAAACTTAACAGGTTTTCACTTAATTAACAATAGGATATTTATAATTGTTGCATTTTCATAAAATTAAAACCCGACAGGTCTTTTTAGACTGAACTTATTAATTAAAAATATTGTTAGAAAGGTACAGCCGAAAAAATATAAAACGCTTGTTTTAGTTTTTTCGGCTGTCGTATGTTTTCATTTTACTTCAGAAAAAAAAATACATGAGAAGATTTTTATTATTAATAGCCTTGGTTTTCAGTTTATTGACTGCCCACGCCACAGCCGAGGCTTATTCTTTGGCTTCTTATTATACCTTTAGCTTGCAATTTGAACAAGCTCGAAAGCAAATAGAAATTTGCAAAAAAAGCAAAGCTTATGAAATTCAGGCTCTTTACCTCGAAAATTACATTGATTTTATTACAGTGGTAATTACTCAAAGCCCTCAAAAATTCAAAATTTATACCAATAACAGCGAAGCTATTTACACAAAAATAGAGGATTTTGACGGCGAATCGCCTTTTCAATTGTACGCAATGGCACAAATAAAGTTCAACAACATGGTTTCTAATTTTTTGTTTGGCAATAATATGTCGGCAGGTTGGGACGTTTTTAGGTCGAAAAAATTACTGACCGAAAACAAGAAAAAATATCCTAATTTTGTAGAAAACAATAAACTAAGTGCCATTTTCGATATTTTTTTTAGTGCCATTCCCTCTGAATACAAATGGGTTGCCGATGGAATTGGCTTAAATTCAAATTTGACTCGTGGATTTTCTTCGCTCAAAAAATACCAAGCTCAATACGATGCCGACACGTTGCTCAATGCCGAATCTACTTTAATAACTGCACTTTTGCTCATGCAATTTGGGGAAGACAAAAATGTAGCATATAATTTTTTGAAGAAAAAAAATGTGGTAAAAACCAATTCGTTGGCAAAATATATTTATTGCAGAATTGCTGCAAGCAACAGCAAAAATGACGAAATTATTTCTGTTTTGCAAAATTTCAAACAAAAAGCAGGTGAATTAGATGTTGCATTTTTTGATTTTTTGCTTGCCAAAGCAAAATTGAACAAATTGGACTTAACGGCTGAGGCTAATTACAAAGATTTCTTGCGCACTTACACCGGAAAAAATTATTTAAAGCTTGTATATCAGCGGCTTTCGTGGATTGCTCTTTTTCAAGGCAATGCAGAAAAATATCAACAATACCTCGATAAAACTAAAAAAGAAGGCGTGCAACTTGTAGTTGAAGACAAGCAAGCTTATTCTGAAGTTACTAACCGAAAGAAGCCCAACAAATTATTATTAGCAGGAAGACTTTATTACGATGGCGCGTATTATGAAAAAGCACTTGCCGAAATAAATAAATGTGTTTATACCAGCCTCGATGCAAACGATAAGCTCGAATTTAATTACCGGAAAGGGCAAATTTATTACAAACAAGAAAAAATAGATTTGGCGATAAATTATTTTTTAGATACCATAAAGCTTGGCAGTACAACACAATACTACTATGCCCCCTACTCTGCTCTAAATCTGGCATTTATCTACAAAGAAAAAGGAGATACAAAAAAAGCAGAAGCCTATTTCAAAAAGGCTCTTGAGATAAACAATGGCGAACAAAAATCGACTATCGAAATTAAAGCAAAGAATGGATTAAAAAGTTTAAAATCTTGATAATTAAACGATTGTTTGCAAAAAGAAATTGTCTTTTTTTCAAAAAATGAAGTTATAACCAATATATGTTTTTAAGTAAAGACCAAAACCAAGTTATTTTGGTTAAATAACCATAAATAAATTATATTGATTTAATAAGCAAATATTTATATCAAAAAACGAATAAACAAAACACTTAAAAACAGTCCTATTTTATTAAAAAAATGTTTTTTTTTTTCAAAATCATTTCATTCTAATCAATAAATTTCTTATGTTTACACTTTAGAACTTGACTTTTTTGAGTATATGAAAAAAATATCTTTGCATTGGCAAATACTAATCGCGCTAATAGCCGGAATACTTTATGGGATTTTTTTAACAGACTACGTTGTTTATGTAACCTGGTTGGGCGATGTTTTTATGAATGGATTGAACATGATTATGGTTCCGCTTGTTCTTACTTCCATCGTTTCGGGTGTTGCAAATATTGGTAGTGCCGAAAATTTGAGCAAATTGGGGCTTAAAACCATGTCTTTTTATCTAATTACTAGCACTTTAGCAATACTTACAGGGCTTCTTTTGGTAAATTGGATTCAACCCGGAGTTGGCTTTGACTTAAAATTAACCACAAGCGTAGAAGGGCTCGAACTGGCAAGAGATTCTTTTGGAAGCACACTTAAAAATATTGTACCCTCTAATTTATTTGTAGCTTTTGCAAACAACGACACGTTGGCAATCATCTTTTTTGCTTTACTTTTTGGCTATTTTATTTCGCAAGTTTCAATAAAATCACAAAAACTTTTGACGTTTATTTTGCGCTTTACTCCTATTGGCATTTTTGGAATTATGGCAGACATTGTAGCCGAACAAGTAAATGGCGGAAAAGATTTAGCAAATTTGGCTCTAAGCCTGTTTTGGTATGTGGTTGTAATTTTATTGGGTATTTTTATCCATTTTTTTGGTACTTTGCCGGCTATTGTTTATTTCTTTGGAAAAAAATCAAACCCTTGGAAGCACATGAAAAATATGCAAGCGGCTCTTATTACCGCTTTTTCTACCTGCTCATCAGGAGCTACACTTTCGCTTACAAT
>JAIFNL010000172.1 GCA_020047755.1 Bacteroidota bacterium
GAAGTTTTGAGTGTAAAAATTTCGTCTAAATCAAATTCTTCGGAAACATTGCTTTCTACAAAAATAAATCCTGTGGTAATTTTCTCATTTTCTTCAATATACTCAACTATTCCTTTGTCGTAAATTTGGTCGAAAGTAGCTAGGCATTCTTCAAGCAATTTCAAGCTTTTTTTGCTTTCTCCAACAAAATAAGAGTTCCAAACGGTATCAAAATGAAGTTTGAAAAGATTTTGTTGGTTAATTTTTACTTGTTCATTTTTTTTAAAATAGGGCTTAATATCTCGTTTTAAACTGTCTTTTTCGTGTAAAATCTCATCGTTGAGCTTATAAATAGTAAAACTGTAAGGAGCAATTAAGTTTTCGTGCATCCATGGCGAACCTTTTTGATATTCATACATAAATTTGCGCTGATTGGGCAGCGAGTATGAAATTAGCACAATGGCAATTGCATAAAAGAAATACCGAATATAAACTCCGGATTTTTCAAAAAAACGGTCTATTTTTGAATACATTTGTTTGTATTTATAGCTATTTGATTATAATCTTTGTTGCAAAATAAATAAGCACCAGTGCTATTTTATTTTTGAGCAAATCTTTTGCTATTTGCTTATTTTTAAGCACTTGGCAAAACTAAATATAAGGGTTAATTTTGGTTCACTACTTACTATTTCATTTCGTTCTTTGTTGAATAAAATTTAAGAAATAGAATAAAATGAATTTTTTATTAAGTTTGTAAAAAACGGCAAAATTTAACAACCACATTTAAAATAAAAGGAACACGAAATTTCAAAATAATAAAAAAGATGCGTTTTCTTTCAGGCGTTATTTATTGCGGAAGCACATACTGGTAAATAGCATAAAAATGGCAATAACTGCCCAAAAGAACAAAAAGATGAAAAATACCATGGGTGTATTTAATTTTCTTTGAAAGATAAAAAAATACTCCAACGATGTAGCTAACACCTCCTGCGATTAACCAAAAAACACCATTTTCGTGTAAGTTATTAGCCAAAGGCTTAATAGCCACAACAATAACCAAACCCATTAATACATAAGCAATTGCCGAAATAGCTTTGTATTTTTGGCGATACCAAAAGATTTTAAAAATAATGCCCGCCAATGCCAAACTCCAAACAATACCGAAAATACTCCAGCCCCAAGCTCCGGGCAAAACAAGAAGAGTAAAAGGCGTATAAGTTCCTGCAATAAGCAAATAAATAGCCGAGTGGTCTATTTTATTAAGGTAAAATTTTAATCGAAGCTTCGACACATAATGATAAATACTCGAAGCAGCATAAAGTACAATCATGCTTGTGCCAAAAATAACAGCACTAACTGTTGAAAGCACATTGCCAGAATTGCTGGATTTTATCAGCATTAAAATTAAAGCTAATATACTAAGTAACAAGCCGATAAAATGAGTTGTTGTATTAACTATCTCATTTTGTCTTTTTATTTTTACATACGAAGTTGTAAGCATATTTTTTGTTTCTTTTGAAATATTAAAGAATTGATAGAATACAAGATTGCAACCAAAATTCTAAAAAAAAGTAAAATTACGCAATTTTTCGCAATTTCTAATAACAAATTGTTAAATTGTTGTATTGCTATTTTATTCAGAAAAAAACCAGAAAATAAAGAATTTTAAATAACTTTTTAGAAAAGCTCTTATTTGTTAGCTTCTGTTATTCAAAAAAAATTTAAACAAAAAAAGTTCCAGATAGTTAATTTTTCCTTATTTTATAGTATATTTGTTGTTTAAATAATTACACAAAAGTAACAAACTAATTTCAACTTTTGCTCCAATTTTTTAAATTAATTTTCTTAACATTCAAATTAAAAAACATAACTAATTAATTATAAATAATTTGAATAAATTTTCTTACTAAAAACTTTTCTTAATTACAGTATTTTGTTCTAATTAAATATATGAAAAAAGCAGTCTTCTTTAGTTTAATTCAACTATTTTTATTTCACTCGACAGGAAAAGTTAAAGCTCAAGTTTTAACGGACAATAGCTATAAATTAATGCGAGTATTAAATTATGTTTCAAAGTATTATGTAGATTCTACCAACCAAGAAAAGCTAGTTGATGATGCAATTGTTAGATTATTGCAAGACCTTGATCCACATAGCGTTTACATAAATAAAGACGAAGTAAACGAAATGAACGAGCCTTTGCAAGGAAGCTTTGACGGAATAGGTGTGCAATTCAATATTTTGAGCGATACTATTTTTGTGGTAATGCCTGTAAATGGTGGACCTTCGGAAAAAGTAGGCATACAAGCAGGCGACCGGATAGTAAAAATAGAAAGCAAGAATGTAGCCGGAATAGGAATAAAAAATGCGAATGTTCGCGAAAAATTACTCGGCGAAAAAGGCTCAAAGGTTAACATTAGCATCAAGCGAAAAGGAATAGAGGAGCTTCTTGATTTTACCATTACGCGCGACAAAATCCCTATTTACAGCCTCGATGCCAGCTATATGACAAATAAAAATACTGGTTATATAAAACTCAACAAGTTTGCAGCAACCACCAATACAGAGTTCAAAGAAGCCTTAGCCGAATTAAAAAAACAAGGATTAAGAAATTTGATTCTCGACCTGAGAAGCAATGGCGGCGGGTACTTAAAATCGTCGATAGAGCTAGCCGATGAGTTTCTTTCCGATGGAAATTTGATAGTATATACCGAAGGAATTAACTCACCTAGAGAAGATTACTATGCAAAGATAGAAGGCAATTTTGAAAAAGGAAAACTGGTTATTTTAATCGACGAAAATTCAGCCTCGGCAAGCGAAATTTTAACAGGAGCCATTCAAGATTGGGACAGAGGAATTGTTATTGGCAGGCGTTCTTTTGGCAAAGGTTTGGTACAACGCCCGTTCTATTTGCCCGATGGTTCGATGATAAGGCTCACAACTGCACGCTATTACACGCCCACAGGCAGATTAATTCAAAAACCTTATGAAAATGGAATCGATTCGTACAACAAAGATTTGACCAACCGCTACAACAGTGGAGAATTATCTAATCAAGATAGCATACACTTTCGTGAAAATGAGAAGTTTAACACTCTTAAAAATAAGCGAAAAGTATATGGAGGCGGTGGAATTATGCCCGATATTTTTGTGCCAATCGATACATCTGGAATGAGTAATTACTTTAGCCACCTGATTAGAAAAGGTATTTTAAATTTATATTCAATCAACTATATCGACAAAAATAGAGGCAAAATGAAAGAAATTTACCCAAACTTTAATGTTTTTAAAGAAAATTTTGTGGTAACAGATGAGATATTCAACGATTTGATTTTTTTTGCTAAAAATGAAGGAGTAAAATACAATGAAGAGGATTTTTTAACCTCAAAAATGAATATTATCACTTCGATAAAATCAAATATTGCCTTAAATTTTTGGGGAACAAGCCAATATTTTGAAATCATAAATCAAGATAGCAATGCTTTTTTAAAAGCACTGGAAGTTATAGAAAGCAAAGAAATTTATTCTCAACAACTAAAAGAATAATGTGATTTTCAAAAAATTAAACTTAATTTTTGTTTATTAATTCAAAAAAAAAATATAAATATATTCTATAAATTATGAAAAAAATAATTTGTTTTTTAATGGTTTCTATGTTCTTTCAAAACATAGTATTGGGGCAGAAAGACAACGAAACTTCGCTAAAATACCGTCGTAGCACGTTGCACACTATATTGATGGAATCGGAGCATTTTTTGTACAAGGATACTGTTATAAAAGCTTACAACGAAGCTCCTTTTCCCGATAAGTACAACGAGCATAGGATTTTAGAAAAATCATTCAATCCATTAAATTTTCCGGTTACCGATGCCGACCGCTTAGCAGATAGTTTGAGCCAAACAAAAGCCGGAAAATTTGTAAAAAATCTTCTATCAACGGCTACTTCTGGAATTATTGATAGTGAGCTGAAAGATTATCCCATTACAATCAGAAAATATTTTGAGGCAACAGGTATGGCTAAAGAGCTAGTTGCCAAATGGTTCAATAGACAACCTGATGGAACATTCGACATGAATTTAATTGGCGAACGGGGCTTTTACGATGCCAACCAAATGCAAGCAAACATAGCCAAAGGTGCTGCCCGAGGCGATGCACTACTTGCCGATGCAGGTGAAGAATTAATAAAAAATACCTTTGTAGTTGTTTCAAAAATGAACTTCGTGAGCAACGAAAAAGTAGCTGCAGCTGTTAGAGCGATTGCAATACTAAAGGCAAACGAAATAAGTTCGGAGCTTTTGCGCGAAACGGCTATTAAAAGTGCGGAAAAAATGTATGAGCAAACAAAAGATGGTTACTCGGTTTGGACTACCTCTTTTCTTTACCAACTAGAATGGAACGATTCGATTGCTGCTATTTTTTACCAAGATTTTTGGATGGACAAATCGAATATAGATGCAAATAAAAAACAGGCATTTGATAATAGCGACCTTTTTCAACTAAAATTGCTTGGTAGCGAAAAAGCAACAAGCTTGGTTTTATTTTCGGGCGAAGGCAAAAATACTCCCGATGAGATAATTAAAGTGGCTACTATTAGAAACATAGAGAGAGTTTATGCCAAATTGCAAAAAAATTACGATGTATTTAAAACCAAAACTCCCATTTGGTCGATAGACCCAATTACTGCTAAAATTGGAAAAAAAGAAGGCTTAGAAGGTGGCGAAAAATTTGAAATTTTGGAGCAAGTAATCGATAGCAAAACGGGGCTTACCAAATATGTAAGTAAAGGCAAAATAACGGTTGATAAAGACCAAATTTGGGACAATCGATTCAATTTAGATGGCAAAATAATCGAATTGCCCGATGAAGATCAAAATGCAACAAACAATGTAGAAGCTACCGTTTTTAAAGGTAGCAGTAAGAATCTTTATACCGGAATGCTAATAAAACAAGTAAAATAGCTGTTTAATTTAACTATTTTAAATTTGGTTTAAAGGCAAAGTAAAAGAGAAGCAACTGCCTTGGTTTTCTTGACTTTCTATTAAAAACTGTCCCTTGTTGATGGCAACAAAATCGCGGCAAAGTTGAAGACCTAATCCTGAGCCTTTTTCGCGATTAGTGCCAAAGCAAGTAAACGGGATTTTATTTTGAATTTTTTGCATATTTTCTTTTGTAATTCCTATTCCGTTGTCTTCTATTTTAACAGTAACAAAATGGGAAGAAACTTCTGTGATAATTTTAATTTCGCCACCTTCTTTTGTGAATTTTATGGCATTATTTATTAAATTACGAAGTACCGTCAAAATCATATTGCTATCGAAAAAAGCTGAAAATGGCTCTATTTTATCCCAAGTCAATTTTATTTTTTTATCGTCGCAACTGGCTTGTAAAAGATTGATTGTGTCTTCAATAACAAAATTCATGTCATTTTTTTTGGGAAAAAATTCTATTTTATTGCGCTGCGAGCGTGCCCACGAAAGTAAATTTTGCAGCAAACTATAGGTTGCGCTTATTGAGGAGCGTGCCGAAACAAGAAATTCGCTGTACTTTTTAGCATCGAGTGCGTTGATTACATCGGGCGACAAAATAGAGTAAACATGCCCAACAGGTCCGCTAAGGTCGTGAGCAATAATTTCAAACATTCTATCTTTGTTTGCGTTGAGTTGTTTTATTTCTTTCAAGCTTTCCGACAAACGAAGAGCAGATTTTAAGCGAGCTGTAAGTTCAACAAAATCGATAGGTTTGCGAATAAAATCGACTGCTCCTGCATCAAGGGCTGTTTTCAAATTTTGCGAACTCATCATTACGCCAGTACAAATAATAACGGGAATTTCTTTAGTTATATCGCTAGCTTTTAGCATTTTAACCAACTCAATACCATTTATTTGAGGCATTTCCCAATCGGTTATTACCACATCGGGAACTCTTTTCTCCGAAATTTCAAATGCTTTTGTTGCATTATTGGTCATATAAACACTAAAGTCTAATTCTTGTATAAAATTAACCAAAATTTCTAAATTTCGAGGCTCATCATCTACTATTAAAACTGTTTTTTTCATTCGTACATTTAGATAGAATATATATATTTTTTACGATACAAAAGTAATTTTTTTTGGAATACAAAACGATACAATATTCTTTTTTATTTTCTAATAAATTATTTTCAGTTTTTTGTAAAAAAGTATATCTTTGTTTTCTTTAGTTGCGCGTTACAAAAAGCATCTAAGTTAAGTATAAAAAAATCATAACTATTTGTAATTTAATAATTTATATCAATTTTATCGAATGAATATAGTATTTTTAATTGCTGGTTTAGCAGTAGTAGTGTTGAGTGCCAATTGGCTAGTAAACGGTGCATCGTCAATTGCAAAAAGCTTCAAAATACCAGATTTGGTCATTGGGCTCACCATTGTTTCCATCGGAACCTCTATGCCAGAATTGGCAATTAGCATTATTTCGGCACTAAACGGAAATACGGATATAGCTATTGGCAACATTTTGGGAAGTAACACCGCCAATATTTTGTTAATTCTTGGCTTGTCGGCGATAGTTTTTCCGCTTACGGTTCAAAAAAACACACAGTACAAGGAAATTCCGCTAGGAATATTAGCCATTTTGCTCATCGCAATTATGGGCAACGATATTTTTATAGACCACGGCACAAGCAATGTACTTACTCGTATTGACGGAATAGTGATGCTGTGCTTTTTCATTATTTTCATGTATTATACCTTTCAAATTGCTACGAATGCAGATTCAAATGCCGAAGAAATAAAACAGCAACCCTTGTGGAAATCAATTTTATTGGTTGTAGGAGGAGTAGCTGGGCTTTATTTTGGGGGAAAATATTTTGTAGAAGGTGCTGTAAATATAGCTCGCACCTTAGGCATAAGCGATTCTGTTATTGGATTAACCATTGTGGCAGTTGGTACGTCATTACCTGAGCTTGCAACCTCAGTAGTAGCGGCTTACAAGAAAAACTCGGATATTGCTATTGGAAATGTGGTGGGTTCAAATATTATCAATGTTTTTTTTATTTTAGGACTTACCGCCACTATTAACCCTCTCCCACTCAACCCCTTAACCAATATCGACATTTCGGTTGCTTTGCTAGCTAGTT
This sequence comes from Bacteroidota bacterium, assembly GCA_020047755.1. Classification (GTDB taxonomy): domain Bacteria; phylum Bacteroidota; class Bacteroidia; order Bacteroidales; family JAIFNL01; genus JAIFNL01. The sequence continues at coordinate 7,097 of JAIFNL010000172.1, forward strand.
TGCTTTTATTTTTAAGCACTTTTGCCATGGGAAAAAGGGAAATTAGACGAATAGAAGGTGCGATTTTTATTGCTATTTACATTGTATATTTAGTGTATTTGATTTTCATTCAATAAAATAGAATTTAAAAAAAATGAAATTTTAAAACTAAGATTTTTCAAAAAAAATGATGTTTTAAAATTTCATTTTCAACGTTATATCATAACTTTTTATATAAAAAACTCATGCTTACTCAACAGCTCTTTCCAACAGTTTAAGTGTTTTGTTATCAGCATCTAACAGAGCATTTATGCCGACAGGCAAACACCATTTGTTTTCTACATGTCCAAAAGGAGCTCCATAAAAGATAGGAATATTTAGTGGCTTCAAGCGTCTCATTAATACCTCTTTAAGTGAGAAGGATTCCTCTAAGTTTTCAGCATCGCATCGGTAAAAAATGCCGCAAACAATTCCGGCTGCTTGGTTAAAATTGGTTGCCATCGAAAGTTGCGTCAGCATTCTGTCCACTTTGTAAGGCTTCTCACGAACTTCTTCTAAAAACACAATTTTTCCTTTAAAATCGGGTTCGTACTTTGTGCCAATGAGCGAAACAAGCATTACCAAATTGCCTCCAATTAATTTTCCACTCGCCGTGCCTCCCGAAATAGTAAACACATCAAATTCTTTATTATCAACAGTATCCTCTTCGCGCTCGTAAGCATAAAGGTATTCTATTTCAGGTGTTTGAATTACATTTTTCATCGATTCTATTGAGAACGAATTGAAGGTAGAAGTTGCCACAGGTCCATGAAACCCAACTAAGCCAATGCGTTGATAAAGAGCAGTAATAAGGGCAGTAACATCGCTGTAACCTATCACAATTTTAGGGTTTTGCTTTATCAATTCGTAGTTGAGCAAATCCAAGGTTCGTGCAGTTCCATAACCACCACGCACACAAAAGATTGCATCTACTTTTGGGTTTGTAAACATGTGCATAATATCGCTCGCCCGCTGCTGGTCAGAGCCAGCCAAATAACCTTCTTTTGCCAATATATTGGGGGTAAAATAAGTATTGAAACCCAAACTTTCTAAATTTTGTTGCGACTCTACCACTTGTTCCTTTGATACATCGCCGCCAGGTGCTATTAAGCCAATTAAATTGCCTTGGCTTAATTTTTTTGGCAATATTTTTTTCTTAGTTACCTTCAACTCTACTGGTTTGTGAGCAAAAGAAACCATCGAAAGCCCCGAAAAAGCAACTACTGCGCCTATTGTTTTTATAAAATTCCGCCTATTGTGCATCTTAATAATCGTTTTTATGATTCAGTAAAAAAAATATTGTAAAAACTTAAATTCAATTTCAACTTCAAAACAAGACAAAAATAACAAAAAAAGAAACTAAACATCAATCTGAATGACAAAAAAAAGAAAAAATACCACAAATTCACGAATTATAAACAAATTACATAATTTAAAAATGCAAAATATAAAAATTTGATAATAAATGAATTAAATAAAATCAACCTTGCATATTGAAATATCAACAAAGTTTATTTATTTATTTTTAAACAAATAGTATTTATATAAAAAGATAAAAAAATAAACTTTTTTGGTGCCAAAAGTCATAAAAAATATATAAATTTGCGCGAAACAAAAATTTTGTGCTTTTTAACTACTCAAAAGCGGTATAATAAAGGAATAATTTTTCGTATAGTATTGATTTTCAAAAACAAAATGCACAAAATGCACAATGCAAACAG
>JAIFNL010000144.1 GCA_020047755.1 Bacteroidota bacterium
AAATGATGGATTTTTTTATTTTATAAACTATGCAAAACCACCAACCGAAACCCCAAATAGCTGAACCTGTAATCGGGATTCCAATTGTAGCGATAAGCAACACGGCAATAAGTAGCGAAGTAGTTCCAACTACCGCCACGACTGACGCGGTAAGAGCTAGAATTATCAATCCATGCAGAACCATTTTTCGGTGCATTTTCATAATTACTGTGCCAAGTATCCAAGCACCATTCCCACACATTGCCGCTCATGTCGTAAATGCCCAATGAATTTGCTTTTTGGGCTGTGCCAACTTCATGGGTTATGCTATTTGAATTTGAACTATACCATGCATAATCTTTCAAATCTTTTTCATTGTTTGTTCCTGCCCATTTTGTGCGATTACTTGCACCGCCTCCGGCAGCATATTCCCATTGGGCTTCGGTGGGTAAGCTGTATTTTTTTCCGGTTTTTTGGCTTAGCCAAGTGCAATATTCATTGGCATCGTTCAAACTTACATGAATTACAGGATGATTGTAATCGCTCAAAGGTCGCTGATTTCCGGCTACATCACACTTCCAATTTACACCTTTTTTATTTTTCCATTCTCCGTTTTCATAAACATAACTTTCCCCTGATTTATCGGCATCGGTTTTATAATTTGTTTCTGATATAAATTGTTCAAATTCAGATACTTTTACTTCGTATTTTCCTATGTGAAAATCGGAAAGGCTTACTTCGTGAGTGGGTTTTTCATCGTCAGGACCTTCGTTACTTCCCATAGTAAAAGTGCCGCCTTTTACAAAAACCATTTCGGGCTGTTCAAAAAGTTTGTTTACGGTAACTTTAAATACAAACTTGTCGCCATCTAATCGGTTGCGGTCGCTAAGCACTTGCCAAGTAATTGTGTTTTTGTTGTTGGCAAGGCGTATGTTTTCGCCTACTGCACCGCTCAGGGTTTTGGGAATTATAGCAAAAGAGCTTCCTTCATTGTTGGAACAAAGCACTTGTACATCAAATCGGTGGTTGCTTTGCACGCCACGCATATAAAAGTCAATCAGCACCTTAGAGCCTTCTTGTCTAAATGTGGTACTTTCCAAAGTTTGTGCAAGCAAAGTGCTAACAACTAGCACACTAAACACTAAAAAAGAGAAGAGTTTTTTCATAAAACAAACCATTGATAACTAAAAACTCAAAAGTAAATAAATTCCACAATTAACAAAAAAAATAATTTAATGTTTGATAGCGTAACTTAAGAGTAACCGAAATTCTAAGAAAAGTAAAATTACGCAATTTCCCAAATTCTAATAACAAATTGTTACATTGTTAAATTGTTAAATTGTTATTTTATCATTAAAAATTGAAAAAAATACAATTTTAGCAAACTTTTTCAAAAAAATCTCCTTTTTTTTACACTACCAAATGTTTAAGGGGTTTTGTTTTTTTTTAATGAAATAATGAAAAAAAGAATCCTAAATCGTTCATCGTACAATATTATTTTGTATTTTTGTAAAAAAAAATCATTTTTTAGTAACTAAAATTACAATTTAGCAATTTAGCAATTTAACAATTTAGCAATTTGAATTAAAATTTTTAGCTAATTATCAAATTACGCTATCAACTACTTATAATTCAATCAACAAAAAAAATATTCGATGAAACATATTGATTATTTGATAAAAGAAATAGATATTTTGCCTAAAAACGAATTGCTCTTTTTATGGGAAACCCTGCAAAAAAAGATGCAAGCATCGTTGAAAAAAGCAAACCCGCAACCCGAAAAACGACCATTTGCCCTTTGCCAAGGCGAATTTAACGTTTCGAGTGCCTTCTTCGAACCACTTCCGAGCGAATATTTTGATTTATTTGAGGGCAGATAAATAACTAAAATATGAATTATATTATCGATACTTCCATTTTTTTATGGTATATTTCGGGCGACAGCAGTTTAACGAAGAAGCATATTGAAATTATTCAAAATAAACAAAATACAATTTACTTGAGCGTAGCCTCAATATGGGAAGCTACTGTAAAACAAACAATTGGCAAATTAAATTTGCCACATAAAGCTGCATTTTATTTACCCGAACAGCGGGTAAAGCACAAAATATTATCGTTGCCTATTACCGAAGATGCATTATCGGAATTGCACAATTTGCCCGATATTCACAAAGACCCTTTTGATAGAATCATCATTTGCCAAGCATTAGCTAATGGCTACACAATTTTAACCAGCGATGGCTTAATCAAAAAATATTCTGTCGAAACGATTTAACGATAAACGTTTTTTTATACTATTCATTAAAAAAAGAATCCTAAATCATTCATCGTACAATATTATTTTGTATTTTTGTAAAAAAAAACAAACCTACTTATTTCTTTTTTTCTTGAAAATACCGAAAAAACCATGAAAAAATTGTTTACTCTCTTTGTATTTGTGTTGTGTGCCTTTGGTGTTGAGGCGCAGCAATCGGCAGTTACGCCTGTGGGCGAAATCCATATTTTTGACGATGCACAGCCTGTGGTAGATACAAAAAAACCGGTAATAACTTTTGCACACGCCAAAAACATGACCGTAACCAGCAACAAATTTACCATCAAAGGCACGGCAAGCGATGAAAACGGCATTAGTACGGTTTTTTTGAGTGGCGATATGAAAAATTATGTAGAAGCTTCGGCTTTTGATTTTGAAGTAGATTTGAAAGTAGGCGAAAATAAATTTACCATAAAAGCCAAAGATACACAAAACAACGAAACCATCGAAAATCTGACCATTTACTATCAAATAGAGCGCAAAGATTATGCCTTGTTATTTTACGTAAGCGATTACGGTGGCGGCACCAAAGATTTGAAAGGCACAAAAAGCGATGCTTTGGAATTGGCAAAAGTATTAAAAGAAAATTATGGCTTTGAAACCGAAGTGTGTGCCAATTTCACAGCCACCGAAATGGAAGAAAAGGTAAAAAAGTATGCAAAAAAGCAATACAACAACAACGACCAACTGCTGATTTACTATTCTGGTCATGGTAAAATAGATGAAGCGTTTAACGAAGGCGCGCTTCTCTGCTACAAAAACACTGAATTTACACACGATGACTTTATAAAATATGCCGATGGCAACAAGACAAGTAGCTGCAATCATATTTTAATAGTCATGGACGCTTGCTTTAGTGGCTTAGCTCTGGATAAATTAGATATAGAAAACACCACAAACTACAAACCTACGGCAGAAGAATATCTAAACGAATTACTTAGCGAGCAAGTGTGCCGCAAGGTGCTAACTTCGGGCGAAGGTGTAAGCAACACCGGAATAGACGAAGGGCTATCGGAATTTACCCAAAAATTTATCAAAAGCCTCAAGGAAAACAGCGGAAAATACCACAACATCATTTCGTACAAAGAAATAATTAAGCCTTTAGAGGACAACTATCCCAACTTAAAAGGAGGTAAATTTAGCAACGACAATTACAACAGTAATTTTATTTTTATTCGCAAAGAGTAATTCGTAAATTAAAAAAAGAAGCAAATTATTTCCATTCAATCCAACTTGCAAATGACCAACAAATTGCCCGATAATTACATTCAAACCTTTGCCGATTTAAAAGAGCGAATAAAACAGGCTCAATACAAAAGTCTGGTATCGGTAAACTCGGAAATGGTGTTAGCTTACCTCGATATTGGCAAAACCATTTCAGAAAAAACCAAAATAGGCTGGGGAACTTCGGTAATCGAAAAACTATCGAGAGATTTACAAGCCGAATTTGTGGGCATGGCTGGACTCTCAGAAAGAAATTTGTACCGTATGAGATTGATTTATGAGCATCTAGCAAAAAATCAAATTTCGCCACAGCTTGTGGCGAAATTACCTTGGAGTCATACCGAAGTTATTTTCAGTAAGTTAAAAAACAAAGAGGAACAAGTTTTTTTTAAGCCAATTTTGATAGCATAACAAACAGATTTTCTTTTTAACCAATTGAATATGAAAAAAATATACATTTTATTGATAATCAGCTTTTTTATAACGCAATTTGCCTTTTCGCAAACCGAATTTAGTGCAGAAAACAAACAAGCTTTTGAAAAAAAACTTTCCGAAATGGGTTTGTTGCAAACACTCAAACTAAAGGAACTAAAGCAAGAAAAAGGAATTTACTATTTTCGGTTGCAATTAATAGCTGAAAATCAAGACGAAAGCAACGCCGCGTGGACAAGCATGAAAGCGGTTTTTGGCAAAGAAAAAAACGTATCCTTGCCCGAATATCTGTATTTTTTCTTTATTGGTTGGTTTGAAATTCCCAATCCGCAAAATGTTTTGCTCGAAATACGCCACTCGTACCTAACCCAAGAATGTCCGTTTGTGCAATATTATTTTGATGACAAAACAAACGATTTTGTATTGAACGAAACCTTATGCAAAGCCGAAATTTCAGAAACCATCAACCTAAACGAATTGAGCTTTTTGACCGAAAAATATGTTCTGGAAAACAAAAAAATTTCAAAAGAACTAATTTACGAAAAACTACTCAAACGTTTCAAAGAAATTTATGCCAACGGAAAAGGTTTTGAGAAAAAAAGCACAGCGAAGTTTGTTCCAACCTACCGCAAAGGCGCAGATTCATTAACCTTTGAAGTGAAAAATTTGCAAAAGGAAGTACTAACGCAAGCTGGCGAAAATTTTGTTTACACTATGCTCACTTTTTTAACAGGCGAAACGTATTTGCCTTTTGAACATTTAAAATTTTCGATAATTTACAACATCGAAAAACAAGAAATAAAAGTAAAAGTAATAGGCAGATACGGCTCCGGCTTGCATGGCAACAAAGAATGGAGCGAAATGACAGATATGGACAAAGGATTTCCGGTTTTTATCAGTAACTATTTGAAAAACAAAATAATGCCCGAAATAATACGTACCATAACCAACGATACAAATTACGGACAATAAAATAAACAGTCCTAAAACAAGTTTTTAAAACTCAAAAAAAAACGATGAAAGAAACACGATTAAAAACAATCATTTTTGTATTTATGCTCATCGCCAAAATAGCTACTCTGCTGGCTATTTTGGTAGAATACGCAACCGATGGACTCGAAAAAAGCGAAATGTTTAGTTCTATTGCGCTTATAATGCCACTTTTTACAGTTTATTTGAGTGTTATTATCAAAGATTTGATGGACAATCCATACAAAGAAAACAAAGAAATAAAATACGTAAAAACATCTATTAGTGTACTTGCATTTGTTGTTTTTCCGCTGTATGCACTGGCTATTATTTGGCTGGTTGTTTTGGCAGGAAGCGGCAAAATAAGCGGCGAAGAGTTGCAACCTTATTTAGGCATCATCGAAAGCATTTTTGGCATTTACGTGGGGCAAATTATACTAACTCTTTTTGGAAATAAAGAAACAAAAATAAAAACTGCTGTTTAATTCTTAACTCACAATTAACTGCCAATACTCTTGTTTACAGACCAATACAAAACAATAAAAACAGCTTCGGAGGGTTTTTATAAAGACAAAGCCAGTAAATTCTACTCCTTTGCATTTCCGGTAGAAACCGAGGAGGAGATAAACGAGCATCTGAAAGAACTGCGCAAACGCTTTTTCGATGCTCGCCACCATTGCTACGCTTGGCGTTTGGGTGCCGAAAAAACGCATTTTAGAGCCAACGACGATGGCGAGCCTTCAAACTCGGCAGGTGCGCCTATTTTGGGGCAAATCCGCTCGTTCGATTTAACCAATATTTTAATTGTAAATGTACGCTACTTTGGAGGCACGCTTTTAGGCGTAAGTGGCTTAATCAATGCCAACAAAACCGCCGCCGCCGAAGCCATAAAAGCCGCCGAAATAATAAACAAAACCGTAAATGCACTACTTTCGTTTTCCTTTGACTATATAGAAATGAATGATGTAATGAAAATAATCAAAGATGAAGACTTAAAGCCTATAAATCAAACCTTTGGCAATAATTGCTCCATGCAATTGAGCATACGCCTTGCGCACATAAACAAGGTAAAAGAACGGCTTTTGAAAGTAGAAAGTTTGGTTTTTGAACAAGAATAATGCACTTTTTTAGCTCCTAAAATTTATCAATAATTCAAAATTATTTTTTATTTTTGAAAGAATTATTTCAAAAATAATATACAAAATAAAAAAAAGTTGTATATTAGCAAAAAAAACGTTGGTATTTTATTACGAAAAATAAGAGTACTATGAAAGAGACAAGCTTAAAGAAATCAGATGTTTTCATTTCTTACGGACGTAAAGAAAGTAAAAATTTTGCTGCAAAATTGCACAACAAACTAAAAGAAAAAGGTCTCGAAGTTTGGTTTGACCAAAATGATATTCCATTAGGTATTGATTTTCAGGAACAAATAGACAATGGAATAGAAAAAGCAGAAAATTTTATTTTTATTATTGCTCCGCACGCCATCATGTCTGAATTTTGCTTGAAAGAAATCGTTTTAGCCTTAAAATGCAACAAGCGAATTATTCCTATTTTACACATCGAGCCTAGCACAAAAGAAGTTTGGGATAAATTACACCCCGCAATTGGCAAAATTAACTGGGTGTATATGCGTGAAAAACAAGATACTAGCAAGCCACTAAACGAATGGGAATCCATCGACGATTTCGAAAAAGCTTTTGTTGGGCTTTGGGATTTGCTCAATTTTCACAAAGAATATGTATCGAAACATACCGAAATACTAATAAAAGCACTCGATTGGAAACATAATAAAAAGAAAGATGAATTTTTGCTAATAAACGACGAGCGAACAGATGCCGTAGAATGGCTAAATACCAAGTTTGAAAAAACACAACCTCCTTGTTTGCCGTCAGATTTGCACTGCTCGTACATTTGCGAAAGTACCAAATTTGCATTCAACGGTTGGACTGAAATTTTCTTTTCATACGTGCGCAAAGACCTCGAAATACTTGACAAAATACGTGAAGCTCTTGAACGAGAAGCTCTTACTACTTGGTTTGATAGTAGCGATTTGAAAACAGGCGTAAAATTTTCGGGTGCCATCAACAAAGGAATTGAGCAAGCCGACAATCTTATTTTTCTAATTTCGCCCGAATCTATTGTTTCAGAATACTGCCTGCAAGAGCTCGACTATGCCCTGAAATTAAATAAACGGATAATTCCGCTTTTGATAAAAGAAACGGATATAAATGCAATTCCAGAATCGCTCAAAAAACTGCAATTTCTTAATTTGATTGAAAAAAATGTAGAAGTAAAACCCAAAGAATTAACTCCTTTTCAAGAAAATATGAACAGCCTTATCCGACAAATAAACCTGGATAAGGATTATATTTATTTGCACAAAAAATTATTATCTTTAGCTTTAAAATGGAAAAAACACAACGAAAATCACAGCATTCTTTTGCGAGGTTATTCGCTCGAAAAAGCTGTTAATTGGCTAAATGCCGGAAAAAAAAGAGAGATAAACCAACCCATAGAATTGCACGAGGAGTTTATCAATGCAAGTATGAAATACAACGAAGATGCTTCTTCGTTCGATTTGTTTGTGAACTTTTCGCCCAACAATACCGACTACTTGCGCCAACTTTGGAACGAAATGCACACATTCGACAAATCGGTTTGGGTGGACAAAGACCATCTTGATTTACAAAGCGACGAAGCAATGCAACATCAAGTTTTAATGGACGGAATTCAAAAATCGGAAAATTTTTTATGCATCATTACCCCAGATTTGCTAAAAGATGAGAAATTAATACACAATATCGAAACTGCCGAAAAACAAAACAAGCGAATCATTAGCTTATTATTTGACGATTTAGAACCAACTCAAATTTTACCCGAAAATTTAAATAAAATAGTAATCGATTTCAATAGAAAACGAGTTGATTTCAACGCTGCTTGTGTCGATTTGGCACGAATATTAAATACCGACCGTGAGCACGTACAGCAACATACTAAATGGTTGCAAAAATCACTGGATTGGCAAAAAGATAAAGATGCCGGAAAACTTTTGAGAGGTGTCGATTTTATTTTAGCAAGCAATTGGATAGAGGAAGCAGTAGAACAAAACAAATCACCCAAAGTTACAGACTTACAAACTGACTTTATTGAAGCAAGTAAGCAAGCACTTGATGCCGAAGCTCGCAAAAAGAAAAGAGTACAAGTAATGATGAAAGTGGGCTTGGTAGCTATTAGTATTTTGTTGGTAATAGCCATATTTGCAGGTGCTTACGCACTCAAGCAAACGCTCATAGCCAATCATAATTTAAAAATAGCAAAATCGAACAATCTCATTTTTTCGTCAAAAGAAATGGAAGTAAAAGACCCAACAATTGCTTTGGGAATAGCCATTGAAGCTCGAAAATTATATGAAAATGAGAATGTTGAAAATACTCTCCTGGCTATTTACAGCAAACACGTTTTTTATAAAATTGCAGCACGACATGAATCGACCATTAACTCGGTTGCCTTTTCGCCCAACGAAGACCGTTTCATTACAGGAGCTGACGATAACAGCATGGCAATTTGGGATTTTTCAGGCAAATTAATCAACAAACAATCTTTGCACGATGCTCCGATTTCGTGTGTAAAATATTCGCCTAGTGGAAAAATAATTGCATCGGGTTCGCTCGATGGAAAAATTATTTTGTACGACAAAAATGGTAACAAAAAAATGATAATTGAAAAAATAAAGCAGGATATTACTAGTATCGATTTTTCACCCAACGAACAATTTTTGGTTTTAGGAACAAATTTAGGCTTTATAGGTACTTACAATTTAGCAACCGATTCGCTTTATACATGGGAAGCTCACTCGCGTGCAATTAGATGTGTAACATATTCATCTGACGGCAATTATATAATCAGTGGGTCAAACGATAAAACCGCCAAAGTGTGGGACTTGAATGGAAAAAAGAAACTAACCTTCGAAAAACATATCGAAAGTGTTACTTCCTTAGCCACTTCGCCCAATAGTCGCTACATTTTGAGCGGCTCAGGCGACAATACGGCTATGCTTTGGGACTTAAAAGGCAAAGTATATGCCCAAATGAAAGGACACGAAAACTGGATAAATTCAGTGCGATTTAGCACTCACGGCACACGTTTAATTACGGGTTCTGATGACGGAACTGTTTGTATTTGGGATACTTTAGGAAATAAACTCAATGTTTTGAAAGGGCATTCGGGCAAAGTACTGTCGGTTGATTTTTCGAGCGACAACAAACACATAGTTAGTGTAGGAAACGACCAAACGGCGCGCTTGTGGAATATAGCCGAAACCGAAACCAGAATGTTTGATACAAACATAGCAAGTAACAGATACATAGACATTTCGCCCGACGGAAAATACATAGCAAGCGGCGGACAAGACAAAATAGTGCGCATTTGGACTAGCTCGGGGCATTTAATCAAAGAACTAAAAGGGCACTCTGATAAAATTAATTCGGTAAAATTTTCACCTGACAATAAATATTTAGTTTCGGCTTCTTTTGACAAAACAGCTATTATTTGGTCGTTGGAAACCTATAAAAAAAAGGTAATCAAAGGGCACAAAGATTTACTTTACTTTGCGTCATTTTCACCCGACAGCAAGCAAATTGTTACAGCCTCGCGCGATTTGACGGCTCGCACGTGGAATCTGGAAGGCAAAAAAATAGATGTTTTCACAGGACACGATGATTTTGTGCGGTGTGCCGTTTTTTCGCCCGACGGTAAAATGATTGCAACAAGCTCACTCGACAAAACAGCTCGCGTTTGGAACATCAAAGACAAAAGCTACATTTTGTTTAAAGGACATACTGACCTAGTAACCAGCGTAGTATTTACACCCGACAGCAAAAATATTATTACCGCATCAGCCGATAAAACCATGCGCTTGTGGGACATGGAAGGCAACGAAAAACAAATATTCATTGGACATACTTTGCCTATTTATTCTATCGTAATTTCAAAAGATGGAAGCAAACTACTATCAAGTTCGTGGGACAAAACAGCCTGCTTGTGGAATATTAACGGCGATTTGCTACAAATTTTCGTTGGAGCAGAAAAATATTTATGGTCGGCGCAATTTTGCGACGAAGAAACATTTGTTGCCATTACCGGTGATGATGGCTATATTCGCAAGATTAAAGTAAAAAAACCACTTAACGAGTTTGAAAAAGACAAAAATTATGAACCTTTAACCATCAATCAAAAACTTTGGAACCATATTTTGTTTTACGAAGACTTAGATACGCTCAAAAACCCCAAAGAATTACTCGACGGTGTTAATTATTATACCGAATTAGCAAATAAAACAAGAAGTAGTATAGAAAAACTATCACTTCTAAACAATTCATTGGCGTTGATTGAAAAAATTTGCACACTAAGTCCTACAGTCAACTATTTTACTACGCACATAGATGTATTGTTAGAAATGAATAAATGGAGCAAAGTTAAAACAGCTAATGATTTGAAAATAAATGAAATAACAAAAAAAATAATTGCCATTAACAACAAAGACGAATTGATGTTGGCTGCAAAATATTATCTCAAAAAAACAACAGAACAAAACAATGCAACAAAAAAATATGAGTTTGAAACCAAAACAATTGCCGTTTTTGAAAAGATAATAAAAAAATATACTACCAACAAACCATTAATGAACGAAGTAGCCGAAATCTGCGGCTGGGATTTACCGTATTTTCTATTGATAGAAAAAAAATACGATAAAGCTCGCAAGTCGTGCGATTTAGCTATTAAAGCCGATTCTACCGTAAATACAGCTTATACCAATTTGCCGCTCATTTATATGCTAGAAGGAAATTATGCCGAAGCCGAAAAAATTTATCTCAGCAAAATGAACCTTACGTTCAATTTTGAAACCAAAGAAACTTTCGGTTCTGTATTTTTAAACGACATAGAAGACTTGGAAGCTCGCGGAATAAGCTGCCCTGAATTTTTGAAAGCCAAACTGTTACTTGCAGAAAAAGCAGAAGGGCTTAAAAAAAGCGAAGAACCAGAGTTGGAAGAATGAGTTTAGAAAATAAAAAACCAAGATTTGGCTAAGATTTTTGATTTCCACCTGTGATAATTAAATATCTTAGCCAAGCAAAAATAGAATAATAACTAATATTTATACAATGGAAAAATTGAGCATAACAGGAGGAGCAAGAATAGGCATGAGAAACAGTACTTGGCCCTTTGCCACTTTAAACGTTACAAAAGACAAACTAGAGCTAATTGTAACGCTTTCAGGAACTTTAACATTTTACCCCAAAGATATAATTTCAATAGAACCTTATTCTTTTTTGCCTCTAATAGGGCAAGGAGTAAAAATAAATCACAAAATAGCTAATTACAATAAAAAAATAATCTTCTGGACATCAAATCCCAAACAAATAATTAATCAGATAAAACAAATCGGCTTTTTTGACCCTCTTTTAAACGCATAATGTACAGAAAGCGATAATTTTTATGCTTAAATTCTAAAAAAACAAAAGCAAAGCTTTTTATTACTTTGCTTTTGTTTTTTCAAATCATCACAAATATAATCACCTAATAACCAACCTTATACTCTTTAAATACTTGCCGTCTATAACACCATTTTTCGGTATGCGTTCCAACTCCAAGTTTTTCAATATCCAATATTAGCGAATCTTTACCAACAAGCCCACTTATCTTATAATAATCCCAATAGCTCAAACCAGCCACATGCACTATTGCCACAATAGAATCTGTCTTCGTTTTGAAGAAGCCAAAGTCGCTATTAGCAGATTCAGGAATACCAGATTTCTTTAATTCCGGATTCCATATTTTACTCCAAATAGCTACCGTATCGGGAACCATTGAAGTATTACTAAAATAAATTATCAAGCCGTCTCTTTGAAATGCCAAATAGGTAAAAAAACTAGAATCGTTGGGGCTAATTGTGTTATTAAAATAAAAGCCATCATATAATAAATTAACGTTTTTCCCACCATAAGGAGGCTTCAATATTTCATAAAAATCCACCTTCTGGGGCCTCGAAAATAACATCTTTTCGACCATTTGACTACACGAAACAGCAATCAAAAAAATACTAATAACCAGAAATCGTTTCATAACAAATAAATATGCAATGGTTGATTATCAAATTGGTTCAATTACTTGTTGGATAGGTATTTTAATTTTTGTTTTTTCAAAATCAATAAAAACTGTTCCTTTAATATAGAAGCCTCTTTCGTTGGTAAATACTTTTTTAAACATACTCAAACCGGCATTAATATTCTGAATTTGAGCATTTACACTAAAATTGGTATCGTTTTTTGCTTCAATAATTAATTTATCTGTTTTTTTTGTAGAACCTAAAAGTGATTCCATTTTTTCATTGTCGAAAATTTCAAAATTTAAGCTATCGAGCGTGTATGAAAAAGGGAATTTGTTTTCAAAGCCGAATTTGATGTCCATTTTTGTGTAACTAGGTTTTATTTCAGTTATCTTTAAGCCCTTAATTTTCAAGGATTCTTTAATTAAATCACCAGAAAGATTTTTCATAAGATCGGCTAATTTGAAATAAACTTGCGTTTTTTTATTAATTTTCAAACCCATTGGCGAAATTTTAGCCGAAACCGAAATATCGACCGGAAAACTGTCGCTTTCCATAATAAAGTCAATGGTTTTGAGTAGCTTAGAAATATTTAATTCTATTGTGTTTTGAATATCAGTAATTTCGTTTGCTTTAAGTGTAAATTCTTCTTTTACAAAGCCTTGCCCTATTTCTCGCCCTTGCAGCATAATGCTGTATTCTAAATCGCTGGCAGTAATTGACATCTTATTAGGGTTTTCTATCTGAGTAGTCATAGTGGTAAGTAGCATAGAATCAAGTTTTTCCACAATTTCTAAATTAGAAATTCCTACTACTTTAGGGTCTTTGATACAGCCCGAGAGCCAAAAAGAAATGCTAAAAGCGAATAAGATAAATATATACTTTTTTTTTATCATTTTATTTTAGACTTATAAAAAATTAAAATTTATAATTTGTTTCAATATGCTTTTTTAAACAATCATAGCGATCGTTGGAATAAGGGTGGCTTCTCAAAAAACTTTCAATCATATTCTTTTTTCCTTCCGACTCTGCCATTTTTTTCCACAATTCCATACCTTTTCGAGAGTCATAACCAGCAGCTTGGCACAAATCTGCTCCATAAGCATCAACTTCTACTTCATTTTTTTGATTAAAAAATGGGGTAATTGTTTGCTGCAAAGCCAAACCTATGTCCCCAAATCCGCCCATGAAACTATTGCCAAGTTTTATTTTTTTCAAGAGTAAATTTATATGCCCCTTTTCATTGTGCCCTATTTCGTGCCCAATTATTGCAGCAAGGGCACTTTCGCTGTTTGCAAAATCAATAATACCAGTATTTACAAAAACATGACCGCCCAGAGTGTAAGCATTTATTTCGCTGTTTTTAACCAGATGTATTTTATATCGAATACCACTCGGATTGCGACGTGTTTTGAGCAAATCGGCTAGCATTGCTTGCAAAGCATTGTATTGTGCTCCCGAAGTAATAAACTGATATTCAGCCGAAGATTTCATTTCGTTGTAAACATCATCGCCAAAATCGCTTTCCTCTTCTGCACTAACTTTTACGCCCGCCATGGAAATTGCAAATTTCTCAGCCTCAGTAACTACGCCGCCACTTGTATAAATGGGGTCATTGGGCAAGCAATTCAAATTTGTTTTTATGCTCGTAGGAACTTTCTCCACGGTAGTTGTTAATCTATCCTTTTTTCCTAAACCGCTAACTTGGGAGCTACTATTTTTGTACAAAAAAAAGGAAAAAATACAAAGTGTTAATAATATTTTTATTTTCATATTTTAGTTTTTATTTATAATATACTATTAAGAGTATAAATTTTTATATTTATTTTTTCAAAAAAAAAGGAGTTTTGTAAATTTATATCGAATAAGAAGAAAATAAGTTTAACTTTTTTTTACAATATTAGACTTTTTTTTGTTAAAAAAAGTTTTTTTAACAGTTTTTTTATTATTATTGTTTTTTGAAAAACATGAAATTTTCTTATTATATTTTAACGCATTCTATCAAAAAAAATTGTATTTAAAAAATTTCGCAAATAATAATCCTCTAAATAAAAAGGAATTAGCCGAAATTAAATTCAATAGAACTAAACAAAAATACTTATAATGAGCGAGCAATTAGTTAAATTTATCATCACACTCAAGGGAAATGAAATTAATAAATTTGCATTTTCAAAAGGAAAGAGAGTTAGTATTATTTTGGGCAAAAACAAGTCGAAAGTAGATTTTGCAGTAGAATCGAATTACGTTTCGGGTACACATTTAGAACTTATTAAAGATGAGAATGATAACCTCTTTGTCAAAGATTTGGATTCTACCAATGGAACTTATGTGAACAACAAAAGAATAACTTCGGGGCAGTTAGTTTCCATAAAAATTAATGATATTATTTCTTTTACAGAAGGCTCAGATATTCAATTACTTGTACTTCCGCCTTCGTTTGGTAGCCAAAAATCGGAAAATAATCCCACAAATAATTTTGTAAATTCAGAAAACAATTATGCTAATAATAAAATAAAGTCTTCTGGTAATTTCTCACAAAAAACAGAAATTGTAATAGGGCGAAATGCCGATTGTGATTTTATAATTGATAATCAAATTGTTTCGCGCCGACATGCCATTATTTTTAAAGACTCTGACGGTTTGTACACTATTAAGGACAATAACTCTTCAAACGGAACATACATCAACAATTCATTACTCACAGGAAGCCGAAAAATTAGTAATTCAGACAAAATTACTATAGGAAAACAAACATTCACCTTAAGTGATTTAATGGGCGGAAAGGCTCAGAATTTAGCCAATCAAACACCCGATAATAGCACTAGTTTAGCCCAACTTTTGAGCAACAAAAATACCTTATTAATTGGTAGAGCACAAACTGCAGATGTTGTAATTAACGACAACTTGGTTTCGCGCCAACACACCCGAATTACCAAGGAAAACGGAAAATATTTTGTACAAGATTTAGGTTCTACCAACGGAACTTTTTTGAACGAAAACAGAATCCAACAAAAAGTAGAGTTAAAAGTTGGTGATGAATTACGTATTGGCTTGAAAGTGTTTAGTTTAGAACAAGCTGAAAAAGCCTTGAGCGACACAACGGCTATTCGTGCAATTAACGTAACTAAAAAGTTTTCAAATGGTTATGTGGGATTAAAACCGATGAGCGTAAACATTCCGAGCAGAGCATTTATTGCACTCATGGGACCTTCGGGATGCGGAAAAACTACGCTCATGAACACACTCAACGGCGACAATCCGGCAACAGGCGGAAGTGTTCATATTCACGGACTTGAGCTTACCAAGAACTATTCGATGCTAAAGCAAAAAATAGGCTATGTACCTCAAGATGACATAGTTCATAGAGATTTGACAGTAGAAAGCTCGCTTTATTATGCTGCCAAACTGCGCATGAACCCCGACACTACCGATCAAGAAATAACGCAACGCATTGACGAAGTGCTTACTAGCCTCAAAATCAACAGAACAGATATAAGAACCAAGCCCGTAGGGAAGCTTTCAGGAGGGCAACGCAAGCGTGTTTCAATTGCCGTAGAACTTTTAAACAAACCTACTATTTTATTTCTCGATGAGCCAACCTCACCTCTCGACCCCGAAACCATTGACGGTTTTTTAACTAGTATCAAAGAGCTTACCGAATTAGAAGAAACCACAGTAATAATGGTTACTCACAAACCTTCGGACTTAAATTATGTGGACAGAGTAATATTCTTAGGTACAGAAGGTTATCAAGCTTTTTATGGTAGCGAAAATGATTTATACAATCATTTCGATATCAAAGACCGAAATATTATTGGCATTTATTCGTTGCTAAGTACCAAAGAAAAAGCAAACGAATGGGGAGAAAAATGGAAAATAAAAAGCCAAACAACAACACAAGAGCTAAAAGAAGAAAAAGGTTTTGCCCAAAAACCAGAAAAAGTTTCTTGGTTTTCGCAACTCTTCTGGCTCACCAAGCGTTATGCAAATATCAAACTCAACGACAAAGGCAATATGGCATTGCTAATGTTGCAACCCATTATTATACCACTTGCACTTATCTATTTATTTGATAAACTGCAACTTGGAGTGCTGTTTATGATGGCAATTTCCGCCATTTGGTTTGGAGTAAGCAACGCGGCAAAAGAAATTGTGAGCGAAATTCCAATTTACAAGCGCGAACGCATGTTCAACCTGAATATTACCACCTACATGCTCTCTAAAATCTTGGTTTTATCGGTCATTGCCCTCATTCAAGTAACTATTTTCTTGCAAATTGTTCAGTTACGTTTTCTAAGCGACGAAATTCACATTGTGAATATGTTTCAAGCCACTTTTTTCTTGTTTTTATTGTCTTTTTCAGCTACTTTATTAGGTTTGCTTTTGTCAGTTATTTTTGATAATGCTGAAAAAGTAATGACTTTTATTCCAATCATTCTAATACCGCAAATTATATTTTCGGGTGTTATTGCCGATATTGATTCTAAAGACAAAGAGCTTTTTAGTTACACCATGTTTGGACGTTGGGGAACGGAAGGACTGGCGCGAATACAAAGTGATTATACTGGTTACAAGCATATTAAATCAGATACCCTTTTAATTAAAATTTCCGAAAAACAAGACACCATTCCAACAATAGACACAATAATGCCTAATGGAATGACAATTTTAAAAGATAAAATAATATCAATACCCGAATTTAAAGACAGTATTCAAAGCGAAACTCTTATAAAAAGTGTTTATAATTCTGTTCCTGAAGTAATTATATTTTCTGATACTTTATTAATTACTAACGATGGAAAAGACGAAAATACGCAAAATGACACAATTCCTTATAAAAAAACAGGCGATGCAAAGTTTAAAGGCGCAGACCCTTTGAAAAATTTGAAATTTTATGAAAACGCTGAACTGTTAAATAAATTCGATAGTTTAGAAAAAAATATTCTGGCAATAAGTTTGATTGATTTATTGTTGTTAATTTCAATTTATGTGATTTTAAAAAGGAAAGATACAATTTAATTTTTTAAAATAAAATAAAATAATATAAAAATATAAAAATTTGAATTATGAAAAAATGCAACAACGGACATTATTACAATCCCGAAAAAAATAGCTATTGCCCTTATTGCCCGCAACCAGAAGGGCAAAATAATATCGACAGCAACAAAACCAAGCTTCAAGATAATAAAGGAGACAAAACCGAATTATTGGGTGGAAATAGCAGTAATCCTTTGAAAACTAGTGCTTTTGAGCCGCAAAAAAACGAACATAACAAAACACAGATTTTCGATAACAACGGTAATGAAACTGAAATATTTGACAAATCGAGCAAAAAATCAAGCGATTTTGCCGAAAGCAATCAGCAAGATTGGAACAAAACTTACATAGGTATAAGCGAAGACGAGACAGATGACGATTTTGGTGCGCAAAAAGAAGCTCCCAGAGCACAGCGCAAACTGGTTGGCTGGCTTGTTTCATTTACAATTGACCCGCTTGGCATCGATTTTAGGCTCTACGAAGGGAAAAATATGATAGGTTCGGCACCCGGAAACGAAATTACAATACTTGGCGACAAGCTCGTTTCGTCGAAACACGCCACTATTTTGTTTAGAAATGGAAAATACAGATTAAAAGACGAATTTTCGACCAACGGAACCTATTTAAACGGTTCAGACCTTGACGATGAAGTACTTAACCTTACTGACGGCGATATTATAAAAGTAGGTTCTACTCTGCTAAAATTCCGCTCGGCGTTTTAAATTTTAATTTCTTTTGGTATTTTTTCTTAAAAGATAATTAATTAAAAGATTAATTTAAAATTATAAAAATATAAGTGATGAAAAAGCTAAAAATTACCTTATTTTTTATTTTAACTGTACTTTTTGCATTTTCGCAACAAATAGGAAAAGTAAGTAAAGTAAATGTGGATAAATTTCCGAAAGTAGAATTTACATTAAATTTATACAAACCTGATGCTAAGGAAAATAAAGATTTTGAAATTTTTGAAAACCAGCAAAAAATTCAATTTACTTTTAGCAGAACAAATGCGCCCATTGCCGATACTCAAAAGCATATTTTGATACTTTTTGAAGACATGACTCATACATCTCATGCCCTGCAACGCGAATATTTTCAATATGTTCTGGAAAATTCACTGCCCAAGTTTGTGAATAAAGGCGATAAGGTAAATATAGCCGTTTTTGACAGAAACAGAGGAAGTGAAACTTCTTTGCGCTTTTTGTTGGAAAACTATACCGACGATGTGGAGTTGTTAAAAAATGCAGCTAACACATTTAGAAGTATTTACGATGAACATAGCAACCAAAAAAGTTCAGAACTTTACGACGCGCTAGACGATGGAATGGCTGATTTGCATGAAAAGTTTCCCAATAAAAATACCTTCATTTTGGAACTTTCGGCAGGTTTCAATTTAAGCGCGAACAATGCTATAACGCAAGAAGGCTTAATTGCGACCTCGCGCGAGTACAGAATACCCATTTACTCAGTGTATTACAACATTTACGACAATAGAACAGACAACGATTATGCAGAGAAATCGTTTGGATTGTTTTTTCTTTCAGACAAAAGCAGAAACGATAAAGATGCTGCAAAAGAGAAAGTTATAGAATTTATGACCAATGCTTTAAAGCGTCATTATGGATTTAACTACACTTTTAGTTACGATACAAAAGTAGAACAAGACGGAAAATTGCATACTGTTTCGATAAAGGTTGATGGACAAGCAATTGAGGAAAAATTTCAAGCACCAGCTTGCGATATTGCTTGTTTCATAAAAAAGAATACAATTTTAGTAGCTTTAATTCTAATTATTATCATTGGTTTTATTATTGGGCTCGTTCTTTTTTTGAAAAAGAAAAAAGAAAAAGAATTAGCCTTGCAAGCTGAAAAAGAAGCTCAACAAACAGAAAAACTTAGGCAAATAGAGATTCAACGCCAAAAAGACAAGGAAGAACAAGTAAAAAAACAAGAGCTACAACAACTTGAAAATGAGCGTTTAGAGCAAAAAATGCGCGAAGAGCGTGAAGAACAGTTGCGTTTTCAACAACGTTTGGAAGCTGAAAAACTTGCAGAACAGCGTCAGCATGAACAACAACTACTTGAAAAACAACAAGAAGAACAAAACAAGCGACTCACAGAAGAAATGCGCAACAACCGCGGAGGTTTCCCTTCGTTGAAAATTGTTTCGCATGGATTGAACAAAGATTTTGTAATAAATAAGCCTATTATTTCTTTTGGAAGAGAAAAACATTTAAACGATTTCTTTTTGCAAGAACCCACAGTTTCGGGCAAACATTTTGAAATTCAATATTTTGGAGGTGATTATTTTATTCAAGATGTAGGAAGCACCAATGGAACAAAAATAAATGGCATGGCAGTTCGTAGGCACAAACTAAAGCACAACGACATTATTCAAGCCGGAAAAGCACAAATGATGTTTGTTTGGTAAATTCTAAATTCTATTATTTTAATAATACTCTAATTTTAAAATTATAAAAAAATAATACTTCTATACAATAAATATAAAACAAAATGGATATATTTGATATAAAGAAAGATGTATGCAATATAACGCATGAAGGCAAAGTAAGACCTAAAAATGAAGATAATCAGGGATATACTTACACGTCTAACGGTCATATTTTTGTGGTTTGCGATGGAATGGGCGGGCATGTAGGCGGGCAAGTTGCCTCAAATATAGCCGTTGAAAGTATTATTGAGTATTTTGCCTCGGATAAAAAGCCAGATATATATGTGGCTATGTGTGAGGCTATTGAGTACGCTAATCGTAATATTTACGAGCGTTCGAGGCAAGATACTAGCTTGGAAGGTATGGGCACAACTGCGGTTTTACTAGTTATTCAAAACGAAAACTCGTACATAGCGCACGTGGGCGACAGTCGGATTTATCTGCACACCAGCGGGCAGTTGCACCGAGTTACCAAAGACCATTCGTATGTGCAAAGTTTAGTGGATAATGGCACTATTTCTGACGACGATGCCGAAAGACACCCTCGTAAAAATGAGCTAATGAGAGCATTAGGTATTAGCCCAAAAGTAAAAGTAGAAGTGGCTTCGCAGCCCATTAGAACAAAAAACGGCGATACTTTTTTGCTATGCAGTGATGGTTTGAATGGCATGGTGAACGACATGACCATGGAAGCTACGCTAAATAAAACGCTTAGTATTCAGCAAAAAGGCGAAGAACTTTTGCAGTTTGCACTAAATGCCGGCGGAAAAGACAACATTACTTTGTCGTTGATAGAAATAAGCAAAAGTCCAAACCCAAAAACTTATTTTATATCGAAATCACCTGAACGTAAGGAAATTCCGGTAACTAATCCCGACATTAAATACACAAAAACACTTGGTGGTAGCGAATTTGGCGAAATAGACACGCAAAAAACCGAAAATCTTTTAAATATAAACAACCAACAACAAGAGCTACCTCTGAAAAACGAAATAGCAAAAGACACAATAAATAAAGATAACAAAAAAAAGAAAACCTTTTTTATGCTATTGGGAGGAGTAGCTTTTGTTTTATTACTTATTGTTGGACTGTATGTTACAGGAATTATAGGCTCAAAACCTTACCAGGTTCTTATTTTGAAAGAAAAAGGAAAATTTGAACTTGGAAATTTTGCCACTTTAGACGAAGCAAAAGAGGAAGCCAGAAATTATATAGAACAAAAGAAATTAAAAGGTAAATTTGAAATTTGGTACATAAAAAATAAATTTGCCAATTTAGAATTTGAAGAAGACCCAAATTCAACAGTAATTTCAACAGAATCAGGAGATAACAAAACATCTCTTACACAAAATAATAAAAAAGTTTTAATGCCCGAAGGCATTGGCTGGAAAGCTTTGTACGAAGAATATGGAGTATGTAAATGCTATATTATAGAAGTGAACGACCCAAAGTTGTTTGGTAAAAATAATAGCCTCAAAGCCAATACTTCGTACATAATTCCGCTCGATTATTCGAGTAAAGAAGAATACAATCCCAAAAACTATCAAAAATATTTACCGGAAAAAGTGGGTTACGATAACAACGGAGATTGCTCAAAAATAGGTAAGCAATGTGGAGGCACTTCGGCAACAAACTCAACAAAAGTAACTGATAATAAGACAGAAACAACAACGGAAGAGAAAAAAGACGACAAGACCGTAACTGACGACAAAACAGATACCAAAATTGAAGAAAAAAAGGAAGAAACAAAAAAAGAATTGACTTACGAAGAAAAGAAAGCGGCTGCAAAAAAAGATTATGATGAAGCATTTACAAAATATGAAGCGGCAAAGAAGGTAACTATAACAGCAGAAGCAGAGTATAAAAAAATATCAGAAACCAATTTTCCAATTATAAAAGAAGAAAAGAAAAAAACGGAAAAAAAGCAGGATGCAGAAAAAATAGAACGATTAAACAATGAAATAAGCATAGCAAGTAAAAAGCTAAAAGATGCTCAAACTGCCGAAAAAACAGCAAAAGCAAACTTAGATAAGGCAAAAATTGAATTGGAAAAGTACAAATAATGCAAAATAATAAGAAATGTATCCATTTGTAAAAGAAAATTTAGAAATAAAGCGTGAATTAGGACGTGGCGGAACGGCAGCAGTTTACTTGGCTTGGGACAAGTGGGCAAAAAAGCAAGTTGCTATAAAAGCCTTATTTAAAACACGTTACGAGGATAGAATGATTCGCGAAAAATTCAAACAAGAAGCCAATTTGTATCTTTACCTCGAACACCCCAATATAGCCGATTTGACCGATTACATTGTAACGCCCGAAACGGATTATATCGTGATGGAATACATTCAAGGCATTAATTTAGAGGAATATATACAAACCAAATCGGGACCAATTGCCGACGAAAATTTGTTCAAAATATTTACGCAAATATTGCACGGTGTAGCTTATGCTCATCATCAAAAAGTTACGCATTTAGATATAAAACCAAGCAATATAATGGTAACTAATGACCTAATAGTGAAAATTTTAGATTTTGGAATTTCGTCCTCGAAAGATGAGAAAATAGAAAATGCCAAGCGCAGAATGGGCACGCCCATGTACATGAGCCCCGAGCAAATAGATATGAAAAATGTAGGCAGACAAAGCGATATTTATTCGCTGGGAGTAACTCTACATCACATGGTTACAGGTCAATTGCCTTACAAAGGCGGCTCGATAAAAGAAATTTTTCATAAAATTAAGAACGAAAAATTGCCTAAAATTAGAGATATTTATCCTCATGCAAATATAAAATTGCAACCAATAATAGATGCTGCAACAGAGAAAAATTTGCAAAAGCGATACAAAACATGCGAAGAATTTGAGTATTTTCTTTCGCAAGCAGTTTGATTGTTTTTTATAATATAAGAAAAAATTTATAAAAATATGGAGGTTAAAATAATAGGACGTGCATCGAGTTGCGATTTTGTCGTAAAAGACGAATTTGTATCGCGCGAGCATTTACAAATCATAAAATATTCCGAAACGGATTTTCGTATTATTGATATTGATTCAACTACCGGAACTTACGTAAATGGGCAAAAAATAAAGCCAGAAATTGAAATTTCGGTAGAAAAAACAGATATTATTAAAATAGGAAATACGCTTTTGAAGTGGAATGAATTTTTCAAAAAAGAAAGTAAAATGCCTATAAATGACATTTATGCAACAAAACCCGACGACGACAAGCCAGGCAATGCTGAGAATAACAACCGAACCACATTTCCTGAAGAGCTTTACCAAATGGTGAAAGCTTTTGCAGAAGATGGAATTTATTCAGAAACAGAAAAAGTAACATTAAAAGGCTATTGTACTTCGCATAACATTGATTATGAGAATACTATTTTACCACTAATGAACAGCGCCATTGACGAAATAAATTTAAGCAACAAACAAAAGGAACAACACCAATCAACTAATAAACAAATAATTACAAATGTAGAAAAAGAACCAAGTTCTGTTATTTTCGCTACGTTTGGACAACGTTTGGGCGCATTTGTTATTGATGCAATAATTGTTGGCATTTTGGATTTTAGTGCAATTTTAGTGATAGTATTGACTACAGGAATTGCAACTTCAGATGATGAAGTTGCTTTAAATAATGCAATTCTATTGGTAATTAATTGGTTCTATTTTGCGCTTTTTGAAAGTTCAAAAGCACAAGCTACTTTAGGAAAACAGGCAATAGGAATAAAAGTAACCAATGAAAATGAAAATAGAATTTCGTTTGCCAAAGCAAGCGGTCGTTTTTTTGGAAGAATAGTTTCAACCGTAATTCTTTTAATTGGCTATTTGATGCCATTGTGGACAGAAAAAAAGCAAGCATTACATGATATAATCTCAGGTTGTTTGGTTGTTCGAAAATAAAAAAAGCAATTTATAATTAGCAGATGATAGGAAAAGAGATAAATAATTATAAGATAGAAAGCCTCTTAGGACAAGGAGGAATGGGCAGCGTGTATAAAGTAATACACTCCGTTTTGAAGCGAAAAGCTGCCTTAAAATTACTACATTTCAACTTTTCGGAAAATCCAAAAGTGTTAGAAAGATTTAAAAATGAGGCACTTACACTCGACGACCTCAAGCATGAAGCCATTGTTCAGTTAATAGATTATGGAAAATTTGAAAACCGTCCTTTTCTTTTACTCGAATACATTGAAGGTGTGCCACTTGACGATTATATAAAAAAAATTTCGGGTCCCATTCCTGAAGAGCGTGCCTTAGAATTGCTATTTCAAATGCTTGAAGGCATTAATTATGCTCACAAAAAAACCGTTGTGCACCGAGATATAAAGCCTTCAAATTTTATGCTTACGCCCGATGGTAAAATTAAAATTTTGGATTTTGGAATAGCTAAAATCTTGTCGGACAACAATATGAATATGACCAAAGAGGGACAAAAAATTGGTACTATTCCTTACATGAGTCCCGAACAAATTCAAGGAAAAATAATCGACACACGCAGCGATATTTACTCGCTAGGTGTAACCTTTTTTCAAATGCTTACAGGTCAAGAACCTTATGAACAATCACTTACAGAATGGGACATTTCCAATAAAATTGTTTTTGAGCCTTTGCCCAAAGCAAATTTAATTTATCCTCATATTTCGGAATCGATGCAACATTTAATTGACAAAGCAACCGCAAAAAACAAAGAAGAGCGTTTCCAAACATGCGAGGAGTTTTTAAAAGAAGTACATGATTTATTGCCTACCAAAAAGGAAAAGCATATTTTGCCCGAAGCAAAAAAAGATTTGGTAAAAGCAAAAAAAGAATACGCCGATTTGTTTGAAGTTTTTTACGAAGATAAAAATATTTCAAACTCGGAGCGAGAATTGTTGAAGAAAAAGCAAGCAGAACTATCACTTAGTTCGCTAGAAATAAGTGAAATAGAAAGTTTTATTGTTTTAAAATATTCTAAAAAAGAAAAACAACCTATTAAGTTGGATAATACAAAAAAAATAGAGCAACTAGTTGTTAATGAAAATAATGTAAATTTCAAAAAAAGTAATGAAAACTCAATTAGAAAAAGAAAAAAAGTAATTACCTTTGTAGCAGGTTTTATTTTTATACTTTTTATTGGAATAGTTCTTTTTTCAATTTTTTCTAAAAAAAACCAAAATATTGATTATGAAAGTGTTGATTTTAAAACTCAGTACATTGGGAAAATGGAAATAGAAGGCAGCGAGGTTTCTATACGGCTAAAAATAAACGAAGTAAAACCAGATTGGACTGTTTACTATGATTTCTATTTGAAAGCAGAGCAAAAATTGAGCAACAAACAAGCACGTATAAACACGAAAACAAATGAGATTACTTTTTTGCTAAAAGGAGCTAATAACTCTGAAAAAGAAGTAATTAAAATATTAAATATTGCCGATATTTCAAAAAATAAAAGTGATAAAATAGTATTAACTTCTCGAAACAAAAACTGGGAACTATCGCAATTAATTCAAAAATAAAAGATAAACTATATACATCAAATCTATGAAAATCAATATTTTACTAATTTCAGCTCTTGTGCTATTGGCTTATGCGTGTGGCGGTAATTGTGCCGAAGAAAATGCTAAATTAAAAGACCAAATAGCTGAATATGAGCAACAAGAGCAACTAACAGCCTTGGCAATGAACGATTACGATGCGCAGATAAAAGAATACAAAACCAAGGACGACTCGCTAAAAATGTTTCGCGATTCTATTGATATTATGACAAATAAAATGCGTTCGAGTGGGAAAGCTAGTGCTGGCGATAACAAAGCAATGAATAAATACGTAAATGAAATGCGGCGTATATTAGCTGAGAATAAGAAACTTACAGCAGATTTAAGTCAATATGTAGATAGTGCCGACATTGGAGAAAATCCGGCATTAGTTGTAAAGGTTTTGGCTCAAAACTTAGAAACCAAAGAACGCGAAATAGCTGATTTACAAAAACAAATAGAAGAACTCCAAAAAGAAGTAAAAGGCTTAAAAGTTGAATTGACTGTAATTGCCGAAGAAAAACAAAACCTAGAAACCGTAAATCAAGATCTTTCTAATAAAAATGAAGAGCTTACAGAAGAAGTTAAAGTACTGAAAATAAGCAAAATAACTAATGCAATTTTTAATAAAAACGGAAAAGATATTACAGATAATAAAGTAAAACTTTATAATTCAATCAGCACATTAGAAGTTTGTTACACATTAGAAAAAAATAAATTTGCTGAAGTTGGAAATCATAACATTTACATTTGCATAATAAAAAATGGAACAATTTTAACCAATTCTTCGTCCAATCTTTTTAGTGCAGAAAATGGAAAACAGCTAGGCTATACTATAAAATCAAATGTAAATTACAAAGGTGAATTAATACGAACTTGTTCAAAATGGGAAGTTGGCAATAATAAAATAGAAAAAGGATCGTATGAAATTATAATTTATGATGAAAAAGGACGAAAAATAGGTAGCGATTTATTTAGTTTATAATTAAAAACCAATTAAATATGCCACCAAAATACCTTTTTACTTATAAAGAATTTACGCTAAGTTTCATCTATAAATTATAGAAAATGATAGGTCGAATTATACAAAATTATGAAATATTGCGTTTAATTGGCGAAGGCGGAATGGGAAACGTATATGCAGCAAAGCATGTTCATTTAGACAAAATTGCGGCAATTAAAATATTGAAAATTGAAACAAGCAAGCACAAAGATGCTTTGGCACGCTTTGAGAAAGAAGCAAAAACACTTAATAAACTAAGACATAAACATATAGTAGAACTTTTTGATTATGGAGTAAGCAACGAAATTCCATACATTATAATGGAATATATTGATGGAATACCTTTAGATGAATACATCAAAACAAAATCAGGTCCTATTCCTGAGGAAAAAGCAAGTAAATATACGCTCCAAATACTTACAGCACTGGAAATTGCGCACATCAATGGCATTATTCACCGCGACATAAAACCATCAAATTTTATCCTTACAAAGAATGATGATATTAAAATATTAGATTTTGGTATAGCCAAAATGGTTTCGGAAACAGAAACTCATCAGCTCACAAAAATAGGTCAAGGTATTGGTACTCTGCCTTATATGAGTCCTGAGCAAATTTATATGAAAAATATAACAAATGCCATAGATATTTACGCGCTAGGTGTTTGTTTGCATCAAATGATTACTGCAAAAGAGCCTTACGATTTGGGTTTGTCGCGAAGAGAAATTGAGGATAAAATTTTAAAAGAACCTTTGCCTCGCATAAAAGAATTTTACCCTTTTGCTAGCGATAAAATACAAGCAATTATTGATAAAGCAACAGAAAAAGAAATTCAAAATCGATACAAAAATTGCCATGAATTTGCTGAAGCGTTAAAAAATAATAAGGTAATAGAAACGGAATTAATCGAAGATTTTTCAAAAACATTGAAATTTGAAGAAAAACCGAAAGAAATAATTGAAAATAAAATAGATACAGTAATTTCTATTGAAAAAGAAATACCAAAAATAAATGAAAAAAAATCGAATTCATTTTTATATGTTGGTATATTTGTTGCAATGATTTTAATTATCTTCGGTATTTTCATTTTTGCAAAAGAAGAATACCGCGTGAAAATAGAAAAAAATAATACGGTATTTTTTGAAAAAAAATATCCTGATAGTACTGAAGCTATAAAAGTAGGAAAACTTGAACTAGAGAAATGTGAAAATGAAAGCGAATTGACAGTAAAAAGCAAAGATGAACTTATTTTTAGGCTAGTGAAAACAGAAAAAATAGAAGGAAATGAAGCTGAAACTATAGAACAACCAGAGCAAAAGCCTGAAAATAATATAAATACGGTAGCTACAACAACTACCGAGAAAAAAAGTTCGGTTCAAATATTTACGCCAACTTCATTTCAAGATAACTTTAGAATTTTGGCAAATAAAAACTACGATTATGCTTCGAGGCAGGCGCATTTAGAGAAATTTTTGAAAGAATTTACTTCCGATGCAGCCGTTTTGGTTTATCAAAATGGGGAAAAAGTTGAAACAAAGGGTATTAAAGAATATCTACAAGCAATCATGTTTAATGGAAAACAAGTAAAAGTTTCGGTAACACAAAAAAGCGGTTCGCTTGTTCGAGATATAGAAGTTGTTGAAAATTAATCATTTAATGTTTATATTCACAAAATAAATAGATTTAGAATTTTAAAATAACAAATAAATATATGAAAGAGCTTTTACTTATACTCTTGTTATTAAATTGCGGGATTACTTATTCTCAACATAAATTTAATTTAAAATCGGAAGATAATTCTAGCTCTTCGGGAACGATAGAACTGAGCGAAGAAAGATACGAAGCATTCAAAAAACGCTCACTTGAGAAGGTTACTGACTTAGGAAATTACATCATTTCGTTGACAGACAAATCAATTCCCGCAGAACAAGGCAAAATAGTTGTTAATCTGGCTGTTAGCTTATTTCAAGATGAAGAGAAAGTTGTAGAAATTTCGTCAAAAACAAGTACTCAAGTGCAACAATTGAAAGTAAGGGCATACTTCAATAAACTGAGAGTACTCAAATACAGCAAGGTAGATATTCAATGGTACGATATTCAATACGTTTCAAATTTACGCTTGGGTAGCGATGGCAGTTATTACGGAGTTATTACAGTTTTTCAAAAGTTTACTGGTTTTAGTGGCGATAAAATTGCCTATACCGATATAACTCAAAAAAATATTGAAATCAAAGTAATGCAAGTAGCAACAGTAAGAGGTTTGGACTGGGAAGTATTACTAGGAAACATTTCAGTAGTTGAAACTAAGTAGCTAAATAGAATAAAAATTAAATATATTTTTTTATGAAACAAATTTATTTATTTGCCTTTTTTATTACTTTTTTTACTTATTCATATAGCCAAATTTCAATCAATTCGGAAGAGAAAATAAATGAGGAAACTCAAATTTTTAAATATAAAGTGAAATTGCTTGATGATTTTATGGATAGATTCAATTATGAAAGAAACTTTGAAGGTGAAAAAATAAAAAATGATGATTCATTTAAGTACGATAGAGCTTTTATGCTAAAATCGCTTTTTGAATATGAATATTATTTGAAGGACAGCTCGTTAGCACAAGAATTTACACAATGGATATTGAAAAATAATATAACTCTCGATTTTTATTCAAATAATTGGTATTCAGTGGCTAATGCAACTATTTTGTACAATAAAATTTCGTACTCAGCAGATTTGAAAATGCAAATCGAATCAGAAACGAGCGATAGACGTGCAAAATGGGTAATTAAAGATGTGGCTGCTCCTTTTTTGAATGTAGAAAAGCAAAATACCAATTTATTTATTCATCCTGTAGCACACGAAACTAATTTTATTTCGCTATCTGAGGCTTTTAATAATAGTCAAGATATTTTTGAATACACAGATTCTAACTTTGTAACCAGCGAGTTGAATATTTTTTTATTTTTGGTAAAAACAAAACAACTAACGCTAACCAAAATAAACGAAGTTAGCTATATTTTTGATCTTCAAAATTGGTCATTTGAGGTAAGAAACTATAATAGAATGCAATACAATTCTGGTTGGTTAATTTGTCAGTTGAAGAAAACCAAAAACGTTGAAATAACAACAACAGAAAAAAAAGAGTCTGGCATTGGCAATTCTGAAAAAGTAAACTCGGAAAATGAACAAACAGAAAAAATTGATAATCAAGTGATAGATGTAAATAACGGAAATTCAACAAAAACGGATAAAAAGAAGAGAAAATAATCAATTTTAGAAAAAACTGAGTGTAAAAATTTTAATTTGAGAAATCATGAACTATTTTAACTTAAAAAAACTGTACCTTTTACTATCATTTTCTTTATTTGTAAACATATTATCAGCTCAAAATGAGGGAGTAATAAGCTTAGACATGGAAAATGATTTGAAAGAAAAAGCAAGAACAGCTGTTCAAACTTACTACGATGGGTTAATGATAATTGGAAGTTTGCAAGAAGCAAGCGAACGCCAACAATTTCAGCAAGATGCTCTTACATTCTTTGAACATAGAAACGTTCAGGTTTTCAATGATTTGAGTGAAGGTTCGCGAACTATAACAGTAGAGCGCTATGTTGAAAATATTCCAATTATATACCCGAAAACGGATTTTTTAATCGAAGGTTTGGTCGAAAACTTGAGTAATTCAACCCTTTATTACAATGAAAACTCGCTTTTGGTTAAGGTTGTTGTAAATGTGTCAATCAAAGGTACAAACAACAAAGGCGAATGGGTAAACAAAGCCAATAAGCTAAATGCTTTTGTGAAATATATAAAAAATGGGGACAGAATTAACACTTCTCCAAAGATTTTTAATATATTGGAAAATGACGATTACGATGGCGACAAACTTAGTGGGTTCAAGCCCATAATCGTTTCGACAAGCGAAGTAAATACCTCATATACAGCTGATAATACGGAATATAACGAAAAAATGCGTGTTATAAAAGAAACGGAAGCTCGTTTAGCCGAAGAAGAAGAAAGCATTAGAATACGAAAAGAAGAATTGGCAAGGCGCGAAATGGAATTAGAAGACGAAAAATATATTGCAGAACTAAAAAGACAAAAAGCTGAACAAGAGAGAATTGAAGCAGAACGACAAAAAGAAGAAGCTCGTATAGCAAAAGAACAAGCCGAACGCCAACGCATTGAAGCTGAGCGACAAAAAGCTGAAGCTGAAGCAGCACGCTTGAAAGCCGAACAAGAAGCTTTGCTTTTGAAAAGTGAGCGTTTTGTATTCAACGTAGGTGCAGGACTTTATAAGCATGTTGGTCTTTTTGAGCAAGTTGTGAATAAGCAAACTCCAGAGCAAAGTCTTTTTGCCACCCAAATAAATGCCATGCTTGGCTATCGTTTTGATATTAACGTGAATAACAATTCAGCACGAAAAATAAACAGGGGAACTATTGTGGCTGCTTTTGGACGTTATGGAATAAATTCGCAAGACATTGTCAATTCTAATAATTTGAACCAAAACTTGCAAATCCCTGAAGATAAGCTCGAACCCATTTACAATCATTACATGGAATTGGAAACTGGTTTTGTTTTCTCCGAACTATTGAGAACTAGCTTTGGTGTTGGAAAACAAAACGATAAGAAATATTTTGTATCCACTTTGGCTTTAAATATAAATTTCGGCAAATTGATTTGGGAAATTGGCGCAACGGCAATGTTTGGCAAAGATTTCCAAAAATTGCAAATACGTCCGGCAACTTCATTGGCTTTTCAATTCAACGAGCGCAATCCACAACATTTGAAAGAACCAAAATCTGGTTTTTTAAGCTTTGAATTAAATCCTGAAATAGCTTATAATGTGCCTATTAGCTCCATTAAAGGCTCTGCTGCAACCAATTCTATGTCGTACCAAACTAACGCATTTTTGGGTTTTAAAATAGGAAAAAGGTCAAAAATTGGAGCTTTTGGAACTTTTGGAATAAATCCGAATGCAATATCTCAAAACATATTAGAATCAAACGAGTTACAATCTTCTTATACGCTCAACGGCGACTACAATCCCTACGCTGGTATCGAAGCTGGTATTTTATTAAAAGGCTTCCGGATTTCATACGGAGTTGGTGAATTTAGCTATCTTAATCGTGTCAATTTACCATATCAAAGTATGACTTTGGGAGTAGATGTGGCTCTTTACAGAGTACTTCGTTTTACCCTAAATACTTCAACCTTAATACTTAATAGCGATTACACCCGCCCTTTACTTAGAATATCATCGGGTTTGGCGTTACGTTTTAATTATGTTCGATAATTTTTAATCTATAATTTAAAATTTAAGTATTTAAAATTTAAATTAACGGTGATTTATTTTCCTTTAGCCGATATTTTTAGGTATTTTAAGGCTTCTAGCAATTACATAAAATAATAACATTTTTAGTGATTGTCAAGGCTATATCCATATAAAAATCTATAAATCAAATAAAAAGTAGGTGGCTGAAAAATATCTAATTCTCAGAAGCCCTAAGTATTTATTTTTAAAAGAAATACCGCAAAATGTCATTAAAAATTGCACTCATTATTTCAATTGTTTTGCAAGTAATTACTGCTATAATTGCAATAAGTTTGATAAAACGAACCAAAACAAATATTGCTTGGTGGCTTATTTCACTAGGTTTTTTGCTTATGGCAGTAAGACGCGTATTCGAGTTTTTTACAATTTATTATCCTGAAAATATAGTAATTAACGAATGGATAAATAGCTGGACAGGGATAATAATTTCACTTGTAATGCTTGCTAGTTTAAGTTTTATTAAGCGAATTTTCAATGTACAAGAGCGCATACAACAGCTTAAAAAACAGAACGAAGCAAGAGTTTTTTCATCAATCATAAAAACGGAAGAAAATTTAAAACATCATTTTTCAAAAGAACTACACGATGGTTTAGGTCCACTTCTTTCGGCAGTAAAAATGGCTTTAAGTGCTATAAATAATGAAACGATTTCTGAAAAAGACAAGAGAATACTCACAAATGCCGAAAAACTTATTAATGAATCAGTTCATACAGTCAAAGAAATTTCAAACAAATTAAGCCCTCATGTTTTAAATAATTTTGGGTTACAAAAAGCGTTAAAGACTTTTATTGGCAAGCTAGGTATTGAAAATTCGCCAAAACTTATTTTCAAAACAAATATTGAAGATTTACGTTTTGCATATAACCTCGAAACAACAATTTATCGTATTGTATGTGAATTAATTACAAATAGTTTGAAACACGCCGAAGCTCAAAATATTTATTTAGATATTTTTAAACACACTAGCGATTTGAATATTAGCTATATTGACGACGGAAAAGGATTTGAATACATTGAAAATGAAGAAAATGTGCAAGGATTAGGCATCTTAAATATAAAATCGAGATTAAAATCAGTAAATGCAAATTTTCATCTTTTTTCAAAACTAGGCGAAGGTTTTAGTGCCAATATTACAATAAAAATAGACTAAATGAAAAAATATACAGTATTTTTGGTAGATGACCACAAACTTTTTAGAGAAGGTCTGAAACTTTTACTTGAAACTTTAAATTACATCGAAGCAGTTTGGGAAGCTGAAAATGGAAAACAGTTTTTAGCTTCGTTGAACTTACACAAGCCCGACATTGTTTTTATGGACATTGAAATGCCCGAAATGGACGGAATTGCCACAACCGAAAAAGCCATAGAACTTTTTCCAGATTTGAATATTATTGCGCTTTCTATTTATGGAAATGAAAATTACTATACGCGTATGATAAAAGCTGGAGCCAAAGGCTTTGTGCTTAAAAACTCTAGTTTACAAGACGTTGAAAATGCAATGGCTAATGTTTTAAATGGCGACAATTACGTTTCGCAAGAAATTTTGAATAGACTAATTAATTCAATTGATAAAAAGAAAAACCTCAATTCTGATTTTTTAACCGAAAGGGAAAAAGAAGTTTTATTTCATATTTGCAGAGGACTTTCCAATCAAGATATAGCTAATGTACTCTATTTGAGCAAAAGAACAGTTGATAAACACCGCGAAAATTTGCTTTTCAAAACCGATTCTAAAAATACCGCCGGACTTGTAATGTACGCCGTAAAAAATGGTATTGTTGATATTTAAGCAAATAACAACTTAAATATCAAAACTTTAACACACCAAAATAACCAATTTAAAACCCCTTACGTCTTTAAACGTAGGCAAACTTTAAGTGTTTGAACTGTTTTTTAACGCCTAATAAGCTTCTACTTTTGTGTCGTAATTTAATTCCTTCCTTTTTGATGGATTAAAATACTTTTTTTTGATAACAAAAACAGAAAAACATGAACAAATACTTATTTCTTATAGTAAACTTATTATTCCTATTTATTTATTCAGAAAGTTTCGGGCAGTTTCAAATCGATGCGCAACTTAGAAATCGTTTAGAATTACGTAATGGCTACAAGCAATTAATTGCTGAAAACCAGCAAACTGCGGCATTTATTTCGCAGCGTACTCGCTTAACTTTTTTATTTCAGAATGAAAACCTGAAACTTAAAATTTCCCCTCAAGACGTTAGAGTTTGGGGCGACGAACAACTCGGCAGTTCGAGTGGAGTTATGGGCGATAATGCCTCAGTGGATATTCACGAAGCGTATGCCGAATTAAAATTAAACTCAAAAGCTTCAATTTCAGTAGGTAGGCAAGAACTTGTGTACGACAACGAATGGCTTTTGGCAGCACGCAATTGGAATCAAAACGGGCTCACTTATGACGCGGCGCTCCTAAAGCTTGCACTTAATTCAGTTTCAATACATTTAGCGTCGTCTTGGAATTCAACGACAGAAACCGTTCAAGACAATTTTTACGCAACAGATAGAATTAAATCTCTGAATTTCTTGTGGATAGATAAAAAAGTAAACGAAAATTTAGAAGCCTCCTTCTCTTATTTGGCAACAGGAGTTACCAAAACTGCAACTAGTAACGCCTTGAGATTTAAGCATACAGGTGGTTTGTATGCAAATTACAAAAGCAAAACCCTTAATTTTAGAGCAAATGCTTATTATCAAATAGGTAAAAATATTGCAGATAACTCGGTAAATGCCTTTCTTTTAGATGGCGAATTTTCATATATTTTTGGAAATTTCTCAACGGGAATAGGAACTAGCTATTTATCGGGCGATGATGATTTGAGTGATAATACAGATGCACTTTTTGATATGTTTTACGGTGCAAGGCATAAATATTTTGGGCACATGGATTATTTTGGAAATATTCCAAAAACAACCAAGCAAGGTGGCTTAATTGACTACAACGCTTTTATTAAATTTAAAATTTCAGATAAAACATCTCTATCAAATTATGTGCATTATTTACAACTTGCAAAAACTAATTTAACAACACCTGCAGATAAAAACTTAGGATTTGAGAATGAATTAGCATTGCAATATAAAATAAATAACTGGGCAAATATTCAAACCTCATATCTTTTATTTTTGCCAACAGAAAGTATGAAAACAATACAAGCTGTTAACGATGCAAAAATGCAACATTTTTTCTTTTTACAATTAACAATAAATCCAATGTTATTTTCAAATTCTAAACAAGAATAGTTTTAAATAGCAATCATTAATCGGTACAAATTTCACAAACAGAATTAATTTATATAAAAAATGAAAAACTCAATTTTTACTTATTTTATAATCAGTTTATTGGCACTAAGTTCTTGTGTATCAAAAGAACAAAAAGAACAAACCATAAATATTTCGGGTGCTTTTGCACTTTACCCAATGGTAGTGCAATGGTCGGAAATTTATCAAAAAGAACACCCCGAAGTTCGTTTCAATATTTCGGCGGGTGGTGCAGGAAAAGGTATGACCGATGCTTTGTCTGGAACGGTAGATATTGGACTGGTTTCACGCGAAATATCTCCTGAGGAAATTACAAATGGGGCTTGGTTTTTAGGACTTTGCAAAGATGCCGTTTTGCCAACTATCAGTGCCGATAATCCTTATTTAGACTCTATTAGCAAACGAGGATTAACAAAAGCTGAACTTACAGCAATATTTATAGAAGGAACAATTACCGATTGGAATCAAATTTTCAAAGGCGGCAAATCGGTAAAAATGCAAGTATATACACGCTCCGATGCGTGCGGTGCAGCCGATGTTTGGGCTGGTTATATGGGCGGTAAGCAAGAAAATTTGAAGGGAATAGGCATAAATGGCGACCCTGCACTTGCCGAAGCTGTTGCTAAAGATGCCGGAGGTATCGCTTTTAACAATACAATCTTTGTTTACGACATAAAAACGGGCAAGAAAAACACAAAAATGGAAGTACTTCCACTCGATAAAAATGAAAATGGTAAAATAGACCCCGAAGAAAACTTTTATGGTGCTTTTGGAACTGTTTTAGAAGCCATTTCAAATGGAAATTTTCCTTCGCCTCCGGCGCGTGAATTAT
Source organism: Bacteroidota bacterium (assembly GCA_020047755.1). GTDB lineage: Bacteria > Bacteroidota > Bacteroidia > Bacteroidales > JAIFNL01 > JAIFNL01. Next base: position 35,485 of record JAIFNL010000144.1, read on the forward strand.
ATTTTGTAGCCAAAGGAAAACCAACAAAAGATGCTACAATCCAATTTGTAGAATGGTGCTTAACCGAAGGACAAAAATACGTAAAAGATGCTGGTTATGTACCCATTTCGCAAGAAAAAATAGACGCTTATTTGTTAATGCTAAATAATTAATTGAAAATAAATTCTAAAATAGCAACCTTTAAAAGCAAAATATTGATTTTCAAAAAAATAAAAGTAATGTAGTAGTTATATTATCTTTATATCATTAATTATCAAATTTTTGACTTCTAAAATGTAGTAATCAAATTTTACAAAAAAAGGTGTAAAATCCCTTTTATAGGCAATCAATTAATTACTAATTTATAATGCTTACTATTCAAATTGATGTTAATTAACAGAATAGTAAGCATTTATAATAAAATATTAAAAAATGTATCTCAGACGCAAAATTTTGAGCAGAATGTCAGATGCTTGGATGCTTATCACATTGGCTATGATTATTTTATTACCTTTAATAATAGGAGTAGCCTTGTATTTTAGAGCTAGCGGTTTACTCCAGAATACCGGATTAATTCATCTTTTAGGTACAAGCGAGTGGCTCCCACACGAAAAAAAATTCGGATTTGTCCCATTTATCTTTAGTTCGCTGTATGTTACGACTTTAGCATTCGCTTTTTCAGCTCCGATTTCGTTTTTTGCTGCTATTTACCTTACACAATTTTCGCATGGCAGAATGTTAAAAATTATGCAACCAGTAATTGACATTTTAGCAGGAATTCCTTCGGTAGTATATGGAGTTTGGGGCATTTTAGTCATTGTTCCATTTGTATCAAAAGTAGTCGCTCCAGCCTTCCATTTTACAACTTCAGGCTATTCTATACTTGCAGGAGGAATGGTTTTAGCAGTAATGTGTATACCTTACATGCTTAACATGCTGGTAGAAAGTTTTTTAACTGTACCACAAGGATTAAAAGAAGCAAGTTTTTCTCTGGGAGCAACAGCGTGGGAATCGGTAAAGCATGCCGTTATCCGAAAAAGTTTTCCAGGAATAATTTCATCTTTTGGACTTGGAATGGCTAAAGCTTTTGGCGAAACCTTAGCCGTGATGATGGTAGTAGGCAACATGGTAAAACTAAGCCTAAACCCACTAGAAGCAGGCTATCCACTCCCTGCCTTGATTGCCAATAATTTTGGCGAAATGATGTCCATTCCCATGTACGACTCAGCGCTTATGTTTGCAGCCTTTCTATTATTTATTATAATTATGGCTATTAATTTAATATTCAGATACTTTATTTATAAAACACAAATGCGATGAATAGATTTAAACGTATAGAAGAACTTGTTTTCAAATGGATTTGTGGCATAGCAAGTTATTCATTAATAGGCATTTTAGGCTTTATTATTATTATTATTTTCGTTAAAGGATTCAATGCCCTATCACTAGAAATGATTATAGAGGCTCCCAAAGGCGGCTATTACTATGGAGGCGAAGGTGGTGTATTAAATGCAATAATTGGGTCTCTTTATATTGCACTAGGCTCTAGTCTTTTAGCTATAATTATCGGAGTTCCAGCAGCTTTATACATCAATGTGCATTTGGTACGTTACAAGAAAATTCAAAACATTATTCGCTACTTGCTCGATGCGCTATGGGGCATTCCGTCAATTGTTTACGGTGCTTTTGGCTTCTCGCTGATGTTGTACTTAGGAATGAACGCCTCGCTTTTAGCAGGAATTATAACCGTAGCCTTGCTCACCACGCCTATTGTAATCCGAACGTTCGACGATGTGCTGGATACAATCCCCAAAGGTTTGCAGGAAGCGTCTTTTGCTTTAGGCTCAACTCGCAGCGAAACAGCCTTTAAGATAATATTCAAGCAAGGTTTTTCGGGTTTTATTACCGCCGCTTTGCTGGCTTTCGGACGTGGAATAGGTGATGCCGCTTCGGTGCTGTTTACTGCCGGATATACTGATTTGATTCCGAAAAATCTTGACGAACCTGCTGCTACATTACCACTTGCAATTTTTTTCCAACTTGGTTCACCCAATCCATTAGTGCGCGAACGAGCTTTTGCTGCCGCTGCCATTCTCACTATTATAATTATGATTATTAGTATTTTAGCTCGAATTTTATCGAACAAATATTCAAAATTAAATTTGAATAATTAAATAATATCTGAGACTAAAAAAAAGGAATTAATTTTAAACAAATATAAATCATGACGCTCGATATAATTAAAAACATAGAAAATTCTGAAATTTTACTTACAAATTGTATTTTTGAAGAAGTTGAAAAAAATGAAACCATTTTAAAAATAGAAAATTTGAATGTGTATGCAAAAAAAGAACACATTTTAAAAAATATAAATCTGGAAATTCCAAAAAATAAAATTACCGTATTATTAGGACCTTCCGGTTGTGGAAAAACCACACTTTTAAAATCGTTAAATAGACTAACCGATTTGTACAAAGAATTAAAAGTAAGCGGGCATATTTTCATCGAAAATGACGATATCCTTGCTTCAAAACAAAACACTTCTGTTTTACGGCAAAAAATGGGATTACTTTCCCAAAGACCTTATCCACTACCCTACTCTATTTACAAAAATGTAGCTTATGGTATAAAGTTAAAAGGTATTAAAAATAAAAAATTGATTGAATTTAACGTAGAAAAAAAATTACGAGAAGTAGGCTTATGGGAAGAAGTAAAAGATCGTTTGCATTCATCGCCCGAAAGTCTTTCGATTGGTCAGCAACAAAGGCTTTGCTTAGCAAGAGGCTTGGCTGTAAAGCCTCGAATTATTTTAGCCGATGAGCCAACTTCGGCACTAGACCCTGTTTCAAGCAAAATAATTGAAAACTTATTTAAAGAATTGAAAAAACACTACACTATTATTTTGGTAACTCACGTACTACGTCAAGCTCAAAGACTTGCAGACCATGTAGTTTTTATGAATTATGGCGAAGTTATAGAGCAAGGTAGCTCGAAAGAAATTTTCAGCAATCCTCAAACATCACAATTAAAAGAATATTTAATTGAAGGAAACTAATTTTCTTCACTGCTAAAAATATAAACGACTGTTTTAAAAATTATTCCGTTTTTTTTGAAAATAAAAGTAAAAAAACATTAATTTGATATTATTTGTTATATTTGTAATCGAAAGCAAAACGATTTATACTCATTTTATTGCATTTTCTTTCAGTTTAAATATTTGAATTTCAATTATTTAAAGGAAATTGTACAAAAAGAGGTAACTTCCGATTCGATAAAATATGCTCAAATTATTCAATAATTTTAATTTACGCCAATATAATTCTTTCGGTATAGAGGTAACTACAAAATATTTTGTAGAATTTACAACCGAAAAAGATTTAATTGATTATTTATCAAAGAATTTAACTTTGGTAAATGAAAATTCGTTATTGATAATTGGTGGCGGAACAAATATATTATTTACAAAAAATTATAACGGTATTTTATTCCATTCACTTATTGATAAATTAGAAGTACTAAAAGAAGAAGAAAATTATATTTTATTAAAAGTAGGCGGAGGAATTCTTTGGGAACATTTTGTAGAATATGCAGTAATGAACGACTACCAAGGAATTGAAAATCTTTCACTTATACCCGGAAATGTAGGTTCGAGTGCAGTACAAAACATTGGAGCCTACGGTGTAGAAGCTAAAGACTGCATTGAAAGCGTAGAATGCATTGATTTACTGAAAAATACAAAGCATATATATAGCAATAAAGAGTGCCAATTTGCTTACAGAGATAGTATTTTTAAGAAAAAAACGAATTTACTAATTACATTTGTAATTTATAAGCTCAGAAAAAACACCTCAAAATTTAATTTAGAGTATGGCGAACTAAAAAAACATTTTTTGAATACTCCCACTCCTTGTTTAAAAGACATTAGAGAAGCAATTATTAAAATTAGAGAAGGTAAATTACCAAATCCAAGAAAAATAGGAAATGCCGGAAGTTTTTTCAAAAATCCAGTCGTAACGGCTGAAAAATACGACAGTTTAAAACAAAAATACCCCGAAATAGTTGCCTTTCCGTTTTTGCACACTAAAATGAAATTAGCCGCCGGTTGGCTTATCGAAGCTTGCGGATGGAAAGGCAAAGTAATAGGAAATGTAGGTGTTTACGAAAAACAAGCACTTGTTATCTTTAACAAAGGGCAAGCCACAGGTAAGGAAATTTTAGACTTTTCGCAACAAATAATTGATTCCGTTTTTGAAAAATTTGAAATCAGACTAGAACCCGAAGTTATTATAAAATAGCTTGTTTTTTAAAGTAATTCGGCAAAAAATTCTAACTGAAAAAAAGCGCCATCAACTATAAATTTTGAATTTTCTGTATTTTGAGTACCTATCGCTTTTACTACTTGAATCGCCTTATAATTGTATTCTTTACTCAATTTTCCAACTTCTACGATTGCTCTAATTATTGCATTTTTCACATGTAAACTATCTGATTTTGAGTAATTTAAAGCTTCTTTGAGTACTAAATTAATAAATTGGTCGTCACTTTTTTGTTCGTTTTTTATTAGAAGCGATGCCAAAACAAACGCTGACATTTTAACATATTCCTCGCTTTCGGGTTTGGAAAACCAAGCAGAACAACACGAACTGGCTAACTCACTGTTAGAAAATAAATTGATACAACACTGCTCAACAATTTCGGGATTGTTAAAATTTTCTGCCCAGTTGTTCATTTTTTCAATAGAGAGTAAATCAACGGGTTGCAAAAGGCTCGCTAAAATTCGCATTTCGCGTATATCGCTTGCCCAAAACTCATCAGCAAGTTGTTCATTGGGCACAAATTCGTGTGCAATTGCCTTTAAAACAGGCAGTTTAATGCCATAATTGCGTTTGTATTTTACACCACGCTTCAACAATTGAAACATAGTATCACCATCTGCATTGCGGCTTATTTTTTTCAATATTGCTTTAAAATCCTCTGACATGTTTTTTTTCACAAAATTAAAAAATCATTTTAATAATCGAAACAAAATAAAATAAAATACGTAAAATGAAGAAATCAACAAAAGAAAAATAATAAAAAAAGCAAATTCATTGAATGCAAAAAAAAAACAGATTTAAAATACATTTTGGTTTGAAATTTGCTTTATAAAGATTATTCAAAACTTGATTTTTTTAACAGAACTAAGTATTAATTTTAAGCATAGATTCCAATGAAAAAGATATTACTCATATTAGCTGCTTTTGTTTTGATAGGAACTTTGGCTAGCTCTTGTCAGCTCAGAAAACCTTTATGTCCAGCATATTCAAAAGTTGAAACAGGAACTCAAAAGACTCAATCTTAAGTTTTTCAAAAAAACAAACAAACCATATACGCATAGGCGCAATAATTTATTGATGAGCACTTTATCAATAATTTGCGCCTTTATGCTTTTGTTAAAAACAAACAAATAATTATCGAACGTCTAGTTTTTTAGCAAAAAACTTGTTTTTGTTGTTAAATTTTTGTTTTTTTGAAAAAAATATATCCACAAAAAACAAAAAAAATGAAATTTAGACTAAATATACTTATTTCCTTAGTATTCATAGCTTTTATGAATCAATTAAGTTATGCACAAGGTGAAGTAAATGACGAAGAGTCGAAAATATTTTTTCAAAATTACAAAACTGGCGCCGTTACACTTACCTCAAACGCATTTGGTGGCGATTTTCGATTTGGAAAGCGTATCGATGGCTACAAAAAAGAAATTTTAGAGCTAGGCATTGATTTTCCAAAACATACCAAAGAATCGCGCGTAGAAAGCTACTACATACCCACTACCACATTTATTTATGGAAAACGAAATTTTGTAACCAACCTAAGGGCTTCTTACGGAAGAGAAAAAGAAATTTACAGCAGGCGTGATAAAGGAGGAATTGCCATAAAACTTAATTATCAATTAGGCGGAAATATCGCTCTTTTAAAACCCGTTTATTACCAGATAGTAGTTAGTTATAATCAACTTACCAATACTATCGAGATAGAAGATTTAAAATTTGATGGTGATTTGCGCCAAGATATTTACGGGAAATCTTCCTTTACAAAGGGAATTAAGGAAACAAGTTTAACACCAGGAGGTTTCATTAAATTAGGAGCATGTTTTGATTTCTCATCGAGAGCAAATTCAATTAATGTGCTTGAAACAGGAATTATTTTCGATGCTTACTTGACGAAACTAAACATCATGGCGATAGAAGAAAACAAGCAATTTTTATTTTCATTTTATCTAACTTACCGAGTGGGAAAAATTGTTTCAGCCCGAAAAATGAATTTAAGCAAAGAGAGAAAAGCTGAATTATACGGTGAAGAATAAAAAAACATAAAGGAAATTCTATAAAATATTTTCCGCCAAAATTTTTATTTTTAGAAATTTCCTTAAATTAAAAAATGTTCTAGATTTTCACCAACTAAATTAATTCTCTCTTTAAAAATTGTCCAGTAATACTTTTTTTAGTTTTTGCTATTTCTTCAGGCGTTCCGGTTGCAATTAATTTTCCGCCTTTTCTTCCTCCTTCGGGTCCAATATCTATCACATAATCAGCCACTTTTATAACATCAAGATTGTGTTCGATAACAATTACCGTATTGCCTTTGTCCACCAAACGTTGCAAAACAGTCAATAGCACGCGAATATCTTCAAAATGCAAGCCTGTGGTAGGCTCGTCGAGAATGTAAAGCGTTTTGCCCGTGTCTTTCTTTGAAAGCTCGGTTGCTAACTTTACACGCTGTGCTTCGCCGCCAGAAAGCGTAGTAGAAGCCTGACCTAGAGTTATATAGCCTAAGCCTACTTCTTGCAAGGCTTTTAATTTTTGCATTATTTTAGGAATCGACGAGAAAAATTCAACTGCTTGGTTTATAGTCATATCCAACACATCGCTAATTGATTTTCCTTTATAGCGAACCTCTAAAGTTTCTCTATTGTAACGCTTGCCGCTGCAATCTTCGCAATGCACATACACATCGGGTAAAAAGTTCATTTCTATGGTTTTAAGTCCAGCTCCTTGGCAGGTTTCGCACCTTCCGCCTGTAACGTTGAACGAAAAACGCCCTGATTTGTAGTTGCGGATTTGAGCTTCGGGCAAAGAAGCAAAAATGGTACGTATTTCATCAAATAATTTAGTATAAGTAGCTGGATTTGAACGCGGTGTCCGACCAATTGGCGACTGATTAACTTCAATTACTTTGTCGATATGCTCGATGCCTTCTAATTTTTCATAAGGTAATGGTTCTGTGAGCGAATGGAAAAATTTTTGACTCAAAATAGGGTGCAAAGTTTCATTTATCAAAGTCGATTTTCCACTTCCTGAAACTCCCGTAACACAAATAAATGTTCCCAATGGAAATTCGACATCTATATTTTTCAAATTATTGCCTTTTGCACCCAAAAGTTTTAAGCTTTTTCCATTTCCTTTTCTTCTTTTTGAAGGAATTTCAATGAATAATTCTTTACGTAAGTATTTTGCTGTCAATGAATTACCTTGCCTAATCTGCTCTGGCGTTCCACTAGCAACTACTTCGCCACCATGCCTTCCGGCGTGGGGACCTAAATCGATAACATAATCTGCCGAAAGAATCATATCTTGGTCGTGTTCAACTACAATAACCGAATTTTCGGCATCGCGCAAATCAATTAAAGCTTTTATTAATCTCTCATTATCACGCTGATGCAAACCAATACTTGGCTCGTCTAAAATATAAAGTACATTTACTAATTGCGAACCAATTTGTGTAGCTAGTCTAATGCGCTGACTTTCACCACCCGACAAGCTCCTTGAGGTTCTATCGAGCGAAAGATAATCTAAGCCCACGTTGAGCAAAAACGTAATTCGAGTACGAATTTCTTTTAATATTTCTGCCGCAATTTTATTTTGCTTATCCGAAAGTTTTTCCTCAATAGTATCAAACCATTCGGCAAGTTCCGAAATATCCATTTGTGCTATTTCAGATATATTTTTATCGCTTATTTTAAAATGAAGTGATTCTTTTTTCAATCGATGCCCATTGCAAATAGGGCATTTTATTTCGTTTGTAAATTGCTCTGCCCAAATATTTGCCTTTTTTGATTTACTTTCGTCTTTGTTTTGATGAATGTACGACAAAATTCCAGCAAAAGGAGCATTTAACTCCGAAATTGTGCCAAGCGGTGAATTTTTAAGCGAAAATTTTTCAGTTGAACCATTTAAAATTACATCAATTGCCTCGTCGGTAATCTCTTCGATTGGTGTATCGAGTGTGAATCCGTATTTTTCGCCAATTGCCTCTATTTGCCAAAAAATGAAAGAGTTTTTGTGCGAGCCCAAAGGAGCAAAACCACCATGCCTGATGCTCAGCTTTTTGTTGGGTATTACTTTGTCTAAATCCACTTCTATAATTTCGCCTAAGCCCTTGCATTTCGGACAGTTACCTTGTGGCGAATTGAACGAAAAAGCATTTGGTGCAGGTTCGTCGTAAGAAATTCCGGTAGTTGGGCACATCAAAAGCCGTGAAAAATAGCGAACTTGCTCACTTTCTTTTTCAAGTAGCATAATAATTCCCTCGCCGTGTTTCATTGCCGTTTGAATTGAGGATTTTAACCTTTTTACATCTAAATCTTCCTTATTTTCAAACAGTTCTTTTGCTGGAATAAGCAATTTATCTATTACTATTTCAATGTTGTGTGTTTTGTATCTGTCGAGTTTCATTGCCGGAACAATTTCCATTATTTCGCCATTTACACGCACACTCAAAAAGCCTTTTTTGCGTATTTGCTCAAAAAGTTCTTTGTAATGTCCTTTTCTGCTTTTTACAACAGGTGCAAGCAAAAATACTTTTTTTCCCGAAAATTGCTCTTGTATCAGATTTATAATTTGTTCTTCCGTATATTTTACCATTTTTTCGCCTGTTTCGTAAGAATAGGCAATGCCTGCTCTGGCAAAAAGCAAGCGCAAAAAATCATAAATTTCGGTGGTAGTGCCAACGGTAGAACGAGGATTTTTGTTTACAGTTTTCTGTTCAATCGAAATTACGGGGCTTAGTCCAGTGATTTTATCCACATCGGGGCGCTCCAACCCGCCCAAAAACTGGCGAGCATAAGCCGAAAAAGTTTCGATATAGCGTCTTTGTCCTTCGGCATAAATAGTGTCGAAAGCCAACGATGATTTTCCGCTTCCGCTCAAACCTGTAATTACTGTTAATTTATTGCGAGGTATCTCTACATCAATGTTTTGAAGGTTGTGCTCACGCGCACCCAATACTTGAATATTATCCATTTTAATTTTATAAAAAGCACAAATAAATGATAAAAAAAATCAATAGCGACAGAAAATCTAATAATAAATTATCTTTTCATCATTCTGTCCATTTCGCGTTTTGTGTCTTTTGTTTTTAAATCTTCGCGTTTATCGAATGTTTTTTTACCTCTAGCAAGCGCAATCTCTAATTTTGCCAACCCTCTATCGTTTATAAAAAGATTTAAAGGCACAATTGTATAGCCTTTTTGGTCTTTTTTTTCTTCTAATTTATCCAATTCGCGGCGAGAAAGTAATAATTTTCTATCTCTTTTGGCTTCGTGGTTGTTGTAAGTTCCGTAAGTGTATTCGGCAATGTGCATCTTTACAAATAACTCATTATTAAAGAAATAACAAAAAGAATCGTTCAAGCTAGCTTTGCCTTCTCTAAGTGATTTTATTTCCGTGCCCCACAATGCAATTCCTGCTACAAATTTGTCTTCAATTTCGTAGTGATGCCAAGCTTTTTTATTTCTAACATTTACATTGCTCATAATTTTTCTTTTTGCAATATGTCAACTTTAATTATTTTAATTTACAAAAATACTCTTTTCATTCAAAAAAGGCAACAAATATAATACCTATTTCAAGAAAAAGAAACGTGAAAATACAAATAATATTTCAGAATAGTAAGTATAACAGATACAAAATTATCTTTAGTACTGCTAATGAATGAATTAAACAATTTATACTAATCAATACGATTTGTACAATTCCCAGCGAACAATTTTGCCATCTTTGTTGGTGGATTCTAAATATGTATCGGCGTAAGTTAGCCTTTTAATTTCCCAATCCCAAGAGTAAGTTTCTGATTCAAAGTAAACTAGCATTGCCAAACGCTTTTTATTATCTGAAAGAGTCCAAGTGCCCGGATATGTTTCTTTCAAAATATTGTTGTCGTAAATATACCAAACAAAACTTCCATTTTTGAAAAATTCGACGTATTGGTCTTTATAATCGGTTGTAATATCTTCGCCATCTACCAATACTTTTTTAAAAGATTTGTTTCCCACTATACGCTCTGTTTTCGTGTAAATACTTATAAACGGACCATCATCGTACTTACATGAAGGCACAACGAAAAGGATAGTAAGAAAAAGTAAAATATATTTCTTCATAAGTTTTAATTGTATTTTTAATGAAATTTTTTGACTAATTAACTGTGTCTGCATGCAAATTATCAATCAGTTTGCGCGTAAAATTTGTTTTTAAAATGAATTGTCCCAATGTGCTAATAATTTGTATATTAGCTATATATCGACATTTTTAATGTATTATTTTTCAATCGAACATGTTCATTCTCCAAAATTTCTGTTTGAATTTAGTTTATATTAATGCTTATTTATCTATATATTTGTGGCAATATTTTCCGCCACAGATACACAGATATTATGATTTTAATATAAACTAATTTTAATCACTTACTTATCAATTCGTTTTGTATTATATTTTGCAAAATTAATCAATTTTTGCAAACTAATTAATTTTTAAATCAAGTTTTGTGTAATTTGAAATTTATTAGTTGTTTGTTTTTAGAATAACTACACCTATAACTTTAAGATAAACTCTTGGTTTACAACAAATTGAAAACTATCTCCTTTCGATTGTCTATTTTTTAGGAGAACTTCTAAAAATATATCAAAATTTTGATTCTTTAGAAGCTCTCTAATTTCATTTTTACGTATAGTTTAGAAACGCAAAAGCAAAATTTCTATTGCTTTTAGTGCTGCTAATCTAACGTTTACACTTCTTTTTTATCACACTCTATGCGTGTGCGACGAATTGGCTTGAGCAGTGGGCATAATCAATATATCATTGATATTCACATGATTAGGTCGAGTTATAGCAAATTCGATAGCATCGGCTATATCTTGCGCAAAAAGAGGAGTTAGCCCTTTGTAAACCTCAGCTGCTTTTTGTTTGTCGCCATGAAAGCGAACTTCAGAAAACTCGGTTTCCACCATGCCCGGACTGATAGATGTTACTTTAACTCCAAAAGGTAACAAATCAATTCTCATGGCTTTTGTTAGAGCCTCAACACTGTGTTTTGTAGCACAATACACATTGCCTTTGAGGTAAGTTTCTTTTCCAGCTATGGAGCTAATGTTGATAATATGCCCTTTTTTCCGATTTACCATAAGTGGCATTATTTGGCGCGAAATGTACAAAAGTCCCTTTACGTTGGTATCAATCATTTTTTCCCAATCGTCGATATCGGCTTCGTGAATTAAGCTCAAACCTGAGGCTAAACCCGCATTATTAACTAAAATATCGATATTTTTCCAATTTTCGGGAATCTGTGCTATCGAATTTTGAACTTCTTCGCGATTCCGAACATCAAAATTTAGTTCAAGCGTTTGCACATTAAATTCCTTTTGAAGCGAAAGAGCCAATTCTGCTAGCCTTTCTTTTCTCCTGCCTGTTATAATTAAATGATAGTTATTTTTTGCTAACATAGTAGCAGTAGCCTTTCCTATGCCCGACGTAGCACCTGTAACTAAAGCGATTTTGTTCATAATTGAAGTAAATTAAATTTTTAAGATTTGGTACAAAAGTAACAAAGCTTATTCATTTAGCAAGAATAAAATAGCCCAATACACTCAAAAAAAAATCAAAAAATATAAAAAAGAAAAAAATACTTGTTTGTATGTTTTTTTTTTGTAAATTTAGTAAATTTTCAAATCAATTATAGCATAAAAAAATATAATTTAATAAAAGATAAATGTCTTTTAAATATATAATACTATTGGTGCTAAATGAAGAAACTGGCAATTTATATTCTGTTTTTTTTAACCTTTAACAGTAGTTATTCTCAAAATTATCAAAGAATTGATAGTTTAAAGAAACTTCTACTTATTTTTGACGAACTCAAAATAGAGCAAGAAACAAAGAACGATATACTCAATACACTTTTTGATGAATACCGAAAATTTAATTACGACTCCGCCCTGTTCTACGCACAACAGGGTTTGAAAACAACGGCTGCCTTCGAAACAAAAAAATCAAATATCAATTGGCATTCAAAAATAGGTATCTTATATAAGCAATATCGAATATATAATTTATCACTCAATGCGTATGCAAACGTATTGAAAAATTTAAGGCAAACACAAGGAAATGACCGATTTATAGGTTGGACATTAATTGAAGTTGGCAATATTTATTTTATTTTAGAAGATTTTAAAAAAGGAACCGACATATACAACGAATCGATTTTCTATTTTGAAAAAATAAATGATGTTTTTGGCAAAAGTGTAGCAACCAGTAATATAGGGTTATCTATGCTCGAACAGCACAAATACAGCGAAGCATTGGTTTATTTTAGAAAAGCATGTTTTTTTAATAAACAAGCCGACAAATATGCTTCTTTGGCTTACAATTATGCTCATTTAGGACTAACTTTCACTGAGTTAGGTAAAACAGACAGTATTGAGTTTTATTTTCAAAAAAGCTTGTCGATTATAGAACAAGAAGGAAATAAAAATTACAAGGCAGACATTCAAAGCATGTACGCTATTGCATTGCTTAAAATGCAACACAATGATAGTGCTATAAATATTATGAATCAAGCAATTACCTTTTGCGACACAACCATTGAACCACAAAAATTAGCACTATATCATCAAATACTTGCAAAAGCTTATGCCGCAAAGCGTGATTATAAAAATGCACTCGCTACGGTTCTTAAAAGTTTGGAAATCGACAGCCGCTCTGTGCTAAATACTTATAAAATAAAGCCTTACATCGATGCAGCCGAATATTACTTTGAACTAGAAGATTACAAAAATGCCTACATAATGTTAAAAACACACAATTCGCTTCGCGACGAAATTTTCAATGAAAATGTGTGGGAAAATACATACACTTTTGAAAAAGAAAGAACCGACACAGAGAAAAAATTTTTAATCAAAGACTTAAATATAAAAGAAACGGAAAAGAAATTACTTGAGTTACAAATAATTGCGGGCATATCATTAATTGTATTTCTGAGTATTTTTATCTTACTCATTAGCAAACGCAACACTATGCGAAAAAAAGCCAACGCGCTACTTGAAGAAAAAAATAAATTAATTAACGATAGAAATTATGAATTAACACTCCGTAATAAAAAAATATCAGATCAAAATATCGAATTAAGCTTTAAACAAGAGCAAATCAAACGGTTACTGCAAAAATACGAAACTCAAGAGCGCGAAATTTCTAGCCCTGCAATGGAATATGAAGATAGCAAATTGATTCAAAATCGTGATTATCATAGCATAGCAAGTCAAATTCAAGAAGTAATTATTTTGCACGACAAAAAATTAGCGTCCAAGCAAATAGAGATTATTCAAGAATTAGATACAATTGAACCATTTTTTTGCAACAAAGATGAAATGATTTCTGTTTGGTCTAACTTGCTCGAAAACTCAATCAATGCAATTTTTCTTTCGGGTAAAATAAAAATACAAATTATTGACAATCAAGGTTTTGTAACTATAAAATTTACCGACACCGGTATTGGAATTGAAAAATCGGAATACGAAAATATCTTCAAACCGTTTGTTACATACAGCAAAAACGCCGAAAACAAAGGCTTAGGTTTGTATATTGTAAAAAAAATTATAGAGAAACATGGTGGCAAAATTAATGTAGAATCGGAAAAAAACGTGGCTACTTGTTTCACCATTAAGCTGCCCAAAACACTAACAGAATAAGGGTAAAGCAAAAAAGCCACACAAATGTTTTATTTTTTTGTGCGGCTTTATTTATTTTTGTATTTTAATTACTCTTCAAGTGCATAGAAAAACCCATTCACAATTACAGCTACCACCAAACCGTGCTTTTTCAAAATGAAATTTGCCTTGTTATTTAATTTTACTGCATTGTTTACTTCCTTGTTTCCTGCCACTAAATTGATAGGCAATCGGCTAAAATCAACTCCATAAGGTAATTTTTTTAGCTTCAATGTAGTATAACCCATTTTCAACAAATCCACAAACGTTTCAAAATTCAGTTTTTTCAACGAGCGAATGGAGTTCAAAACTTGTGGGAAAATTCTTCCTGCTTCCACTTCGTAGCCACTAGCATCAAATTCTTCGTAAGCACCGTAAGCAGCTAAATCACCCAAATCGCGAATTTTGCTTTTGATATAATTTTTGTCGTTTTTGCCATCTAATATAGTTACTTCATCGCGGTCGATTCCTATATCTACATTAAAAAGCTTCCCTTCGCCTTTGATTTGTGCATTTCTGATTATCAAATCAAAGTAATCTTGCTTTACAAACGGAATTTTGTCGTATTTTTTTATATCTTCTTGCTCGTAACTACCTTCGGCTATGCTAATTAAACTGCACAAAATAAGTAGAAAATTGAACTTACGAACAAGCTGTTTTTCAGGGTCATCGAGAATATTTCCGGCTTCAATCAAAATTGTGCTGGTTCCGGCTTTTTGGAATTGGTCGCCAAAGCAACGTGCATCAAAGGTAGAGCGGAAACGAGCAATGTGACCTGGAATATATTTTTCGAGCAAATTATTCAAGCCAACAACCAATTTTATCGAATTAACTCTTATCGGGTTAATATTTTCGGCTTCGTCGAAAGCAGGAGCTAAAAGCGAAATAATAGCCGAATTTGTGGTTCCATCAACACGGTAATGCTGATTGTGATCGTGCAAGTTGAAACCAAAATCGGGCAAAAGGTCAGCTCTTACTTTGGTCAAAATCTTGGATTCTGGTGCCGTTTGAGTTATTGCATCGCGGTTTAAATCAATATCTAAGGCATTTCGGCGGCTAAATACTTCAGCACCATCGGGGTTTACCATTGGCACAAAGTAAATAGACAAATTGTTTAAAAGCTGTTTTTTCAATTCTGAATATTCGTCTTCTTTTTGAAAGAAATTCAAAACATCAAAAATAGCAGCAGTTCCGGTGGGTTCATCGCCGTGCATTTGCGACCAAAGCAATACTTTTACTTTGCCCTTGCCTATTTTAATTTGATTGATGTTGCGACCTTCAACCGATTTGCCTAGATTTTTAATCTTAAAATCGGTAATGCGCGATAATCTTTTGATAAGTGCCTGAACGTCATTATATTTGAATCGCTGAGTTTGAATAGATTGCTCTTTGTAATTTTCAAATTTATTAAAAAATTCATCGCACAAACTACTATTCAAAACAGAATCATAATCTTTATTTTCAGCAGCTTGCTGAGTTATGTTGTCCTTTTTTGCCGTTTTCTTTTCATTAGTGCTATCTACTAATTCCGATTGCTCTAATTTTTTGTTTATATTGTTATCTTTTATCTCCATAATTACTTGTTTTTCAGTTGGTCTATTTGAATTTTTTACGCTTTTTCTTTTATAAAAAAATGCTTTTCACAGCAAATATTACCTTTTTTTTAGAATACTAAAGTATAAAAAAAAATTACGTTCTTAAAGTATTTTTCTATATTTTTAAACATTATTTTGATAAAAAGATTTTTCTAAGTATAAATACCTTTTTATCAAATAATTAAACTCGTCAAAATCTAAAAAAAATATAAAATAGCAACAAGAAAATTTTCTTTGAAATAAGTTTAGGACAGTTCTACGAGATTTATTCTAAAAAAAAATCCGAAAAAGAAAGCTAAAATAAGTTAGCTTTCCTTTTCGGATAGTATGTTTGAGTTTGCTTAAAAACAAACTATACGGTAGCTTTTTTCTTTTTCTTCAATTCGGCTTGCTCTTGGTCTTTTAATTCATTTTGCTTGCGCATAGAATCGAAAGTGATAGGAGTTGCAACAAAAATAGAAGAATATGTTCCAACTGTAATACCTACAAGCATTGCAAAAACAAATCCTCTAATTACCTCACCACCAAAGATGAAGATAGCAAGCAAAACCACCAGAGTAGTACCCGAAGTGTTAATAGTACGGCTCAAAGTTGTATTCATTGCCGAGTTGTACACTTCTTTTACAGTTCCACGTTTTCCAATATTCACGTATTCACGTATCCTATCGAACACTATCACCGTATCGTTAATGGAATAACCAATTACCGTAAGAATTGCCGCAATAAAGGCTTGGTCGATTTCTAAGTTAAAAGGTAAAATTCCATGAAACATTGAAAATGTACCGATTACAATCATGGCATCGTGTGTAAGTGCTACAATGCCACCCATAGCAAATTGCCAGTTGCTAAAACGAATGAAAATGTAAATAAACATAATGATAAGCGAGAAAAGAATGGCATAAACAGCCGCAATTCTAATATCATCAGCCACCGAAGGACCTACTTTTTGTGAAGACATTTTGTAGTCTGTACTAAATTGTTCAAACGTAACGTCTTTTCCAATAATGGGTTTTAAACCTTCATAAATAGCAGTTTCAACTTCGTTATCTACGTTTTCACCTTCTTTATCAATCAAATAAGCAGTAGTTATTTTCATTCCTTCTTCACCAAAAGTTTTCACTTCGGGCGCGCTGCCTAATGTTTTAGATAAAGCTGAAGCTACCTTTTGAGTAGTAACTTGCTCGGTAAAGCGAACTACATAAGTTCTACCACCTTTGAAATCAACACCTTGGTTTAAGCCTCTTATCGATAAAGAAACGATACTCAAGATAATAAATGTTCCTGAAATAAAATAAGCAATTTTGCGGTTTCCTAAGAAATCGAAATTGAAATTACTAAATATTTTTTCAGAAAATTTAGCAGAGAAACTAATTGGTTTGTCTTTTTCAAGTAAGGTTGCAAAAATAATTCTTGTAATGAAAATAGCACTAAACACTGATGTTAAAATACCAATAATCAATGTAGTAGCAAAACCTTTGATAGGTCCGTGTCCAAAAACATAAAGCACAACTCCTGTTAATAAAGTAGTAACGTTACCGTCGATAATAGCAGAATAAGCATTTTTGTAACCATCGGCTATTGCCAAGCGAAGACCTTTTCCTAAACTTAATTCTTCTCTAACGCGCTCAAAGATAAGTACGTTGGCATCTACTGCCATACCCATAGTAAGCACAATACCAGCAATACCAGGCAAAGTAAGCACAGCACCTAACGAAGCTAAAACTCCAAAAATGAAGAATAAGTTAGCTAAAAGAGCAAGGTTTGCAATCAAACCGGCTTTTCTATAGAATAACCACATGTAAAGCAATACAAGGAAAAATGCGATAACAAACGACATCAAACCGTTGTTAATTGCTTCTTTACCTAATGTTGGACCTACAATTTCTTCTTCTATAATTTTAGCAGGAGCATCAAGTTTACCCGATTTTAATACGTTCGCCAAATCTTGTGCCTCGTTGATAGTGAAATTGCCCGAAATTTCTGAACGACCGCCGGTTATTTCGCCATTTACGTTAGGAAAAGAATATACATAATTGTCGAGAACAATAGCAATTTGTCTGTTCACATTGTCTTTGGTCAAACGTGCCCAAATTTTAGCACCTTCGCCGTTCATCGACATGTTTACTACCGAGTTAGCTTGGTTTTGAGCAAAGTCTGCATTTGCATCTACAATTACATCGCCACTCAAAGCTGGTTTTCCATCGCGGTCTTTCACTTTGATAGCAACTAAGCGGTAATACTCGCCTTTGTCGTTAGTAATGAAAGGTTTAACCTCCCAAAGTAATTTCAAATCGCGTGGGAAAATTTCAGCGATTTTTTGCATACGCAAATAAGCATTTACTTTTGAAGTATCTTTAAGCTCAGTAATACCTACCGCAGCACTATGCTCTAATTGGTTTTGAGCGTTTACATTCGGATTTAAAACAAAAAACAACGGATTGTTTTTCTTGTACATATTTGCACTTTCGTTCAAAACTGCCGATGTATCTTTTTTAATCTCGTCGAGAATAGCAAGTTCGGTACTTGCTTTTGTAGTATCTTTTAGGGTCGAATCCTTCTTAGTAGAATCAGCAGCAGCAACTTCGCTTGTTGCTAGTGAATCGTTTGTTACTTTTTTGTCGTCGCCGCCTTCATTGATTAATTTCAATTTATCGTTGGCAGTTTGCAAATATTGAAAAACTTCTTCGTTGAAATAAGTTTCCCAAAATTCTAAATTTGCAGTTCCTTGCAATAACTTACGAACACGAGCAGGGTCTTTTACACCAGGCAACTCCACCAAAATACGTCCACTATTTTCCAACTGCTGAATGTTGGGCTGAGCCACACCAAAGTGGTCAATTCTAGTACGTAAAATATTGAAAGAGTTAGTGATAGCCGCTTGAGTTTCGTCTCTAATTACTTTCAATACATCTTCGTTAGAAGTGCTGTAAGTAACTTTTTCTTTTAACTCTAAAGTGGCAAAAACTGATGCCATTTTTGCATTGGGGGCTACTTTTTCCCAAGCCTTACCAAAAAGAGTAACAAAATCTTCTTGGCTGTTTTTCTGCATTTTTTTAGCTTCGTTTATGGCTTTTACAAAAACTGAATCTTTGCTGTTGTTTGCCATGTTTTGAATTAAATCCGGTACCGAAACTTCTAACGTTACGTTCATACCGCCCTTTAAGTCAAGCCCTAAGTTTAGTTCTCTTTCTTGGCACTCGCGCAAAGTAAATTTACGCATCCACAAAAAGTTATAAACTGGTTGTGTTTTTACAGAATCTAAATAAAATAATTCTTTTTTAGCGTCCCCTTTTGCAAATTCCTTGGCATCGTTCTTTACTCCGGCGGTAATCCACGAAAAAGAAAGCTGATATAAGCTTACCAAAGCTAAGGCAATTGCAAAAGTAATTATTGCTCCTTTGTTTTGCATTTGTAAATAGTTGTTTTTTTAATATGTTTATTTATGAATATTTTTATCAATTTTTGCATACTTAAATTTCTAATAATGAGATATTTAAACAAAAACCGATTGATGTATTTTCATTCGTTTAAAATAGTTATACTATCAATTTTTAGCATAAACTTTTTGCGGCTGCAAATGTAAAGTATTTTTTATTAATAACGAAACATGTTTAAAGAAAATTTATTCGATTTATTTAAAATATCTAAAAAAAACTATTTTGCTTGGTGAAATTCCGAAAAAATATCTTTCATTTTATAATGTGCGCGGAGGTCAAAAAACAGTTTAAACACAATCAGCATCACCAAAAAGAATATTGGAGCTCCTGTTGCTAAAATAACAAACACCCCAAAAATAACGGTAAACTGTTGAATGAAAATACGTTTGTAAGGTTGTAACATTAGTTGGTCTTCCGAAACCAATAAATATTCTTTCTTTTTTATGAAATAAAAATAAAAAGAATAAGCATGCCCAAATAAAAGGAGTAAAATATTCATACCAAATTCTAAATTGTAAAAGCTATCAAACGAAGTATCCAAACCACCAAATTGACTGCTAATCACAAAAACAAAAATAGATTGCCCAAGCACAAAAGCATTGAAATGAAACAGAAAAAAAGGAATTAAAAACAGTTTCAAACAGCCACGACCTAGCGCAAGTTCCTTAGAATTTGAAGTTTTTTGTGTGCTTTTGAGCTGTGCCGGTTCGCCTCTTGCCATAATCATTTTTGGCACATTAAATAAGCCAATGATAAATGTTTCAATGATATAGAGCACCACAACGGACAAATAATTCCAATCGAAAAACAGCACTCCTATTATAGGATAAACATTGACGGCTATTAAAAGCCAAACAGACTTATCCAAAACATCAAAATCTAATCCTAATACTTTCATAATTAATAATTTAAATAGAATATACTCGAAAAAAAAATCACAACACGCTTAAAATAATTGCTCAAAATAAATAATACTTGAAAGAAAATAAATAAATAGAAATCGTTCTTTTAAACTTTTTTTATTCAGTTTTTTGTTCAAATATAAATATTTTTAATAAATTTGTAAAAAGATTTTTTTTAAACATTTGGCAAAACGGTAAAAAAAAATTACTGCTTTGATTATAATGACAAAACAACAATTATAATTCACTCAAAAACAGAAAAATGCGCTACTCAAAAATAGAAACAACTTTCTTTTTGCAAAACAGAAGTCAATTAAAAGAAAAGTTAAAAGAAAATTCAATTGCCATTATAAACTCAAACGACGAGATGCCAAGAAATGGCGACCAAACTTTCCCTTACAGGCAAAGTTCTGATTTCTTTTACTTTACAGGCATTGAGCAAGAACAAAGTATATTAGTTTTGTGCCCAAATCACCCAGATGCTGAATTACAAGAAGTTTTATTCATCGAACGCCCCGAAAAAACAAAAGAACGCTGGTATGGCTACCGATTGAGTAAAAAAGAAGCCCAAGAAATTTCGGGCATTTCAATGATTAAATATTTAGATGAATTTAGCAACATTAGCCGAAATTTAATACTCAATTCAGAAAATATCTACTTGAATATCAATGAATTTTCAAAATATTCAACCGATATAGAAAGCCGCGATTTTCGTTTTTTAAATACTCTCAAAAAAAATTATCCACTCCATAAATTCAAACGATTAGCTCCACACATTACCAATTTGCGCTTGATAAAAAAACCGGTAGAAATAGAGTTAATGCAAAAAGCCATCGACATTACCAATAGCGCATTCAAACGAGTGCTAACATTCACAAAACCAGACGTATTGGAGTATGAAATTGAAGCAGAATTGACTCACGAATTTATACGAAACGGCGCAAATGGGCACGCCTACGCCCCCATAGTAGCCTCAGGTGCAAACGGTTTAGTGCTTCACTATGTGAAAAACAATAAAAAATGCCTAAATGGCGAATTGGTTTTAATGGATTTTGGAGCTGAATATGCCAATTATTCCGCCGATTGCACAAGAACTTTTCCAGCAAATGGTAAATTCACTCCACGCCAAAAAGAGGTGTACGAAGCCGTTTTGAGAGTACTCAAAAAAGCTAAAAAATTATTAGTTCCAGGTACAATTATAGAGCAATACAATAAAAAAATAAAAGAATTTATGGCTCAAGAATGTGTTCAACTCGGACTTTTTTCGCAAGAAGAACTAGACCATCAAAATCCAGACAAGCCTCTGGTAATGAAATACTTTATGCACGGAACATCGCATTTTATGGGCTTAGATGTGCACGACGTAGGTTCATATTACAACCCCCTAGAAAAAGGAATGGTTTTGAGCTGCGAACCTGCTCTTTACATCGACGATGAAAATATTGCCATTAGGCTCGAAAACGATATTTTGGTAGATGATATTCCTATTGATTTGATGGAAAATATTCCAATAGAAATAGAAGACATAGAACGAATTATGAACGAAAATAAAAAAAATTGATACAAAATAAATTTATTAAAAAGAATTTTATTGACTAAATTCATTTTTTTTTGTAAATTGCATTTAAATTACAAAAAGAAGAAAATATTATTTGAATATAATTAATTGTTTATAAACATATAAATAAACATTTAGCTGTGAATAAAAAAAACGAACAAAAAATACTCGAAGAATTACGAAAACGAGTAATTGAAAAAGATAGAGAACTTCAAGAAAAAACTGAAAGTTCTAATCTAATCGACTCAAACAAAGAGGCTTTGGTTGAATTGACCAATCTATCGCGTAAAGATGTAGATGCAATAGAAAAGCAAATTAGAGCCGAAATGCAAGCAAAAGCAGCAAAAACAAATAAACGAAGAACTTGGATTATTGTAATTGCTGTAGTTGTTGGATTTATAGTGTTTAGAATTATAATGAACAAAATAAACCAAGAGCCGCCTATTCCTCCGATGCACTTTGTCGAAAAATTTGATAATAACAACCACCACTGGGATATTTTCAACGACTTTGAAAACAAACGAAACATCGAAAATGGTAGCTACACTTTTTTTGCCAACAAAGCCGACTGGTGTTTCTGGGACGATATAGAATTGAGCTTCCCCCAACAATACAGCATAAAATTAGTATCAAAATGGAATAGAGGAGCTTACGATGAATATGGACTAATGTTAATGCAAAATACCGAAAATTATTATACCTTTGTACTTAGAGCCGATGGCAATACAGCACAAGCTATTTACCAAGCAGCCGGCTGGATTAAAAATAATGAATGGAAAAGTGTTGGTTTTTCGCAAAAAAACGAGGTAGTGCAAGAACTAAAAGTAAATAATACTCATTTTCAACATTTTGTAAACGGAACTTTAACACACGAAGGTGTTTTTCAAATCGCTCCTTTCAACTCATTTGCTTTGAGAATTTGCGACAAGCAAAGTGTTAGTTTTAACAGTATTGAAGTAAAAAATACACAAAACGGAAATATTTTATTTTCAGATAATTTCGACCAAAAATCGCCAACAACACAATGGGAAGAAAAAAATAAAGCGATAAAAGAAAGTAAGCTGGAAAATGGAAAATATATTCTCACAACCAACGATGCCGAGCAATGTTATTGGGCAGTTACAACGCCCAAAATTGAATTGCCACCAGCAAACGTAAGTAAATACACTATTAAAGTGAAAATGAACTGGATAACGGGCGAAGATGCCAATTTTGGCATCATGCTCATGTCCGACGATTTGAATTATACCGCGTTTCAAACACGCAGTACGGGCGATTCGCGCGCAGTACGCTCTGAAAATGGCGAATACGTTTTGACTCCTGAATTTCTTCCAACTGGAATTATGAGCGACGAAAAAACACCTATCACCATGCTAATCAAGGTTGATTCAAATAATTACGAATATTTTATAAACGACAAACTGATAAATTCTGGCGATTTTAATTATATGAACATAACTTACATTGGATTAAGAGTTTGTGGTCGCCAAACCATTGCTTTTGACGAAATTGAACTTATTCAAGAATAGATTTTGGCAAAAGGAAACAAAAAACTTCCCAAAAAATTAATTCTTTTGGGAAGTTTTTTTATAAAGTTTTTTGGTTTTTTTAATAATTCAAATGAATATGCCACAAAATGCGCGTCATCATCTCTTTCACACCCGAAGCACTTCCCAAATAATGATTGTTCATAAAACTGAAAATCAAAACTTTACCATTTTTTGTAATTAAAAAACCACTCAAACTGTGGTTGTTTGAAAGAGTACCAGTTTTAGCGATTATATAAGGTTTGTCAGCTTTGTAGTAATTTTTGATGGTGCCAGAAACTCCACCCACTGGCATTAAATTATAGAGTTGCTCAATGGTGCGTTTTTTGGAAATCTTTTCGAGTAAAAACACAAAATCACGAGGCGAAAACAAATTATAGCGCGACAAACCCGAACCATCTACCCAGCGCAATTTATCGGGTAAATCAGCTAAGTATTTTTGAGTTGTATAGCGAATGGCAAAATCAGTATTTAAACTATCATTCATTGTAAATGAACACATTAAAAGCACTTGCTCAGCCATAAAGTTATCACTAACATAAAGCATTTGTTTATAGAGCGAATCTACCGGAATACTTTTTAAAACATGTGCTTTTTTAAGTTTTTCTAAACGTTCAGTAGTTGTTTTTGAATAAAAAACAGCTTTATTTAATGTATCGCTAAGCAATTTCAGCATCAAGTCAGTAGATGTTTTAAACGGAACATCTTGCTCAAACTTCTTGTAAGGTAGCGGAAAATATTGAAATTTGTTTTCGGCAACAGCCCTTTCTACTTTTGTATATTTTCGTTGAACTTGCTTATTTTCAATAAAATATGGTTTAAAATACCTTGGTAAAAAAGAATAATTACCTTTGTCATCGCCCTCGAAGCGCAAAATATTTCCATAAATAGGAAAATTTGTTCTTTCGGGTTGAAAATACTCGTTGTAATCATCGTAAGCCCAGCCTACTCCATAAGCTTCACTTGTATAAGCACCTTCTAGGTAACAAAGTTTTTCGGTTCTTTTTGCCAAAAAATCATACACAGGATTGTATGTATGAATGTCGAAATTTAAAAACGAAGGGTCACCTGAACCTGTAAAAAATAATGTGTCATTTTCAACATAATATTTTAAAGCAGGCAAACTGTCGCCTAAAATTTCCAAGCCTGCATAAAAAGAAACTAATTTTGTATTAGAAGCAGGAATAAAATAGCGATTTGAATTATATTCGGCTATCATCTTTTTTTCTTGCAAATCGTAAAGCGCAAAGCCAGTAAAAGAATTGGTTTGCTCTGGCGATTTCTCTATCATTTTTGCAATATTTTTCGAATTTATTTTTTGCGCATTTGCACTGAATACAACAAAACTAAAAAATATAAAAAATAATAGTTTACTATATTTTTCTAAAAATTTCATCGTTATAAATATTAAATTAGATATAGTCTAAAAATAAAAGAACGGAAATATTTACAACGGTCTTTGATCAACTACCTGAACATAAACTTGCTTTTTGCGCGCAACAAACCCAAAAACACTACCAATTAAACCGCCAATAATATGAGCAAATTGTGAAATTTGGTCTGCCTGAAAACTTTTTACAATTTCAGTGCCCAAATACAAAGCGATAACTAATAAAAAAGTAAGCGGAATTCCACCTTTTTCTGTTTTTGTAAAAGACGATAAAATAATGAGCATAAACACTATACCACTTGCTCCCATCAATCCATAGCTAAACATAGAAATTTGGAACAATGCTGTTATTAAAGCAGTTACAAGCATCATAAAAAATAAACTCCTACTTCCGTATTTTTCTTCAATTATAGGACCCAAAATAAGAAAAAGCGACATGTTGCCCAATAAATGAGCAGTATCGGCATGACCTAATGTGTAAGTAAATAAAGCCACATAATTACTAATTGACTGATTATCAAAAGTCGGCTGCAAAATCAAAATAGGATCAAGTGCATTTGCCAACAAACTGTTTAAGAAATAAAGTCCTACCGACAAAATAGAAAAAGTTAAGACTACGGGAGAATTGTACGTTATTTTCATTCTCATAAATTTAAGATTTTTAAATATTTATTATAAATTGAATATTATACACTAAAAAAATAAAACTTTTAATATAATTAAAAGCCATAAAATATTTTATTTCATTAATTCAGAAAGAAGACTAAAATATTTTTGTGTTTCAAGTGTGTCAGAAAAATTTTCTTCAATGTGTTTTTTCATTTTGTTACCCATTTCTTGCAAAATATTTTCTTCTGTATTTACAAAATCAAACAACGCATGTGCACAAGCATTTAAATTTCCTACTTCAAACAAAAAACCATGTTCTCCTGCGCTCAAAACATCGCTAATTCCATGAATATCAGCAGCTATAAACGGAATTGCAAGTCCACCAGCTTCGAGCAAAACATTAGGCATCCCATCGTAAAAAGAAGGAAGCGCAACTGCATGACAAACAGGATAGTACGATAAGAGTTCATATTTATCCATAAAATCATACTGCGAGTATGAAATTTGTGAAATAGCAAGTAATTCTTGGGTTTCAGTAGGCAAATCGCCAACGATAAGCAAATGAATTTTGCTCGAAATCATTGATAAACATAAGGCTTCAATAAAAAAATCAATTCCTTTTTTTTGTTTTAAATGACCAAACAAACCAATTATTCTTGCCTGTTTTTGTACATTTTTTTCTTTCCATTTTTTTGCATTTTTCAAATCGCTTTTGCTTAATTTCCAATCAGATAAATTAATTCCATTTGCAATAAATTCAGTTCTAATTGACGGAATAAGCTCGGATTTTTCTAATGCGTAAAAAA
Organism: Bacteroidota bacterium; assembly: GCA_020047755.1. Lineage (GTDB taxonomy): Bacteria > Bacteroidota > Bacteroidia > Bacteroidales > JAIFNL01 > JAIFNL01. The sequence goes on from JAIFNL010000144.1 coordinate 61,325, forward strand.
GAATATCTCTACGTTTGGGCGTAAACAAAGCACTATCAAAATCATTGCCTCTAATCATAGTTATTAACCTTATACCTAACCATTTAGAAAAAACAGGTGCACTAAAAATAGGCAAATAACCTCCAAAAGCTAATATAAAATCATATATGCTCTTTTTCGCAAGTAAAAAATTAGATAATAAGTTGAGCGAATGAGAAATATCTTCGTCTATTGAACATGCGGTATAGCTTCCATTCTGTTGAATTTCAGTAACAAAAGCTTTGCCCCTATTTGTAAAAT